>NZ_JBHULN010000004.1:0-413226 GCF_042684525.1 Spirosoma soli | reverse complement strand
AATTGCAATCACTTTTTCAGACATAGCCAGAGCAGGTTATCGTTGTTTTCGCAGCTCAAAGGTACGCCTGCTCTGAGCTATGTCTTTTTTGTGATCGTATCAACTGCCTTTCATGCAACTTAGATTACTTAATAGCACTTAGCCAGAACGTTATCAACTACAACAGACCCCTAAACATTGATACCCATCTTCTGGCTTGACCATCAAAAATATACTTGTTTACTCCACAATGTAATGTGTTGACTAAGTTTCAGGCTGATTGATGATAGATACTTATTTACTGGTAAGATTTTTAGGTTTATGATGATATCTGACATAAAATCATCCTGTTATGACCACTGATAACCAATGGCATACATACAATAAAAGCTTATTGCAGTCAGCGGCCTATCTGATTGACTGAGTCAAAGCTCAACTAATCAGATAGGCCTCATGGTTAGACAAAATCTAAGTCGTTTCAAGCGCCCTTCGACGGAAACTTTTCGAATACTTTACCGACGGCATCTTCGATCTGCTGGGGCGTAACACCACGCCGGTTCAACACGCTCGATACAGCCACATCCCATACCAGCGCATTCCGCTGAGCGTCAACTACGTGTAAGTTTACCGTTCCCTCTTTATAGGTAGCGACGGGTACCTCCTGACTGCGCCACGAGTAACGCCGTTGACCAATGTACAGGGGCGCTTCGTAGATCGTGGTTGGGCGCGTCTGGGTCTTTTCTTTTACTACAGCGCCCAAGTTGACCAGCAAATCGGGATTATCCTTGGTTTGCTGATAGCCACGGGCCGCCATCTGGGCCACAACAGCCTGCTTGACCTGCTCCATAACCGCCTGATACGTATCGCGCGGTGTCGACTCAATGCGGTTTGTATCGACAAAGGCAAAAGTTCGATAAGACGACCAGGCTGCGGCATTGTCAACCTGATTTTGTACGATGCGGTATGGCGAACAGCCAACCAGTACCACTCCTAACAGAAGTAAGGTTACTAATAAACTTTTCATAACGTTTCTAGCGACTACTTATTCAACCAGAAAAACGCCATTTTGTCACAGATTTGCTCAAATCCCTGCGCCAAAGGCCTAATCGTCAAGTTCAGCAGCCCGAAAACAACTTCGGCAGATGGGAGTTCATAAAGCGGTATACTATTCATTAATCGCTCAATTGTTATGAACACAGAAACAGGAAAAACCGCCCTTATTACCGGAGCCTCCAGTGGCATTGGTCAGGAATTAGCTAAACTATTTGCCCAGGATGGTTATAATTTAGTGCTGGTCGCCCGCAGCGACGACACCCTGAACCGGCTGGCTGACGTTTTCAGGAGTAATTACGGTACCCAGCAGATTACCGTAATTGGCAAAGACCTCTCGCAGGAAAACTCGGCCCAGGAAGTATACGACGAAGTGAAACGCCAGGGTATCACCGTCAATTATTTGGTCAATGACGCTGGCCTTAGTACCTATGGTAAGTTTGCCACCGAAACCGATTGGGAAAAAGAAACTGAACTCATTCACCTCAACGTCGTCACGTTCACGCACCTGACGAAGCTGTTTCTGAAAGACATGGTAGCTCGGAACGAAGGGCGTGTTCTTAACCTGTCTTCGTTGGTCGCCGTTGTGCCTTTTCCGTTGCAAACAGTCTATGCTGCTACGAAGGCTTACATCTACTCGTTCACCCTGTCGATGAACAACGAACTCAAGGACACGAACGTAACGATGACGGCCCTGATGCCGAACGCAACCGATACCGACTTCTTTAACAAGGCCGGGGCTGCCGATACGGTCATAACCGACAGTTTGCAGGACCCTGTCATGGTGGCTCGCGATGGCTACAAGGCCTTCCTGAAAGGGGAGTCGAAAGTGATACCGGGTGGCGCGAAGAATAAGATGTACGAAATCATGGGCTACGTAGCACCGCCCGAGATGACCGGCGCTATGATGCGCTATAACAACGAACGTAAAGACAGCGAAGCCGTTAAAAAACAGCAAAAAACCATCGCCTGGACCATTGGCGTAGCAGCGGGCGTAGTTGTTAGTGTAGCGGCCCTACTGGCGGCCTACAACAACACCAATGCAATTGATCGGGCACGTTACCGCTACAAAGCTAAATCGGCCGGGCGGTCGGCGAAAAACGCACTGGCCTCAGTAACCGACTCGCTGAACGGCACGTATCATGACGTGAAATCGAAAGTCGAGGAAGCGTTGGCGTGAGTCGATTTGCGTCCGGAACTCTAAAAAGCCGTTTGAGTAAGCCAAGTTGAGCATAGTCTTAGACTCTGCTCGGGCGTTATCCGGTCTCTGACCGGTGTTATCTGTGACCACAGCATATTGACGTTCCGTTCTAGTTAAAGATGGAACCGGTCAGAGATGGCACCGGTCACCCGGCGGATAACACTAGAGCGAAGTTTCAAACTTCGCTCAACAGTACTCACCTATACAGACTCTGTTTTCACAACTCCCATGAAAAACTCATCATTCTGGCGAATTGCCACCGCCGTATTTGCGGTTGGTAGTATCATCTATACAACGACATCCAGCCGACGCTCGCGCCAACAAAATCGTGAGCAGATCCAGGACGAATCGGCGCCTGAGTACGACGTGCCGGTTGAGTATCAGAAAGTATTTGACAATAATTTAATTATTCCATCGGGCTGGTCGTTCGCCGTCGTCTGGTCAACAGTTTACTCAGGATTGGGTGCTTTGCTGGTGCATCAGGCTTTACGTTCTCAGTCAAATAACCCACGCTACGAAAAGGCTATTCCGTGGTGGTTGGCTAGCTGGACACTCAACGCCGTCTTTGGACGCTTCTTCTCGCAAAATGACGCCCGCAGTGTGGTCATCTCGGATCTGACGACGAAGCTAAACCTGCCCGTTGCCCTGGGCCTTCACCAGAGTCTGGAAATTGGCCAAACGGACGTACCAGCCCCCGAAACGTATCTACGCATTCCGGTCAGTCTCTATGCAGGCTGGCTGACGGCGGCAACGGTGGTAGGCACGCCCGATACGTTGCTGACCCTGGGCGTATGGGAGCGCAACGACGAACGCGATGTTCCCCTGGCTACGGGTATTTTGGGGGCAACAGCGGCTGCTGGTTATGTCATAGCCCGGCGCCTGAATGACCCGTGGTATATGGTTCCTTTTGTGGCTGGCTTCGGTGGTATTGCTACCCGACAGTGGACCAAGCATCCGGTTGTAGGCTGGACAGCGGCCGGGTTAGCTGCAGCTTACGTAGGTTTGCTGGCGTACTGGCTTCCTAAAGGTAAATTTCAGGATATGAAGCCTGCGGTCGAAGACATTGAAGCAGAACTATTAACTGCACCCACAGAAACAAAAGAGCCTCGTCAGGCAGCCATTGCCCGCGAGCGGACCGTCGAGATAGATTAACGACACCAAAATTCAATGTACGGCGCACTTCTACATAGTGCGCTTTTTTTATGGCTAAGTTGCAACAAAACCTTACCAGTACGGTCACCAATAAGTTAAGTATAAATACTCATCATTAGTACACTAATTAAGTACAGAGCGTAAACTGCCTTATTTATTAAAATATTTTACTCGTATCATCAGCTCTATTTTCTTCAAAAAGCCGAAAAAACTTTTTCGCCGAATTTAACACATTTATCCCTGTAGATAACCTTGTACCGTTTTTTTACAATTAATTATAAATTGATATATATCCCTAAAAATTTTTTGGTACTATTTGGAGAATCGAAATTACTTATCTATAATTGTGTCGTTAACACACTATTAATGTGTTAAGCAAACGCGATCTCCCTATTCACCTAAGCCTATTTGCCTATGAGGGTGCACTACAAACATACCTCCAGAATACTTCTTGCGCTGGATTGCATCATCTTCGGATTTGATGGCGAGGAATTGAATTTACTGTTGATAAAAAGGAATTTCGAGCCTGAATACGGCAAATGGTCGCTCATGGGAGGCTTCTTAGGAGAACAAGAGGACTTGGAGGAAGCTTCCCGACGAATTTTGTACAATTTAACCGGCCTTGACAGTAATTACTTAGAACAGTTTCAAACATTTGGAGCGGTTGACCGCGATCCTGTCGAGCGGACGGTGTCGGTCTCTTACTACGCATTAGTGAACATTGAGGAGCAGGACGGGAACGCGATTCGGGCCCACAATGCCTCCTGGATTAGTTTAAAAAACAGGCCCGCTCTCATCTTCGACCATGATTCGATAGTCGATGCGGCTCTCCAGCGGTTGCGGTATAAAGCGGCCCTGCACCCGCTTGGCTTTGAGCTACTCCCGGAAAAATTCACAATTCCGCAGCTTCAGAAGTTATACGAAGCTATTTATGACACCAGTCTTGATCGCCGAAATTTTAGCCGAAAAATTTTGTCCACCGGATTGCTACAAAGCACAGGCGAGAAAGACGCGAACTCAGTAACCAAAAAAGCCCAGCTGTTTACTCTCAATACCGAAGAGTACTTAAAGTTCCAGAACGGCTTCTTCAACTTCCTGCCTGAGTTAACGTTAGCTGAATCCATTTAACGCGATCCAGATCTTCTTTTACGCGGAGTCCTGTCGTCAACCCTTAACTACGGATGCGTATGTAACACCTGGTAAACGTCATCACTGACGGTATCACTGTCAGCCTCATTAATTCCAAATCATTTCCCCTTAATCGAGAAACGCCCTGAAAAGGGTGTCAGGGACGTTTTTGTCCAAAAATTCCAGCAAACACATGAAAAAACATCGACAATCAGCTAAACGTATTCGGGCTATGGCCGGTATAACGTTAATACCTCTGGCGCTTTCGGTGCCGCCATCGCTTTGTGCCGCACCGCTACCTGAGAATGGATTTATATTTTCTGCACGACCAGGCAACGTACTAGCTGCCGAAGTTACCGTTTCGGGGACCGTCAAAGACGAAGCCGGAGCCGCGCTTCCCGGCGTGAACGTACTGCTGAAAGGTACCTCACGGGGGGCAACCACCGATGCCAAAGGACAGTTCAGTATCACCGTACCGGACGCTAAGTCAACCCTGATTTTCAGCTTCGTAGGTTATCAATCGCAGGAAGTTGTCGTCGGCTCGTCCAGCCAGATTACTATTACGCTGGTTGCTGATAATAAGACGCTCAACGAGGTCGTCGTGGTCGGTTATGGCACGCAAAAAGTGAAAGACCTGACGGGGTCGGTAGGCATTGTAAAAGTGGACGATGCCCGCAAAACGGCATCGTATGACATTGCCAAGCAACTACAAGGGCAGGTAGCCGGCGTAACGGTGCAAAGTTCCGGCGAACCGGGCGGGTTTGTGCAGATCAAAATTCGCGGAATTAGCTCGTTTGGTAACAACGGGCCACTTTTCGTCATCGATGGCGTCCCCGTCAACGATCCATTCGACTTTTCACCGGATGATGTCGAGTCGATCCAGGTCCTGAAAGATGCGTCGGCGGGAGCGATTTACGGATCACGCGCGGCTACTGGTGTCGTTATCATCACGACGAAGAAAGGCAAAGCAGGACCGCTGAAGGTAGATTATAATGGCTACGCTGGCTCCAACAAGATTTACCGTAGCATTCCCGTACTCGACCGCGTGGGCTATCAGACCGTAGTGCGGGCGGCCGAAACCAACGCAGGGCTGAGCCTTGCCCCCGGTAATGACCCGGCTAACCCGGCATTCATCAGCAACGTTAATACCGACTGGCAGAAAGTAGGCTTAAAGACGGGCTACATTCAAGATCATAACCTTAACTTTTCGGGCGGTACCGAAGCCTTGCGGGGAAGCGTTGGCTTAGGTTATTTCGATCAAAGCAGTACAGTGACCGGCCCCCAGAACTACACCCGTTACTCACTGAATACCAACCTCGTCGGCAAGAAAGGCATCTTCAACTTTGGCGCGAAGATCGCTTACACCAATTCCGAAAAAATTGGGGCAGAAAGTACCCGTGACCATGCCGTATTCGGCGGAGCCGTAACCAACCTGCTCACGGCCATCCCGACTATGCCCGTGTACGACCCGAATCGGTTAGGCGGCTTCGGCGGTAGCGACAACATCACCCAGCGAGCGATTACGCTGAATGTAGTGGGCATGAATTCACTCCTTCGAGGAGCCGAGAAACGTAACCGCCTGCTGACCAATGTCTGGGGCGAAGCCGAGATTCTGAAGAACCTCAAATACCGGCTTAACCTCAGCTACGACAATACGAACTCCAATTACCAGTACTTCGAGCCGAAATACGATCTGGGGTTCTATTATCTGCAGGCCATTGCCATATACAATCAGAACGTAACCCAGAACTCCATTGGCCTGGCCGAGAATACGCTTACGTATCTGCATGAGTTTGGCAAACACAAACTCGACTTCCTGGCGGGTTATACGTATCAAAAAGGGGTGTTTGAAGGCGTATACGGTAGTCTGCGCGGCCTGACCGAACCCTATATTAAAACCTTAGGCGCTGGTATCGAAGAAAGCGGCTCCCGAACCGTGACCGGTACGCAGTTTAACTCGACGCTGATTTCAACGCTGGCCCGGGTAAATTACAACTTCGCCGACAAGTACCTGCTGACGGTTAACTTCCGACGCGATGGTTCGTCGCGGTTCAGCCCCGACTATCGGTTTGGTAATTTTGGGTCAGTAGCCGCAGCCTGGAACATCCACAACGATATAAAACTACCCGAAATCTTCACGACGCTGAAACTGCGCGGGGGGTACGGGACCCTGGGGAACCAGAACATCGGTGATTACCTGTTCGATTCGTACATTAACACCAACGCGGGTTACGTCTTCAACAACGTTTTGGTGCCCGGCGCAACGCGGACGCAGGTGGTCGACCCGAACATTAAATGGGAGTCGAAGCGAACAACGAATGTAGCCATCGATATGGGCTTGCTGCAGGATCGGTTGTCGTTTACGGCCGAGTATTTCGATAACCGCGCCTACGACATGCTGGCCCCTGTCCCAATTCCGTATTCAGTAGGAGCTACCAACGCCACCATTACCACTAACGCGGCCTCCGTTCGGAACTACGGTATTGAATTTACCGGGGCCTACCGCAAGCGTTCGGGCGATTTCCAGTACGAGATTTCAGGTAATGTTCACACGCTGACCAACAGGGTGCTGGAGCTGGGCGGTAACAATAACCCAATCTACGGGGCTGCCAGTAAAACAGAAGTGGGCCATTCGGTGGGTGAGATTTTCGGCTACCGCACGGAAGGCATCTTCCAGACGGCCGAGGAGGTAAAAAACCACGCAACGCAACCTAATGCGGCTCCCGGCGACATCAAGTTCGTGGATACGAACGGGGATAAGCAAATCAGTGCAACGGACCGCGTGTATCTCGGATCAGCCATTCCAAAGGTGTATTTTGGCGCGAACTTCAATGCTTCTTACCGCAACTTCGATTTATCGTTTTTCGTGCAGGGCAATGCCGGTAACAAAGTGTACAACGGCATCTACCGGGATCTGATGAACCTGCAATACGGTAACGCCAGCGTTGACGCGCTGAATTTCTGGACTCCAACCAACACCAACACGAACGTACCGCGCCCAATCATTGGTGATCCCAACACCAACAACCGCGATTCGGACCGATTCGTAGAAAGTGGCTCGTATGCCCGGCTACAAAACGCGCAGATCGGCTACACATTGCCGGCATCGGCGCTGGCCAAAATTAAAGGCATTAGCCGCCTTCGGGCCTACGTGTCCGGCCAGAACGTGTTCCTGATCACGAAATACCGGGGTCTGGACCCTGACTTCAACAGCGACGGACTTTTCAGCCGGGGTTTTGACTGGGGCTCTTACCCCAATCCCCGCTCGATTCTTATTGGCTTGCAAATCGGACTGTAATCGCTCACCCTTATCAGGCTGCCGAAGCGGCACTTACACATGAAACTCGTTAACAAATCACTTATACTGGCCACCCTGACGGTTGCGATGACCGTGGCGTGTCAGAAACAACTGGAGCAGGTCAACCCAAACCAGCAAACGTCCTCTACCTTCTGGCGTAATCAGGACGAGGCCTTAAAAGGCCTTAACGCTACGTATCTAAGCCTGGCCGTTGACGGTGGCTATATGCGGTCGAGTAATGCGCTCACCGATCTGCGGGGCGACGACGTCAGAAGCAACAGCCCCTGGCCAGCCATGTACAACATGGGGAAGTTTGCCCTGGGCACCGCCGACGACGCTCTCTATGGCTTTGCCTTTGGGGCTTACTACGAAGGTGTAGCGAAAGCCAACCAGGTGCTCGACAATGTACCCAACATCACCATGGACGAAGCGCTCAAGACACGTATACTCGGTCAGGCTTATTTCCTGCGTGGGTTGTACTTCTATCACTTGGTGAATTTGTTCGGTAACGTAGCGTTGCCGACGACGTCGGTTAAATCGAAAGCTGACTTTTTCGTGAAGCAGTCGACGGAAGCAGAAGGCTGGACACAGGTCATTGCCGACTTCACGAAAGCAGCCACCATGCTGCCCGTTTCGTACGTCGACGTGACCGGTGCCGACAAAGGCCAGATTGGCCGGGCTACCAAAGGAGCCGCTTTAGGCTTTTTAGGCAAGTCGTATCTGTTCAACAAAAAGTATACCGAGGCTGCCGCTCAGTTCAAAGCCATTATCGACCTCGGCGTTTATGACCTGGTCGCTGATTATCACGATAATTTCACCGAACGAAACGAGAACAATAAAGAGTCGCTCTTTGAAGTACAGTTCTCGCGCGATGCGGGCGGCACCGAGTTTAACTGGGGTGGCGAACCAGCGCCGGGTTGGGGACGCACAACGGGTCGGGCCATTACGTATGCCCCCCGCGGTTTTGGATGGACCGACGTGCAGCCAACTCGCTCCCTCTTCAACGAGTTCCTGCTCGAAAAAACAACGGCTGGGCAAGACGACCCTCGTTTGGTATCGACCATCCTGTATAACAAACCAGGCCTGAAGCTGTACGGTGTTGAATTTTCGGTGAAGTACGCTAATAACCCCGCTGACCTGAATGACATTTTCTGCGGCAAATATCAGAACTTCGACAACGGCCGCGCTGATGAATACGACTGGCGGTCGGGCATTAACGAGCGACTGTTGCGTTACGCTGATGTGCTGATGATGTATGCCGAGTGCCTGAACGAAACCGGCAAAACAGCCGACGCTGTTCAATACGTGCAGAAGGTTCGCAACCGCGTCGGACTGCCCGACCTGGCCAAAGCGAAACCGAACATGACCCAGGAGCAATTCCGGGATCAACTGGCCCATGAGCGCCTGCTGGAATTCGCCCTGGAGGGGCACCGCTTCGACGACATCCGGCGATGGGGCTGGCTACAAAATCCGACCAAACTAGCTGAGCTAAAGCAGCGGGACCCCGAGTTCACGTCCTACCAACCCGGTCGGGATCTGTACCCCATTCCGCAGCGGGAGATTGATAACAATCCCGGTACCAAGCAGAACAATACGTATTAATGCAGAGACCGGTACGCCGGAGACGCAAGGTGTTGCCGCTCCGGCGTACCGGTCTCTACGTGTCCAACTACCAAACCCATGCTCAGACCTGTTTCGTTTTCGCTCATCGTTATGCTGGCCAGTGCGTTATGGCTCGTTTCGTGTAAGAAAGACGACGTCACGCAAACGCCTACGGGTCCGACGGTGCCTGTTCCTCCTGCCCCAACGTTTGACATCAACTCGATCAATGATACGTATGCCGATGTTTCGGCCGCTACGAATTATCTGAGATGGGGGCCTTACAACGTACACGATCCATCCATCCTTAAGATCGGCGATTATTATTATTGCTACAATACAGACGTTGCCTATGGTACGGCGGTCCGGTCGGGCATTCAAATCCGTAAATCGAAAGATCTGGTACAGTGGTTTTTTGTGGGTTGGGTATTCAACAGCGGCTTACCCAAAGAGGCTTCAGACTACATCAAACAAAGTGGAGGCAAACCCAACGATGCGTTATGGGCGCCTTACATCATGCAGGTAGGCAATGAGTTACGGCTGTACTATTCATTGTCATCGGATCAGTGTAAACTGAGCGCTATCGGGCTGGCCACCGCTACTAACCCCGAAGGTCCGTGGACCGATAAGGGCATTGTCGTTAGCTCCAAATGCCAGAATAATCCACAAACCAACGCCATTGACCCATCGGTGGTGGTAACGCCAACGGGCGAACACTGGATGCACTACGGCTCAGGCTACGATGGCATCTACGTACTGCCGCTCAATCCTGGTACGGGCATGGCCCAATCGCCCGGCGACAAAGGGAAGCGCATTGCCAACCGTGGGTTTACAAACGGGCGCTACAACGGTAATATCGAAGGGCCCGAAATCATTTATAACCCAACGCTCAAAAAATATTACCTCTTCATCGCCTACGACTGGCTCGAAACTAAATACAACGTACGCGTAGGCCGGGGCGACAGCCCCAACGGACCTTTTTTTGATTTCGAAGGTAAGAACCTCAACGACGACATTGATCATGGGCCGATGATTCTGGCGCCGTATCAGTTCAGCGGCCACAGCGGCTGGCAGGGCGTTGCACACTGTTCGGTGTTTGAAACCAACGGGCAGTATTACATGGCGCACCAGGGCCGGCCGGGGGTCGATAAATACTTCATGGATCTGCACGTACGCAAGATCTTCTGGACGCCCGACGGCTGGCCTGTCGTATCGCCGGAACGGTACGCTTACGAGGACAATGCCACCGTGGCACAAGCCGACCTGGTGGGCAACTGGGAGCAGATTATAGTAGGCTATCGGGTGGTACCGGGGTATGACAAAGAGCAAACATCGCCCGATTTTCAGACATCGGCCCCCTTGGCGATCAATGCCGATGGCACCATGAACACTGACCCAGCCAGCAAATGGACGTATACACCTCCCTGGCTTAAGCTAAGCTACAGCAACGGCTTTACCGATCAGGTATATGTGCAAAAAGGCCGGGATTGGGAGAATCGAAAAGAAACGATTGTATTCACGGGGCTGAACAACGTAGGTACCGCTATTTGGGGTAAAAAGAAATAACAAGCAGAGCCTATTTAGGCGTCCGCACCTTTAACTATCAGTTACTTACGAGTTTTTTTAACTATTCCTAAATCCAACCCTTTTTATGAAAACAACATCCATTCTGCTCAGCGCATCGGTCCTGCTTGGCCTTTCCTGCCAGCCCGAACCTCAGGTTAGCACTGTTGAGCCCGACCAGCAGCGCAGCAACGCCAACGCCCGGGTTTCGGGTAATGTACCTTCGCACGATCCAAGTACGATTGCCCGGAGTGGAAGCAACTATTTTGTGTTTAATACCGGCGACTACCTGCCCATTGGCACGTCAACCAACCTGGTAAACTGGGGAGGAGCGGGTAACGTATTCAGAACGATACCCAGTTGGATCAACAGTGCCGTACCAGGCTTCGGCACTCAATTCTGGGCACCCGACGCGGCCTATTTCAACGGTCGTTGGAACGTCTATTACTCATGTTCGACCTTTGGTTCGTCGACCTCGGCCATTGGCTTAGTCACCGCCCCAACAATTCCAACCTCGGGTGCGCAATGGACCGATCGAGGCCAGGTCGTGCGGTCGTCGTCTAATTCGGACGTCAACGCCATTGATCCGTCAATTCTGGTCGATGGATCAAGCGTTTACATGGCCTACGGGTCGTTTTTCGCGGGCATCGGTGTGTATAGGATTGACCCTTCAACGGGCAAGCCAACGGGTGGCCGAACCATCGTGGCCGGTGGTGGTGGAGCCGACTGGGAAGCCCCCTGCCTGATTAAAGAAGGCAGTTATTACTATTTATTCGTAAACCGAGGGTACTGCTGCCGCCAGGCCAACAGTACGTACTATATTGTGGTCGGGCGCTCATCAAGTCCTTTCGGCCCTTTCGTTGATAAGAATGGACGGTCGCTGACCTCAGGAGGTGGTTCCTTTGTGCTTGGCACCCAGGGACGCTACATCGGGCCCGGTCAATTGTCACGCATAGCTGGCACTCAAAACGGTTCGGTGCACTATTATGACGGCAATGACAATGGTAATCCAAAATTGGAAACCGTTCGGTTTACGTGGTCCGGCGGCTGGCCTACCGTCGCTTATTATTAATGCTGTAACGTCGTACGGTTTCTGTAACATGAGTACTTACTTTTCCAAATCAAAGCAGAGCAACTGGCCATTTCTGTTGGGGCCAGCGGCTTTGCTTTGCTTTGGGTTATTGCTTACTTCCTGTCAATCCAGACGATCCACCGCTGGATTAGGGTTCACGCAGCTTCCGGCCTCGCAAACCAACATTACGTTCAATAACCAGCTCACCGAAAGCGATTCGGTTAATTTTTATAATAACGAGTACATGTACATCGGCGCGGGCGTGGGCGTAGGCGACTTCAACAACGATGGTCTCCAGGATGTGTTCTTCGCCGGTAGCCAGGTGTCTAGTAAACTATATATCAATAAGGGGACGAACGAATCAACTTCGTTTCAGTTTGAAGATATTTCCGACAAAGCGGGCATCCAGACCCGGGTCTGGTGTACGGGTGTTAGCGTCATCGACATCAATGCCGATGGGTTTCAGGACATATACGTCTGCGTTTCGCACTCAGCCGATCCGCAAAAGCGCAAGAATTTACTCTTTATCAACCAACACAATTTAACCTTTACTGAAGAGGCTGAACAATACGGCTTAGCCGATACCGGCTACTCGACTCAGGCCGCTTTCCTCGACTACGACCAGGATGGCGATCTGGACATGTACCTGCTCAATCACCAGTTGTACAATCCGCAGCCTAACAAACTAGTACCGAAAGACACAACGGGTACTTCTCCTGCCGCCGATAAGCTATACCGTAATGACGGCCCGGTAAGCTTAGCCTCTGCTTCGCGCGGGCAAGAAATAGGAGCCAAAGTGCACTTTACAGACGTTTCTCTCCCAGCGGGCATCCGGGAAGACGGCTATGGCCTGGGCGTTGTGGTGACCGATGCCAATCAGGATGGCCTGCCTGACCTGTACGTAGCCAATGATTACATTAGCAATGACGTACTCTGGCTTAATACCGGCAATGGTAAGTTCGTAAACTGCTTAACCAGAGCGGCCAAACACCAGAGCTATAACAGCATGGGCGTCGATGCCGCCGACATAAACAACGACTTGCTGCCCGACCTGGCCGTGCTGGATATGTCGCCCCCGACCAACGAGCGCAAGAAGTTAATGTTCACCGGTGTCAGCCCCGAAAAGTTCGATGTGCAGCAGCGTTTGGGCTATGAGCCCGAATACTCGCGCAACATGCTGCAACTGAACCAGGGAATCCGTCAGAACGGCCTTATGGCTGAACCGATCTTTAGTGAAATTGGCCAGTTGGCCGGTATGTCGGAAACCGATTGGAGCTGGAGCGTACTGATGGCCGATTTTGACAACGACGGCTGGAAAGATATGCACGTCACCAACGGCTTAGCCCGCGACCTGACCAACAGCGATTTCGTGATGTTTCGGCAGGAAACTAGTCAACCTGACTACCAATTCGCCGGAGCTACCAGCAACCCGTTAGCCGATGCGGCAACGATACGTAACCTGCGCGAAAAACTGGACACCTACGGGAGCGTTGAGCCAAGTAACGTGTTCATGCGCAATAACCGGAACCTGACGTTCTCCGACGAAACCAACGCTGTTGGTCTGGAAACGCCCTCCGTTTCGCACGGGGCCGCCTATGCAGACTTCGATAACGACGGCGATCTTGATCTCGTCGTGAACAACATGAACCGCGAAGCTTTCGTCTACCGGAACGACCTTCGCCAAACGAAAGCCGATACAACCAACAATTTTTTGTCCATCAGCCTGGCCGGTGAGCGAGCCAATTTATCCGGCATTGGTGCTAAAGTCATTATATACACGGGCAACGAAACCCAGTTGCTCGAGCAATCGCTGGTTCGGGGGTACCTGTCCACCATTGACACGCGGTTGCACATCGGCCTGGGCAATCGCCGTCGGGCCGATTCCCTACGCATCATTTGGCCCAATGGGCGTACTCAATTATTAAAGAACGTAACCGTAAACCAGTTCCTGACGTTGCGGCTCTCCGATAGCCAGGAAGCCGACAATAGGCAGTTAGTCACCACTTCGCCTTCCTTATTTAAGGCGGCAACGCTCGACTTTCGACATCAGGAAACGCCATTTTTCGACTATTACCAGCGTCGGCTTCAACCGCAAAAGTATTCGCAGCTAGGACCGTGTTTAGCCACGGGCGACGTAAACGGCGATGGCTTAACCGATTTCTTTGTCGGTGGCGCGGCCCGGCAACCAGGCAAACTGTTTATCCAAAACGCAGCGGGCACATTTACCGGAACAGATGTACTAGCGGGAGCCAAAGATGAGGAAGACCTGGCCGCTGAACTGTTCGACGCCGATGGCGACCACGACCTCGATTTATTCGTAGCCGGTGGCAGCACTGAATACCGGGGCAACCTGATGCTTCCGCCCAAATTGTTCTTAAACGACGGCAAAGGAAGTTTTACCATCAGTCCAAACGCAGTTCCAGCCACGGTTCAGTCGCTGGTGGCTACCCTCGCAACCGCTGACTATGACCACGATGGTGACCAGGATGTATTTGTGGGTGGACGTGTGTCGGCCGATCGGTTTCCAGCTTCTCCCAAAAGTTATCTGTTACAAAACAACAACGGCGTGTTTCAGGACGTCACCGCCCGCGTTTGCCCCCCGTTGACCGAGGCTGGTATGGTAACCGATGCCGTGTGGACGGACATTGACGGTGATCAGCAGGCCGATTTAGTCGTATGTGGCGAGTGGATGCCGGTACGGTTTTTCAAAAACAACAGGGGTAAACTAACTGAAGTGACCGACAAAACCGGCCTGACCAACATGCATGGGCTATGGCGGTCGCTGGCCGTAGCAGATTTGGATGGCGACGGTGATAAAGACCTGGTAGCGGGTAACCTGGGGCATAATAATAAGTATCATATTTCGGCCAAGCGGCCCCATATCCTGTACGCCAAAGACATAGACAAAAATGGCTCCTATGAACTCATTCCGGCTTATTACATTAAGAACCAGACCGGTGCGTTTTCGCTTTTCCCCGATCTCGACCGCACCCAGTTTGCCGAGCAAACCCCGATCATTAAGAAGAAATACCTGCTCCACAGCGACTACGCCCGTGTTGATATGGCTACCCTTCTCAACGACATTGGCACCGATGATTTGCTCGAACTGCGCTGCACGAACGCATCAACCGTCTGGCTCGAAAGTAAGGGGAAAGGCCAATTCGCCATGCACGTATTACCGACCGAAGCGCAGTTTGCCCCTGTTAACGCCATTATCGCCGACGATTTGGACGGCGATGGCAAAACCGACCTGCTCCTGGCGGGTAATGAGTATCAGACCGAAGTAAGTACCGGCCGTTACGATGCTTCTCTCGGCTTATTTCTGAGAGGCAATGGTAAGGGAAATGTTCAGCCAGTGCCGTACCGTAACGGCGGAGTACTATTGGAAGGCGATGTAAAGGCATTGGGCATCGTACCTGATGCCATGCATAGAAAGATTATTTTAGCGGGGGTTAACAATAGCCTGCTGCACCGCTTTACGGTAAATTTAACGTCAACTGTTGTTTCTAGTAAAACCCACCAAACGAGTTTAATCACAAAAAAGTAATGAATAACCTGCTTAAAACTGCCTGTTTGCTCCTAACTACGGCTACCCTGTCGACCGCTCAGCCAACTCCTGTAGTAAAGGTGAACGTGAGTCAACCAGTAGCCGATATCCAGCCAACCATGTGGGGCGTGTTCTTCGAAGATATCAATTTCGGAGCGGACGGCGGTATCTACGCCGAGATGGTCAAAAATCGCTCGTTCGAGTTTTACCGCCCGCTCATGGGTTGGAGCGTCCAGGGAAAAAAGAACACCGAAGGCACGATTCTGGTCGAAAACCGTCAGGAAAAAGACACACGCAATCCCCGTTTTCTGCGCGTTGCGACAAACAATACCAACAAAGGCGACCTGGGGCTAACCAACGAAGGATTTCGGGGCATGGGTATCAAGAATGGCCTGCGCTACGATTTTTCAGTGATGTACCGCACGCAGGCCAGCAACGCGAAGCTCCACGTTGAACTGTTGAATGCCAAAGGCGAACCTATTGGCCAGACGACGCTGCCCCTCAACCAATCGGATAACAACTGGCATAAGCAGGCTGTCAGCTTTAACGCTACGGCGACCGAGCCCAAAGGCAAGATGAATGTGTGGTTTGAAGGCACGGGCGTCATTGACCTCGATATGATTTCGCTCTTCCCGGAAGATACCTGGAAGAAACGTCCGGGGGGTATGCGGGCGGATATGATTCAAATGCTGGCTGATATGAAACCCGGTTTCGTGCGGTTCCCCGGCGGCTGTATTGTGGAGGGCTTCGACCTCGACCAGCGGTACCAGTGGAAGAAAACCATTGGCCCGCTCGAAGAACGTCAGCTCGTGATTAACCGCTGGAACTTTGAGTTTGCGCACCGCCCCACCCCCGATTATTTTCAGACGTTCGGTCTGGGCTTTTTCGAATACTTCCAGCTTTGCGAAGACATTGGCGCCGAACCGCTACCCATCCTGAACTGCGGTATGGCCTGCCAGTTCAACACCGCCGAACTGGTTCCGCTGGAGCAACTCGATCCGTATGTGCAGGATGCAGTTGACCTCATTGAGTTTGCCAACGGCGACGCGTCGACACCCTGGGGGAAGGTACGCGCCAGCCTTGGCCACCCGAAGCCGTTTAATCTAAAACTACTCGGCGTGGGTAACGAAAACTGGGGCCCGCAGTATATCGACCGGCTGGCCATTTTTCAGAAGGCCATCAAAGCGAAATATCCTGACATGAAGCTGGTCTGTAGTTCAGGCACCGACCCGAACGGCGAGCGCTTCGATTACCTCAACGGCAAATTGCGCGACATGAAAGCCGATCTGATTGACGAACACTACTACCGCCGACCCGAATGGTTTCTGGAAAACGCGCGCCGGTACGACAATTACGACCGCAACGGCTCAAAAATATTTGCGGGTGAATGGGCCGCGCAGAGCGACAAAACGGTGAGCGTCAACAACAAGAACAACTGGCTTTGCGCCCTGTCGGAAGCGGCTTTCATGACGGGCCTCGAACGTAATGCAGCCGTGGTAAATATGGCGTCGTATGCCCCCTTATTCGCGAACGCCGACGCCTGGCAATGGACCCCCGACCTGATTTGGGTCGACAACCTACGGGTCTATGGTACGCCAAATTACTACGTTCAGAAACTATATTCGCTCAACAAAGGCACGCACACGCTCAAGATGACCCAAAACAACGAGCCACTGGCCGGACAGGATAGTTTGTATGCGTCAGCGGCCTGGGATAAAGCGACCAGCGAGGTGATTCTGAAAGTTGCCAATGTGTCTGACAAAACGCAGACCCGCCAAATTCAGCTCGATGGAGCCAAAAAGCTCGATCCCAAAGGCAAACTAACTTTGTTGAAAAACGACAACCTGGATGCCGTCAACTCGTTCGAGAACGCCACCAACGTCAGCCCGGTAGACCAAACGATTCCGGTGGATGCCCGAAAAAAAACCGTTGCCCTGACGCTCGCTCCGAAATCATTTTCGGTCGTCCGGATAAAAGTAGTTCAGTAGCCCACTACTCCTCCCGGGTGCTAAACGCAACGTCGACTAAGCATCCGGGTCCATAAATCCTAACCTATTGTTATGATAAAACGACAAACGGCTTTACTACTTGCGGGGTTGATACTGCCGCTGGTCGTCAGTGCACAAAGCCAGACTCCTACCTCGGAAACCAGCATTGCCACTCATGACCCCAGCAGTATCCAGAAAGAGGATGGACAATATTGGTACTTCTCGACCGGTCACGGTATACAGGCAGTTAGTTCGCCGGACTTACAGCATTGGAAAGTCGAAAAGTCGATTTTCGAAAAAGGTACCTGGCCCAACTGGATCGACAGCACCGTTCAGGGATTCAAGGGGCATTTCTGGGCGCCCGACTGCGTCCGTATGAACGGGAAATATTACCTGTATTATTCGTGCTCCACCTTTGGCTCGCCCACGTCGGCCATCGGCGTCGCCACTTCCCCTACGCTGAATCAGCAATCACCCGATTACCGATGGACCGATCAGGGTATGGTTGTGAAGTCGAAAGTGAAAGCTGATTTCAACGCCATTGACCCAGGCCTGATGCGTGATACCGACGGACGGGTGTACATGGTGTATGGCTCATTTCACGGTGGCATCGGCGCAGCTGAAATTGATACCGTAACGGGAAAGATCAAAGCCGGTACCACCGTGAAACGCGTGGCGGGTGGCCGCGAATCGGATTGGGAAGCAGCCGCCCTGGTCAAAGAGGGCCGTTATTACTACCTGTTCGTAAACAATGGTTTATGTTGTAAAGGACTGAACAGTACGTATTACATCGTGGTTGGCCGGTCCGAAAGCCCATTGGGTCCCTTTCTGGACCAGACCGGTCGGGACCTGACAGTCGGGGGGGGCACCGTTGTGTTGCGTACCGCCGGGCAGTACATTGGTCCAGGCCATGTGGGTTTATTACGGGAAGGAAACCGCAATCTGGTATCGATTCATTTTTACGACGCTGAAAACAAAGGAAGACCCAGACTAGATCTGAGGCTATTGAAATTTAAGAATGGCTGGCCTAACCTGGATACAAAATATCCAACCAGTTCAGGCGGAATTCACGCCAAACTGTAGTAGTATTGTGTCAAAAAGACACTTTACAACACAGATGGCGTTGTTCGCGGGACTGATTTTCTGAAATGGGTGACTTTATTTACTTATACCTGGCAAGCAGATATGCTTTTCGGGCTTAAATGGTGTACAGCACACATTGTCATTAGATCGTACGAGTTTATTTCTTTACTAGACTATACTGCCGAAAGGGCTAATCAACCAAATTCATTAACCCCCTAACCATCCGGAACGGACAACTATACACATGAAAAGTCAATACGTTATCGGCGTTGATTTTGGCACTGACTCAGTCAGGGCGTTGCTGGTCGACGCGCAAACGGGTGAAACGGTAGGCACACACGTCCATGAATATACCCGCTGGAAGCAAGCCTTGTACTGCGATCCAACTCAGTCTCAATTCCGACAGCACCCCCTGGATTATATAGAAGGGCTAGAAAGCTCGATCAACGGAGCGCTTGCTAACGTGTCAGCGGAAGTTCGTGAGCAAGTGGTTGGTATTTCGGTAGATACGACCGGCTCGACACCCGTTGCCGTTGATCAAAACGGTACGCCCCTGGCCCTACTGCCCGAATTTGCCGAAAATCCCAACGGCATGTTCATCCTATGGAAAGACCATACGGCTAATGCTGAAGCCGACGAGATTAACACGCTGGCGCACCGCTGGGACGTCGATTTCACAAAATACGTGGGCGGTATTTACTCGTCAGAATGGTTTTGGGCCAAAATTCTTCATACGTTACGTGTAGACGCAGCCGTTCGCGAAAAAGCGTTTTCCTGGATGGAGCATTGCGACTGGATTTCGGCCGTACTGACGGGCAATACAAACCCGCTCACGCTCAAGCGTTCGCGCTGTGCCGCTGGGCATAAAGCCATGTGGCATGAAGAGTTTGACGGCTTACCCGCCGAGACCTTTCTGGTCACGCTCGACCCATTACTGGCCGGTCTTCGGGATCGGCTGTTCCACGATACGTTTACTTCCGACGAATCGATGGGAACCCTCTCAGCAGAATGGGCCAAGAAACTAAGGTTATCAACGAAGGTAGCAATCGGTGTCGGCGCTTTCGACGCGCACATGGGCGCTATTGGCGCTGAAATTAAGCCCTACACATTCGTGCGCGTTATGGGAACCTCAACCTGTGATATTCTCGTCGCGCCCAACGATGAAATTGGACATCTACTCATTCGCGGCATTTGTGGGCAGGTCGATGGGTCTGTGATTCCGCATATGCTCGGCATGGAAGCGGGCCAATCGGCCTTCGGCGATGTGTATGCGTGGTTCCAGCGGGTCCTGGTCGAGCCCGTTCGTGATCTGCTGGGCAATGAAGCCGCCAATGAACTGGCTAAAAACCTGATCCCACACTTATCAAGCAAAGCCTCTCAGCTGCCAGTCACGGCCAACGATCCGGTGGCGCTTGACTGGTTCAACGGCCGCCGGACACCCGATGCAAATCATACCTTGAAAGGCACTATTTCTGGGCTCAACCTGGGCAGTGATGCCGTCCGAATTTTCAAGGCGCTCGTCGAAGCCACAGCATTCGGCTCAAAAGCCATTGTCGACCGCTTCCTGCACGAAGGTGTTCCTATCCGTCAGGTCATTGCCATTGGGGGCGTAGCGAAAAAGTCACCGTTTGTGATGCAGACCCTGGCCGATGTGCTGAACATGCCCATTAGGATTGCCAGTTCAGATCAGGCCTGCGCCCTTGGTGCCGCTATGTGTGCAGCGGTGGCAGCGGGCGTTCACCCGGACATGGCAGCGGCTCAGGATGCGATGGGATCAGGGTTTGACGCCAGCTACGAGCCACGACCCGACGTATCGGCAGTGTATCAGAAGCTTTACCTGAAATATCAGCAACTAGGTGAGTTCATTGAGCATGGTGCTTCCCGGTCTGTTCTGGCCGAGAGTGTCGCATAACCGTTTAGGTCACAAACTCACGTCTTTTTCATAATACAACCACTGCTTGGCAGTTCTTTTTACAGCGAAATGCTTGATCTTAAACAATTTGAAATCTGGTTTATCACCGGAAGCCAGCATCTGTACGGCGAAGAAACGCTTAAACAAGTAGCAGATCACTCAACAATTATTGCCAAATTCTTTAATGAAGCCGCTCAGATTCCGGTACAGGTTGTTTTCAAACCCGTCGTGAAAACGCCCGACGAAATTTATGCCTTGTGCCAGGATGCGAACGTAGCACCAAACTGTGTGGGTATCATTACCTGGATGCACACGTTCTCTCCGGCTAAAATGTGGATTCGGGGCCTGAGTATCCTTAAAAAGCCGTTGCTTCACTTGCATACGCAATTCAACCGGGACATTCCGTGGAGCGAGATCGACATGGATTTCATGAACCTCAACCAGTCGGCACACGGCGACCGGGAATTCGGTTTCATGATGTCACGGATGCGTCTGAACCGCAAAATAGTGGTTGGGCACTGGCAACAGACTGATGTTTTGGAGAAAATCGGTTCGTGGTCGCGCGTGGCCGTAGCGGCTCACGAACTGAAGACCATGAAAGTAGCCCGCTTTGGTGACAACATGCGCCAGGTCGCCGTCACCGAAGGCGATAAAGTAGCCGCTGAAATGACTTTTGGCATGTCCGTCAATACGTACGGAATCGGTGATCTCGTAGCAGTTATCAATCAGGTCGCCGATGCCGACATTGACCAGCTCGTAACGGAGTACGCTGACACCTACACCCTTATGGCGTCACTGCAAAAAGGACAGGCCCAGCACAGCTCCCTGCGCGAAGCCGCCAGGATTGAAATTGGTTTGCGGACGTTTCTGAAAGACGGCAATTTTGCAGCCTTCACCGATACGTTTGAAGACCTGCACGGCATGGCCCAATTGCCAGGCATTGCCGCCCAACGACTGATGGCTGACGGCTACGGGTTTGCGGGCGAAGGGGACTGGAAAACATCGGCCATGGTACGGACCATGAAAGTGATGGCGGCTGGCCTGCAAGGGGGTAACTCATTCATGGAAGATTATACGTATCATTTTGATCCGGCCAACCAATTGGTTCTGGGTTCACACATGCTCGAAATCTGCCCGACTATCGCAGCTGACAAGCCTTCCTGCGAGGTGCATCCACTAGGCATTGGTGGGAAAGCCGACCCGGTTCGGTTAGTGTTCAACGCCGGTCCGACGCATCGGCCCGGTGGCGCTGCTATCAACGTATCGCTTATCGATATGGGTAACCGGTTCCGTCTGTTGGTCAACGAAGTAGAAGCCGTGGCCGTTACCGAAGCCCTGCCAAAGTTACCCGTTGCACGAGCGCTCTGGAAACCCATGCCCGACATGAAGACCGGTTGTGCCGCCTGGATTCTGGCCGGTGGAGCACACCATACCGTATACAGCCAGAACCTGACGACCGACGACATTGAAGACTTCGCCGACATCTTCGGGGTAGAGCTAGTCGTTATTGACAAGAACACGAATCTTCGTCAGCTTAAGAATGAACTGCGCTGGAGCGAAGCCGCTTACCGCTAGCCTTAGGTCGTTTCCTGACTTCATAAACCAAGCAGGCTGAGGCACTAGTACGTACTCTATCATGAACAAACAACTAATAACCATTCTTATTGCAGGCATTGGCTTGTCTGCTACGGCGCAAAACAAAATAACCATCAACGCCGACCAAGGCAAGACAACCATTAACCGACATATCTACGGCCATTTTGCGGAACACCTCGGACGGTGTATCTACGATGGCTTCTATGTAGGCGAAGGCAACACTAAAATCCCTAACAAAAACGGAGTACGGCTTGATGTTGTCGAAGCCCTCAAGAAAATGAAAATACCCAACCTGCGGTGGCCAGGCGGCTGCTTTGCCGACACCTATCATTGGAAAGATGGTATCGGCCCTAAAGCCAAGCGCCCAAAAATTGTTAACACCTGGTGGGGTGGTGTTACGGAAGATAACAGCTTTGGCACACACGACTTTCTGAACATGTGCGAACTGCTCGGAACAGAGCCTTACCTGGCCGGAAACGTTGGCAGTGGGACAGTGCATGACCTGAGTGAGTGGGTGCAGTACGTCAATTTTCCCAGTAACAGCCCCATGTCGAGTCTTCGGCAGCAGAACGGACGCCAGACTCCCTGGAATGTACGCTACTGGGGTGTTGGAAACGAAGCGTGGGGCTGCGGGGGGAACATGACGGCCGATTACTACGCCAACATCTACCGGCAGTACGCTACGTTCATGGAATCCAAAGTAGGTAAAGGAACCATCTTCCGGATTGCGTCAGGGGCCAGTTCCGATGATTTCAACTGGACCGAAACCCTCATGAAAAACATTCCGGGTAAGATGGTCGAAGGCGTCGCTCTGCACCATTATTCTACGTTCGGCTGGGGTCCGAACGAGAAAGGATCAGCGACCCAATTTACTGAAACCGACTACGCTCATACCATGAACGAAGCCCTGAAAATGGACATGTTGGTGCAGAAGCATTCGGAAATTATGGACAAGTACGACCCGCAGAAGAAGATAGCCTTAGTGGTTGATGAATGGGGAGCGTGGTACGAAGTTGAACCCAAAACGAACCCAGGTTTCCTGTATCAGCAAAACACCATGCGCGACGCTATTCTGGCGGGAGCAACGCTCAACATCTTCCATAAACACGCTGAGCGAGTGCGCATGGCTAACCTGGCACAGGTCGTTAACGTGCTACAAGCCGTGGTTCTGACCCAGGGCAACAAGCTGCTGCTGACCCCAACGTATCATGTGCTGGAAATGTACAATGTACACCAGGATGCGACTATGCTCCCCGTTGACGTAAAGACCGAAGACTATAAAGTGGCTAATTATAAACTCCCGGCGGTATCGGTTTCGGCATCGCGGGACAAGGCAGGCAAAACCCACATCTCGCTGGTAAACATCGACGCCGGTAAACCGCAGGAGATTACGCTGAATCTGAAGGGTCTAAAGGCAAATGGTGTGACGGGTCGTATCTTAACGTCGGCTAAGGTACAGGACCACAATACGTTTGAAAACCCAACCAAAGTAAAGCCAGTTGCTTTCAACGGGGCCAAACTAAACGGCGATAATCTAACCGTTACCCTGCCACCCGTTTCAGTAGTAGTGCTAGAATTATAATGAGCGAAAGAGTGAGTTAGCGATGGCTCATTCACCTTTTCGCTCATTCACTCTGCTTCGGCGGTCCGATTTCACTCTTTCACTTTTTACACCACCATGTATACCTCATTACGCGACGAATGCTACGAAGCAAATATGCAGCTTCCCAAGCTGGGCCTCGTCTTGTTTACGTTTGGCAATGTGAGCGCCGTTGACCGCGACAAGGCCGTATTTGCCATAAAGCCGAGTGGCGTTCCCTACGACATTCTCAAACCCGAAGATATTGTCATCATGGATTATGAAGCAAAGGTTGTGGACGGCAAAATGCGCCCCTCATCAGATACTAAAACCCATGCGTTGCTTTACAAAACCTGGGCCGATATTGGTGGTATTACGCATACGCACAGCACCTATGCCGTAGCCTGGGCGCAGGCCGGAATGGATATTCCGATTTTGGGCACTACCCACGCAGACCATACGCACCAGGATATTCCTTGCGCTCCTGTTTTGACCGATGCCATGATTGAAGGCGATTACGAACACGAAACGGGTAACCAGATCTTCGACGTTTTCCGCGAAAAAGGTTTATCCCATCAGGAGGTCGAAATGGTATTGCTGCAAAATCACGGACCGTTTACCTGGGGCAAGACTGCCGAGAAGTCCGTTTACAACGCGGCCGTTCTGGAAGAAGTAGCGCGTATGGCTTATTTAACCCTCCAGATTAATCCCGACACGGCCCGCATTAAAGACACTCTTCGCATGAAGCATTACGAACGCAAGCATGGCAAGAACGCCTATTACGGACAAGGTTGCTAACAGGTTGTTAAGATTATTGTTTTCCTATAACCCTCCCCCATTCGCATGAATTACCTAAACCTCTCAGTTGCTCTATTTACTTTACTCACGTCAACCATGCTAACCTCCTGTAGCTCAAACAAAGAAGAAGGTGATCAAAAAGCCGGGATTGAAAACGCATCATTCGGTACCCTTGCCGATGGTCAGAAGGCTGATTTGTATACCCTGCGCAACGGCGCTGGCATGGAAGCGAAAATCACGAACTATGGCGGTATCGTTGTATCGTTGACGGCTCCCGACAAGAACGGCAAATTCGAAGACGTCACCTTGGGATTCGATTCGCTGGCTGCGTATGAGAAAGGTAATCCGTTCTTTGGTGCCTTAGTTGGCCGGTATGGAAACCGGATCGCAAAAGGTAAATTTACTCTTGACGGTAAGCAGTATACGTTGGCTACCAACAATATGGGTAACCACCTGCACGGCGGTTTGAAAGGTTTCGACAAAGTGCTGTGGACGGCCACCCCTGTCGATGGTGAGGAGCCGGCGCTAAAACTGGCATACACATCTAAAGACGGCGAAGAAGGCTATCCTGGAAATTTGTCTGTGGAAGTCACGTATACGCTTCAGAAAGACAATTCTTTGAAAATTGATTACAAAGCCACCACCGATAAGGCAACCGTAGTCAATCTGACTAACCACTCCTACTTTAATCTAACTGCTGGTAAGAACGATATTTTAGGCCACGAGGTAACCATCAACGCCAACCGCTTCGTCCCCGTAGACAAGACGCTGATTCCAACAGGCGAGCTGAAACCGGTAACCGGAACGCCCTTTGATTTTACGAAGCCGACCACCGTGGGTGCCCGCATCAACGACTCAACTGATACGCAGATCAAGTATGGCCTCGGCTATGACCATTGCTGGGTATTTACGGATACAAGCAACAAGTTGAAACCAGCCGCTACGGTGTTTGAACCGACGAGCGGCCGCGTAATGGAAGTGATGACAACAGAACCAGCCGTGCAGTTTTATACCGGCAACTTTCTGGACGGAACACTCACCGGCAAAGGGGGCGTCGTTTACAAAAAGCGGACGGGGCTCTGCTTAGAAACAGAGCATTACCCTGACTCGCCCAACCAACCCAAGTTCCCCACAACAACATTGAAACCCGGCGAAACGTACCAGACAACCACGGTGTACAAGTTTTCAGCGAAGTAATTTGCCAGGTAAAGAATAACGAACGGGCTAAGGGAATTCCTTAGCCCGTTTTGTCTGTGTTGAGTACGTACCTGGGACTATCTTGCCAGCTTAAACACCGTAACAATGCCTAACACGTATACGCAACTTTACGCTCAAATAGTCTTTGCCGTGAAAGGCCATCAGAGCCTCATTCCCCGTCAACACAAAGATGAATTATATGGTTACATGACCGCTGTAGTTCATAATCATGGGGCTAAAATGCTCGCTATTCACTGTATGCCCGACCATGTACACATATTTATCGGCTTTGGCCCTACCTTGACGATGGCAGATTTAGTTCGCGATGTTAAAGCCTCATCCTCCGGATCTATTAAGGAGCAGGGCTGGGTGAAGCGGTTCAGTTGGCAAGAGGGGTATGGGGCATTCACCTACGTTCAATCGTAAGTAAAGAATGTGATACACTATATCCTGAATCAGGAAGAGCATCATCGTAATCGTACATTTCGCGAAGAATATCTGACCTTTTGCAAAAAGTTTGAAGTACCCTACGATCCTAAGTATGTCTTTGATTTTTACGACCAGCCAGTAGCAGATAAGCCAGTAGAGTAGCCATTTGCGTTGCTATAGAAGTCTTCTACCAGGGTTATTAGAAACGTCCGTTCTCAATGCACATTGAGTAAATATCTAAAGCAAGTTTTCTGCCAATCTTAAAGCCCTGTAGGGGCGGCCTGCCAACAGTATGACGTATAACATATATTCATTTAGCCCCGAGGGGCGACCTAACATAGGGCCTGCATCACTCGACTATTAGGCACTTGTTCATGCCGGTTTGACATAAAACGTCTTCCGAATAGGTTATTTTCCGACAAAATGTCCGAAAAACCGCCGTGGCTCATCATTTGTTACTATAGAGATAGATATAAAACTAAAGCTCCCACATAGGTGGAGCGACTAGACCAAGCCATGAACTTTAATAATTATACCATTAAGGCGCAGGAGGTCATTCAGCAGGCAGCTCAGATGGCCCAGGCTAATAACCAGCAGACCGTCGAGACGGGCCACGTACTGAAGGCCATCCTGGACGAAGATCCCAACACCGTAGGGTTCTTAGCCAAAAAAGCAGGTGTTGATACCAGCCGCCTGACACTAGCGCTGGATGCCATCGTAAATGGCTATCCAAAAGTATCCGTTTCGGGCACCCAGTCACAAGGCATTTATTTAGGTAATGATTTAAATGCGGCTCTGCAGCGGTCGACCAGCCAGATGAAAGAGTTTGGCGACGAATTTGTAAGTGTCGAATTAATGCTGCTTGGGCTGGTTGGCGGTAAAGATGCCGTCGCAACCTTATTGAAAGACGTCGGGTTTACTGAAAAGGCAGTTAAAGAAGCGATAAAAGAACTTAGAGGTAAAAATAACCCTGTGAAAGATCAGAACGCAGAAGCAAAGTACCGGTCGCTGGAGCGGTACAGCATTAACCTCAACGAGCGTGCGCAGACGGGTAAGATTGACCCCGTCATCGGCCGTGATGAAGAAATTCGGCGAGTGCTTCAAATCCTGAGCCGCCGGACAAAAAACAACCCAATCTTGCTGGGTGAGCCGGGCGTTGGTAAGACCGCCATCGTTGAAGGCTTGGCGCAACGGATTGTGCAGGGCGATGTACCCGAAAACCTGAAGTCGAAGATCATTGTATCACTCGACATGGGTTTGCTCATCGCCGGGGCAAAATACAAAGGAGAGTTTGAGGAACGGCTAAAGGCAGTTATCAAAGAAGTGACTGACTCCGAAGGCGAAATCATTCTCTTTATTGACGAGATTCATACCCTCATTGGCGCAGGTGCAGGTGGCGAAGGCGCGATGGACGCGGCTAACCTGCTGAAACCAGCGCTGGCCCGTGGCGAATTGCACGCCATTGGTGCCACGACGCTGAAAGAGTATCAGAAGTATATTGAGAAGGATAAGGCGCTGGAGCGTCGGTTCCAGGCCGTGATGGTCGATGAGCCAGACGTAACGGATGCTATCTCAATCTTGCGAGGCATTAAAGAGCGGTACGAGCTACACCATGGCGTACGCATTAAAGACGACGCGGTAATTGCCGCCGTTGAACTTTCGAACCGCTATATTTCCGACCGCTTCCTGCCCGACAAGGCGATTGACCTCATGGACGAAGCGGCTGCCAAACTCCGTCTGGAAATTGACTCTGTTCCTGAGGAATTAGACGAGTTGAACCGACGAATTATGCAATTCGAGATCGAGCGCGAGGCTATCCGTCGCGAAGACGATCACGAAAAGGAAGCGGTTTTGAATCGTCAGCTTGCTGACCTCAATCAGCAACGTACTGAACTAAGAGCCCGCTGGGAAATTGAAAAACAGTCGGTGAACGAAAGCCGGACGCTGAAGGAACAGTTGGACCAGCTACGTATTGAAGCCGATAATGCCGAACGCGCTGGCGATTATGGCAAAGTGGCTGAGATCCGGTATGGCCGCATCCCTGAAGCGCAAAAACGGTTAGAAGAGCTGAGTCAGAAAGATACCAGTGCCAATAACCTGTTGCAGGAAGAAGTTACCGCCGACGATATCGCGGAAGTGGTTGCTAAGTGGACGGGTATTCCGGTAAGCCGGATGCTGCAAAGCGAACGCGAGAAACTGCTCCACCTGGAAGACGAATTAGGCAAGCGTGTAGCTGGTCAGGAGGAAGCCATTCAGGTGGTAGCCGACGCGGTTCGCCGGAGCCGCGCTGGTATGCAGGACCCCAAACGACCAATCGGTTCGTTTATCTTCCTCGGCACGACCGGTGTGGGTAAGACGGAGTTGGCGAAGGCCCTGGCCGAGTTCCTGTTCAACGACGAGAACGCGCTGGTGCGGATCGACATGTCGGAGTACCAGGAGCGTCATGCCGTGAGCCGGTTGATTGGTGCACCTCCGGGATACGTGGGTTACGACGAAGGTGGTCAACTGACCGAAGCCGTCCGCCGGAAGCCGTACAGCGTTATCCTGCTCGACGAGATTGAGAAAGCACACCCCGATGTGTTCAACATCCTGTTGCAGGTGCTTGACGATGGTCGCCTGACCGACAACAAAGGGCGCGTGGCGAACTTCAAGAACACGATTATCATCATGACCTCGAACATCGGCTCACACATCATCCGTGAGCGATTTGCCGAGATGGACCGGCACAATGCCGACCAGGTGATCGAGGATACGAAAGAAGAAGTGTTCGAGCTGCTGAAACAAACGGTACGTCCTGAGTTCCTCAACCGGATCGACGAGCTGGTGATGTTCCAACCGCTGACCAAGCGGGAAGTTCGCAAGATCATGGACATCCAGTTCAAGCAGATTCAGGCGCGGTTAGCCGAGCAGGGTATTACGCTCGAAGCCGACAACGAAGTGCTCGACTTCATCGCCCGCGAAGGTTTCGACCCAACGTTTGGCGCTCGTCCGCTGAAGCGCGTCATGCAACGGCGCATCCTCAACGCTCTCTCAAAAGAGATCCTGGCAGGCCGGATTCAGAAGGACGCCATTGTCGGCATGATGATGAATGAAGACGAAAACGGCAAAGAAGACATCATCTTCTACAACTTAGATAAGGTGGTGCCTGCGTTGGAGTAACGGATTGAATTAGATAAGGAAACGCCCGGCCACTCACCAGAGCAGCCGGGCGTTTTTGTAAATAAGTCAGTTAACCATTAGGTTAACAGGTGGTAAAGCGTGTAAGCGATGAATAGAAGTGTAGACCCCAAGCTAATAAGCAGCATTTTCAGAATGCTCGGAATAGCCTTTATTTGGTCTTTTTCCGTCAGACTAGGATGAAACCCAACAAGTAATGCAACGATCCGACGACCTAATGCCTCTCGCCATCCGAGCGTACCATAGCGGAGCGACGCCACAGGTCGCGATTTAAGGGTTGAGTACTGGTTCATATATAGTAAAGTAATGCTCTAGATTTTGTGTGTTTTAGTTTAATACTGGATATACGTACATTTTGTTTTCTTAGATTTCTTCAACTTATCATTAGGTTAAGTCTATAAGGTCTCAATAAAGAGCCAACGAATACTTTTAAGGTTTGTTAGGACTAGTAAACTCCTCAAATTCAAACCCTCTAACAGATTTGTCAGTTTGTCATAAATTAAGGTTTGGTTTATACGTTTTAGGAGTGGGGCAATCTGGCAGTTTAAAGTTTCTTCAGCGACCTGAACGATGTCGATGCCGGTTGGTCTTTTGTTCAGTTAAACGCATCAATAATCACCTTACTTTACATTATTTGGCAAACTACTTGCTTACACAAAATAAGATGAACGATTGACAGGAAATACCCGCTTTTTAGGTAACTGACTGTTAACTTTTGGTTAAATACGGTCGTTATGTCTAATAAGTATAAGAAGTCATCGTTTGGCTTTTACTACACGGATAGTTTACAGGAATGAAACCGACAGTTAACAACGTAATTAATCTCTGGTTTGGTGCAGAGACGCCAATTCGAGAGTACAAAATTAAACTCAACCCTAAAATGTGGGCTGCTTGTCAGCGAGTTTCTCAATCATTTACTCCTCCATCGGGTATTAAGCAAGCAGACTTGTATCGGAAGTCGGACAAAATCGCTTTCGCCAAGTCTGTCCTGGAGGAGTTGGATAAGACAGAGCTGTCCTCGAAGGCAACAGCTTATGAGCTTGCCTAAGTATTGTTAAGCTACATTCGACCATTTCGGTTATGCCGCAAACTTGTTAGCCAAGTTTGTGGCCTATATTATTATGTCGTAAAAAAGGACGCATGCATAAATTCTTATGTGTGCGTCCTTTCTTTTAAGCGAACTTAGAACTGTTCATATTCCTTAGCGTCAACATCATATAAATCCGCTTAAAACTCAAACTCATTAGCTTTTGCCCCATCAACCAGTCCCGTTTTTTGTCAATACGTGTTATGGAATACAGTAATCTTCATGCCGTATAGTCAATATCGGTAGCCAAATAATCATCGCCAAAGCGCTCATCTCGGGCATAGGTTGACTAATCTGATAGCTGCTCTTCGCATTCAGGTCACAAGAGTTATTATATACAACAAACCGTTGGCGGGGTGGCTGAGTTATAGCTGCATGACAGCACTATTTGGTAAGACAACCCGGTCCACTCTGGTCCATCTTAAATACGTCAGGCAGGTTTGCATTTGGCTGATTGTCCCAATTACTATTGGAGCATGCAGCACTGACAAATCGTTGGGCAGAAAACAACGCATTCGCCTTACAGTCGGCGAAATCAAAGAGATTAGCATGTCGGGGCGGGGCGATAATGCAGTAGAGCTTATCGGAACTTCCGACAATCAGGAAGTTGTGGAAGTATCCCGGCAACAGCTGGCTCCCGCCGTTGACACGCTCAAACGTACGAATCCCGCTCCTACTACTTTCCAGCTAAAAGGCATCACGATAGGCACCGCCAATGTCATTTTTTCGGAGAAGCAAGCCAATGACCAGGGCAATGGACAAGCCCGGAAAACATACATCGTGCAGGTAGTTAGTAAATAGTCCGCTACGTCCAGAAGTCAAATTTCTTCTTTGTAAAGATGGCTTTCGGAATCATCGCGTGAACGCCCAGCGTCTGATCGACAACCTGGCTCACTTCAAAATCGACGCCCGTGCTGGCTATTGACAGGGCTTCGTTGAAGGTAAACCCCAGCTCATCTTTAATGAAGTTAACCGCTTCAGAAAGGGCATTTTTCATGGCTTTGTTTAAGTCTTTGTCCAGGCCAACGGCAATAAAGTGTGTGGGCGTTTCGGCCCGGGGCTGCTTTAGCAGTTTTCCTTTGTGAACAATGAACTTAGTAGTGAGCGTGAGCGCCGTTTCAATCGCTACTCCACTGACTTCGCCATTACCTTGGGCACCGTGCCCATCACCAGTTGTAAACAAACCTCCCGGCACTGATACTGGCAAGAACAGCGTCGTGCCTTTAGTAAGGTGCTTGATGTCGAGATTACCCCCGAAGAACGCGGGTGGAATGGAACTGACGCGACCCGTTTCGGCCGGAGGAGACAAGGCCATGACACCCATAAACGGCTTCAAAGGGATGTCGACACCCTCTTTTAACGACGCCGTTTTGCGTTTGGCATCATACCGATAAACGAACGTTTCGCGGGTTGTAACGGCGTCAGGAATACCCCCTCCGCCAGGCCACACGCTGTTGACGCCAAAACCAGCCGGAAAGGTCAAATCAAGAATACGAATCTCCAGCGTATCACCGGGTTGTGCGCCTTCGATATAGACAGGTCCCGTCAGCATATGCCCGCGAATGCCCGATGGCTCGGGTTTTACGTTTTTCATAATGGCGATCACTTCCTGTGCGTGAGCATCAATCGGCAGGTTATTTTTGGTGTAAAACTCTTCAGGATTAGTTCGGCTGACACCCGATGGATTTACGGTTTGAATCTCCACAACATCGCCGTCTTTCACTTTGTACACGGGTGGCACATCGGCGCCAAAATACCCCCAGACCATATATTCGGGTAAGGATCGTACAACATGGTCGGGCTTTATACGTAACGGTGGTGCGCCCGTTGGCTCATTGCCGGGCAAGGGACTCGCCATCAATTGAGAAGCGTTGGTAGTAATACCACCTAACGATAGAGCTGCCAGACCGCTTTGGGTAGTTCTATGTAAAAAGTTGCGTCGAGATGTTTTCATCAGGTTGTTAACACGTAGTTTGACACGCTTAGCAAGATAAAAAATAAACAGCCACATTCTGTCTACGGCACTAAGTCACCAAGGAGCTAATTGTAAGGCCTATTGGGCAAGATGCCCCACCAAACAACTCTATCCATGGGCAGGTTACGTCCGAGGGTCAACCAATTTTACTTGTGTCTTCATCAGCAGCTCCTATTGAATCGTCAGCGTCCAATAAATGGATGATTTTGAGTACCGTTGTTACGGGTACCTTTATGTCAACGCTCGACAGCAGTATCGTTAATATTGCTCTACCCACAATTCGCCGGGAACTTGGAGCCGGCGACAGTGTCGAATGGATCATTCTGAGCTATCTGCTCACAACTACGAGTACACTGCTCATCATGGGTAAACTGTCGGACTGGTTAGGTCGTCGGGAGATGTACATCACGGGCTTTTCTGTTTTTGTGCTGGGCTCGCTGCTGTGCGGATTAGCGCAAAACATCTGGGCACTCGTCGGCTTTCGGATCATTCAGGGACTGGGAGCGTCCATGATCTTCGCCATTGGCCCCGCCATTGTGAGTGATGCTTTTTCTCCGCAGGAGCGTGGGCGAGCACTTGGGCTGACAGGTTCGGTGGTGGCCGCCGGTTCTAGTGCGGGTCCGGTCATTGGCGGTCTGCTGCTGGGTCAGTTTGGCTGGTCGAGCATTTTCTTCGTCAACGTTCCCATCGGCTTAATTGCTATATGGCGTGCCGCCACCATTCTGCCACCAAGCCGCAAAGTGATCGGCCAACGTTTCGATATCGTTGGGGCAGGGCTGTTTCTGCTCGGCGTTACGTCTCTGCTGACGGGACTTGACTTTGGCCCTGAGCCGCGCTACGGCTGGGATAACTCATTAGTAATTGGCTTATTATCAACTGGTGTGCTACTGCTGGTAGCGTTTTTACTATGGGAGTTGCGTCAGAAAGAACCGATGCTAAAGCTGGGGTTGTTTACGATTCGGCCGTATACCGCGGCTATTCTGGCGGCCTTCTGCGGCTTTGTGGCGTCGGGATCTAATATTTTCGTTATGCCTTTCTTTCTTCAGCAACTGCTGGGATTACCGCCTGCCACCGCCGGACTGGTCTTATTGGCAGGCCCTCTTACCTTGAGTGTAGTGGCCCCATTAGGCGGTTATTTATCTGACAAAATCAGCGCCCGCTGGATTTCCAGCGCCGGGTTGCTCATCACAGCTTCGGGCTACTTCGCCTTCTCGATGCTTCAGGCTGATTGGGATTGGCATGATGTCGTATGGCGCAGCTCGCTCGTCAGTTTGGGCTTTGGCTTATTTCAGTCCCCTAATAGCAGCAGCGCGCTGAATGCAGCGCCCCTATCGGAGCGAGGTATTGCCAGCAGTATGATTGCCTTCATGCGCAACCTGGGGTTTGTGGTAGGCATTGCCCTGGCGGCAGCCGTTTGGTACAGCACCCGCAACCGCTACGCGCTGGCGAATAACGTAGCGCCCGAAGCAACACCCGCCCAGATTCTTGGCATGCATTACGCCTACCTGGTAATGACTGGACTGGTGTTGCTGGGGGCCTTAATTTCATTGACTCGTGGTACAACAAGCGGCAACTCAGCACAAACCAATTTTCCCGAAGGTTCGGTTTCCAGCGTAGCTAGCTGATTTGTAGCTCGGGCTGGTCTGTCGTTACGGTGTTAGAGCTACGATAACTACAGCAGCTTTTTCCGATATACGTTGCGCAGGTCGGTTTCAAACAAGGTGTATGGGTCCTGATAAAACTGGAGAAAATCAGGAACGCTGGAATGGCCAGGGTAAGGGGCATAATAATGCGTAGGGCTGCGGGCATCATTTCGCCAGACCAGCACGTAAGTCAATCGCATATCCTGCGACCGTAATGCTTTCAGCAACGTAGCCGTCCACCACGTAGGATTCGGAATCGACTCCAGCCCGGTTTCGGTGAAAGCCGCCAGTTTACCCGACTTCCGGGCGTAGTCAGAAACGATTTTTAGCTTTCTGATACCCGCTTCGAGGTTATAGCGGCCGTCCCGACCAAAATCAGCGTAGTTGTCGACACCGACCATGTCCACCCACTCATCACCAGGATACCGTTCGAGGTAATCGGCTTCGGATTTGAATGTGCAGTCGGGCGAGAACGCGTACAGAAAGTTATGCACCTCCAGACTGTCGCGTAAGTAAGAGACGGTGAAGCGCCACAGCGAAATAAAATCCTCGCGTTTGCAATGCGGTTTTCCCCACCAGAACCAGCCACCGTCGAACTCATGATACGGTCGAAAAATCAGAGGAGCCAGCTTACCATCTTTACCTTTTACGGACTTGGCCAGGTCACCGACCGTGCGCAGAATCTCCTTGTACTTTTCGTGGTGTGAACCGCCCGGAATCAACAACGCTACCGCCGGTGCCGACACCGAATCTCGCCAATAGAATCCTCCGCCCGAGGCCGGGTTTGAAAAATGCCAGGCAGCCGTTGTTACACCACCCCGATCGTACGTATCAACGATTTGCTTACGAAGCGATTCTTTCGTTCGCTCAATCGACTCTTTAGGACGCCCCGACAAACCGCTGAAATCAACCCCAATAACGGCAGGATTGGAACCACAGACCGACTTAACATCCGACCGGTTTGGCTCACCCGTCCAGCCATGGCCATATTCGGTGGCGTGCTGGTGACCAAACAGAATGTGTTTTTTGGCCAGTTTGTCCAGATTCTGAAACAAGGCAACGGTTTCTTTAGTCGCCTTTGGGTCGGCCATTCTTTTTCGTGGGCTTTTGGCGTAACCAACGGCCGACACGCCCAACCACAGTCCGACTAGTAAGCAAATTTTGTTCATGTGTAAACGATGAGTGGTTAGTTCTTGTGCTGGTTTCACGCTTCTTTATCGCTGAGGGCCAATGGAATCATAAATGACCACTTTCTCCCACAACGACGCATAGTTATTCCGAAACTCATCGTGGATGGGGTGCTTCTGATACGCTTCCTCATCGGCGGGACTATTAAAGAAACACAGCCACGAAAAGGTGTAATCCCGGTTAATCACTTCGCGGTTGGTGGCCGCTGGTGTGCCAATATGTACCATTTTGATAGTAGGTACTTTGGCCAGTTTGTTCAACCCCTCCAGCAACTTAGCCTTGTCGGCCTCGTTACCTTTATTTTTCAGGTAAAAAAGAACGTGGTGGACAAACAGCTCTTTAGCGGCTGTTTCTGGTAAAGCCGTTGAAGGTAATCCTAATCCTACGCTTGCTGCGACACTATTTTTGACAAATGCTCTTCGTGATTGCTCGTTCATACGATGTTTGGTTCTTAAGAGACGGGACCTAACGCCCTGCAAAAGCAAAAATGGTTAACAGTTCGCCGTCAAGCAAATCTAGCCCTCGTCTACGCCCGAAAGAACGAAAGTTGGATAAAATAGTACTACATTAATCGTATTTGTCTTATTACCTATACTGTATTTGACTCTATTAAAAGAGTACGAAGCCATAAGCTGAATGAAAATCGTTATTGAATAGGCTCGAGGTAGCTCACGGGCAAGACGCTGAGAAAAGGCTGTTCAGCCTAAAAGCTCCAGTTGTATGTGCTCTGCAAATGTTTTTCAATTTCGTCGCGGATATCAGCCTCATCACCTGGTCAGCATCTGTTTTGTAACGTATCGAAAGGGCTTTCATCAGAGAGCGCCATAGGATTCTATGGCGGACAAGTTTCTGTCGCTATATCCTTTAGCCGACTCGATTAGGATCTCATCATCCGTAATAAAATTTGCCCGGATCTCATGACCAGCATCAGGTTCATATAATATGTGCTAATTGGCCTAAATTTTGTGCTAGTTAATGAGTTACTTCGAATTAACATCTCTTATACTATATTTGGAAAAAATTTAACCGAACGTGAAGAAAGTCGTTTCTATCGGTCTCTTTGCTTTGCTGCTATACCACACGCTGGCCTATGTGCTCGTGTTTGTGGGGTCATGGTGGCAAGCCGAGCATGACCTATCAGAACGACTCAGGATTTATCGATCAGTTGACAGCCTTGTTGAGTTTGAGATTCCACTGACGGGTACATCGGATATAAAAGAAATAACCCGTACGACGGATGATGGCTTCGTATATAAAGGCCGGTATTACAACGTAGTTAGTCTGGAGCTTCGGGGCAACGGCCTTCACATTGCTGCCCTGGAATCAGAGAATCGCTCCTTCTGGCAGGAAGACCTGCTTTCATTCTTAAATCATCACGTTGCCGGAGCGACCGATACGGGCAAGAAAGCCAATCAGTTTCTAAAATTTCTCCTCAAAGAATACTCGCCCAACGCCCGGACCGTGTTCCGTTTCATGTCCCCTAGCTGGCGCAACGCGGTACGAATTCCCCATCTGCTTTCCTTTCTGTTACACCGGGCCTTACCAGTTTATTCGCCCCCGCCCGAAATCTGAGGTACTCTCTTTGGTTTGCCCGCGAAAAGTTGGACCTAACGGCCTGTCCATAGGTATACTGTATACCGTTTTGCCAGTCCATACCACCTGGGTAGGCAGCTCATCGATAGGCAAACCAATTCCCCGCTGGCTTCAACGTCATCTTACTTAACGCGAGTAGACAATCGATAACGTATTGATTGATTATCTGCTGTTTCCAACAGTTTCTGGGTTGTCCATTCAACCGGCATAAGAGTGTAGGCTTTGTGTTCTTACCCTTGGTTGGCAGTTCTCTGCCAGCGCCAGCCGCATGTTGCCTCTATAGATTTATGGGCAAGTTGGTGCTTGCCGACAGGAGAAGGCCACTCGTTCAGCAATGTTGGAATAATGTTGACGTATTGAAACAGCGGGTGATGCACGAGTTGCGACGAGTTGTACCTCCGGGTACACACGTCTGCGTATGCGCTTACGACCACTTACATCGTAATACCAAAACTCGCTTAATCATGCCTCATATTCCATTGTCTGAACATTTGCCGGGTATTACCGGCCTTCTTGAATATCGACTCGATACGGCTATGCCGATTCGGGAATTAACTCAGTTATTGCTTAGAGGTGAGTCTACCTTAAGCCAGGCCGAGCGTGAATTAATGGCGGCTTTAGTTTCCTCCCGCAACTGCACAAGCTTTTGTACGGCGGCTCATACAAAAGCAGCCAACATACTCCTGGGTGAGTCGGAGACAGCTCGCGCCGTGCAAACCGACATCGAAACGGCCCCCGTTAGCGACAAGATGAAAGCCTTGCTTCAGATTGCGGCACTCACCCAGCAGTCAGGGAGCGCCGTTACCCAAGACGCGGTTGCCCGGGCCCGTAATGCAGGCGCTACGGACCTGGAGATTCACGACACGGTACTGATTGCCGCCTTGTTCTGTCTGTACAACAAGTATGTTGATGGGCTGGCCACCGTAACGCCTACTGATGCGTCCTATTACGACGTACTCGGTGACCGCATCGTGCACCGGGGCTATAACCGCCCACCGGGTGGCTATCCTCCTCCATTATCGGTGGATACGCAGGAGTAACCTTACTACAAATCTGCCTGTCCCGCTGTAGCTCTGATCGTTGATGTAGAACGGCACGGGCTGGGCATGTCAAAACTTTACTTAGAAACAATCGTGAAAACGAATACATGGACTCTGCTTTTGGCGTGGGGATGGGCCTTTGTTTGGCTCATCAGCACGACCGCCCTAGCTCAATCGAAAACCGTAACCGGATCGGTTCTTGACCCGATTAGTAAGACTCCCTTGGCGGGAGCAGGCATCCGGGTGGATGGCCAGCTAACGGGTACCGTTTCGAGTGCATCTGGAGCTTTTACCATTACGACAAAGTCGACAGGTACCCTGAAACTGAGAATTTCTATGCTGGGGTATGAGCCGCAGACAGTCGTCGTAACGGCTACCGACAAACCTATCCTTGTTGAGCTCAGACCAGCCAGTAGCGACCTACAAGAGGTAGTGGTAGGAGCCTCGCGCGTGGAGGAACGGCTCGTTCGCGCTCCGGTCACCATCGAAAAAATGGATGCCCGTACCATTCGGGAAACCCCTTCGGCTACGTTCTACGAAGGCATTAACAACCTCAAAGGGGTAGATATGGTGACCAGCGGACTAACGTACCGCCAGATTAACACCCGCGGCTTCGCCAGTACAGGAAATAGCCGTTTTCTGCAACTCATCGATGGGGTTGATAACCAACCCGCCGGCTTTGGCTTCTCCGTTGGCAATATGTTCGGCCTGAGCGATTTAGACGCCGAAAGCGTCGAGCTTGTGCCGGGTGCCGCTTCGGCTTTATACGGACCCGCGGCTTTTAACGGAGCCCTGCTCATGACGAGCAAAGACCCCTTTACCTATCAGGGCTTGAGTGTTCAGGCGAAAGTAGGCGTCAACCACGTAAGCGATCCGAACACCAGCCCCGCCCTGTATAACGATCACGCGATTCGCTACGCGAAAGCCTTCAGAAATCGGTTTGCTTTCAAACTGAATGCCTCGTATATGTATGGGTTGGACTGGTTTGCAACGGATTACACCGATGTGAACCAGACAACCCCGGCTGATCAGCGCGGGTTAAAAAATCCGGCGGCTAATGCACTGAATAGCTACGGCGATGAAGTTGTCAGAACGCTGCCGGGCATAGGCCAGGTGTCACGCACGGGCTATCTGGAACGATACCTGACCGACTACAACGTCTACAGTCTGAAGTTAAATAGCGCCCTTCATTACCGGATTACGCCTAAACTTGAAGCGATTTATGCCGTGAATTATGCGAAAGGGACAGCTAATTACACGGGCTCGAATCGCTTTTCCGTCAACGGGTTCTCGCTCATGCAACACCGGCTCGAACTTCGGGGGAGCCATTTTTTTGTGCGTTGGTACAGCAATGCCGAAGATTCGCACGATTCGTACAATACCCGTTCGCTCGGTCAGCAGATTAACCGAACCTGGGTGCGTGATTTAGCGGGCAATGTGGTCAGTCCCGATAAGGCCGACCAAACCTGGTTTGATCGCTATGCCGCTGCATATGGTGGCCAAATTCCGACTATACCGGCAAATGACCATACAGCCGCCCGTTCGTTTGCGGATCAGGGCCGATTATTACCAGGCTCTGCCGAGTTTGACACGCAAAAGCAACGGTTAACTGGCATTCAGGGGCTAAATGGAGCCGGTATCCTGAGCCAGACCAGCATGTGGCACGCCGATGGACAGTACAACCTGACCTCGGCCTTTAAGAACGCTGCGGAAGTACTGGTAGGGGGTAATTTCCGGCAGTATAGCCTGTTTACGAACGGAACCCTTTTCGACGATAAGGGAGGACGCATTGGCTATCATGAATACGGTACCTTTGCTCAGATAAGCAAGCCCTTGCTGGCCGATCGCCTGAAGCTGACTGTATCGGGCCGGTACGACAAAAACCAGAATTTTGCCGGGTATTTCACTCCCCGAGCGTCGGCCGTTTTCTCCGCTACCGATCGGCACCACTTTCGGGCCAGCTACCAGACCGGCTTCCGGAACCCGACCCCTTCCGATCAATTCATTAAGTTAAACGTTGGCCCGATTACCATATTGGGTGGGGCTCCCAGTAACAGCGCTGGTATGAATGTGTACGAAAATTCCTACACGGCAGCTAGCGTTAACAGCTTCGGCGCGGGCTTTGGAGCCGAGGTGAACAAGGTTGGCCCCCAACAGGCACTAGCCAATAACAAAGACAAACTCCAGAAGTCAAATGTGCCTTATATCGCCCCCGAACGAGTGAATAGCGCCGAGGTAGGCTACCGGGGTTTGCTGACCAGTAACTTATCGGTCGATGCCAACTACTACTACGGCGTATACACTAACTTCATTCTGAACACGGTGGTTCTGCGTCCCAACAGTCCGGTGTTAGGCACAGATGGTAAGCCTAACCCGGCCGCAGCTCAGGACATCCTGAATAGTCGCGTGCAAGCCTTTCAGCTCTACACGAACGCGCCCGATAAGGTGTCCGCGCAAGGGGCTACGCTCGGGCTGACCTACCGCACATCGGGCGGCTATCAACTCGGCGCGAACGGAACCTGGTCGGCCTTTAACATTCGGAATGCCGACCCCAATAACGTGGCAGCTTTTAATACACCCCGTTTCAAGACCAATGTAACGCTAGGTCACCGCAACATCGCTCCTAATCTCGGCTTCAACCTAGCCTGGCACTGGCAGGAAAGCTTCGATTGGGTTGGCTCGTTCAACGCCCTGATTCCGGGTCGTGTACCGGCTTATCATTTGCTCGATGCACAGGTCAATTACCGGATGCCAGCCTTAAAGACGGTACTGAAACTAGGCGCTTCCAACCTGACCAATCAGTACATCGTACAGGCCTACGGATCTCCGGCCGTGGGTGGGCTTTACTACGTCTCCCTGGTATTCGATCAGCATTTACGGTGGCGGCATTAGACACAGATTTAACTCACATGGAAGCTATTCAAACAAAACCTGAAACGATTACGAGCCATTGGTTTGCCTTTGGGCTATGCGCGGTCTCATATATGCTAGGCGGAACAGCCTCAACGCTGATGGCAACCTTCTTACCCGTTGCCGTACCCGAACTGGTGGGCCAGTTGGCTAGTCCGGAGCAGATCAGTGATGTTAGCGCTTATGTCAGCGCAGCGTTCCTGTACGGCTGGATGATCGGCGGTCTGGTATTCGGCGTGGTGGGCGATCGTATAGGCCGGGCGCGAGCCGTCGCTTTTGTTACGGCGCTGTACGGCGGAGGCATGCTCGTAACGGTAGTTGTACCAAACTGGCCACTACTGCTCGTATGCCGGTTCGTAACGGGAATGGGCGTTGGCGGTGTGTTGCTGCTCACCACCGTTTATCTGTCTGAAATATGGCCCAGTCAGAGCCGGGCGGTTGTCTTAGGCGTACTGGCGGTTATGTTTCCCGTTGGCATTGTGGCAACGGGCGGACTGAATGCGGGATTAGTGCCCTGGCGACAGGCTTTCTGGCTGGGACTGATTCCCCTTTTTATCGCTGCGATTATGCTGGCGGTCCTGCCGGAGTCGACCCATTGGACGCGGAACCGACACCAAAGCGAAACGGCCTGGACACCAACCGATAAAACGAACCTGCTGACGGGCGTGCTCGTCTTTGGCGCGGTGCTGATTGGCTTATGGGGCACCTTCTCCTGGATTCCAACCTGGGTGCAGTCGTTACTGCCGGTCGGTCAATCGGGGGGACGCGAACGCGGGTTAACCATGATGCTGCTGGGTGTGGGAGGTATTGGCGGTGGCCTGTTGTCGGGCTTTTTACTCAACCGGCTTGGTACACGTCGAACCCTGCTCGTGACATTCGCCGGTTGCGCGGGTGGTTGCGCGCTGTTGTTTTTAACAAACCGCAGTTTCTCGCCCGTGATCTATGCCGAAACCATGCTTGTGTCTTTATTCTTCGGCATTAGTCAGGGCGCGTTATCGAGCATTATTCCGGCTCTGTTTCCGGCTCGTATTCGCGCCACGGCAACGGGTATCAGCTTCAACGTAGGACGTTTTTTCACGGCTACTGCGGTATTCTTCGTGGGTACGATGGTTACCAGCCTGGGCGGGTTCGGGAATGCACTACTGGTGTTTTCAAGCGCGTTTCTGGTTGCCTTTCTGGGGGTCTACCTACGGATTCGCTCAGCAGCCGCTGCTCAATAGCACTATATACTCTTACTTATTCTTTAAAAATGGCACACATTCAACTCAACAACGACGCTCCGGGTATCCGCAGCCTCGCTCTCTACCGGCCACAAACCGGCAAGCCTTTATACGAGCTAGCCCAGGCGTTGCTTCGTGCTGGCTCTCCCGATAGCACCCTCACGGATGCACAACGGGAGTTAATGGCAACCTTTGTGTCCAGCAAAAACTGCACGCGTTTCTGTATGAACTCGCATGCGGCTGCAGCCCGCTATTTATTCGGCGAGGAACGAAACCTGGTCGATCAGGTACTGGCCGACCCGTACACGACCTCCGTTTCGCCCAAGTTGCGGGCTTTGCTTACAATCGCCGAGCGAGTTGTACAGGATGCCCGGAAGGTATCTGACCAGGATGTATCCCTGGCCCGCGCCGAAGGCGCTACCGATGGCGACATTCACGATACTGTCTTAATTGCGGCCGCTTTCTGTATGTATAACCGCTATGTTGACGGGCTAGCCACGCTGACCCCAACTGACCCAGCGGCCTACGAAGCGATGGGCGAACGGATGGGCTCAATGGGCTACGTATTGCCCGCACCCACTCCTATTTCCTCCTAAATGGTAAGAGTCGTATGGGCCTGACTCCTGGCAATGCTACCAACTGGTTTATCGCTGGTTTATGCTACGATGAGCGCTTGCGGATACGCCATGCGATTGAGGACCGGATCAATTCAATGAACTCGAAAAAGTAATTCATTAAATCATAGGTTAGTAGTTTGTGTTCTCGGCTGGCAGTTGTCAGCCGAGACATTCAGCAAACTGACCGTAAACCTCTTTAGCTTGTATGCCACATATTGACTTAATACCGGGTATTCACGGCATCCGTGGCCCCATGACGTTTAGTCCCGAAACGGCTCGTCCACTCAATGACTTAGCCAATGTGTTACTCCGGGCCAATGCTCATCATCCCGACTCAACCCTTAACGAAGGGGAGCGCGAGTTAATCGCCACCTATGTATCGGCCCGAAATGATTGCTATTTCTGCCAAACCATTCATGGTGCCGTTGCCAGCCATCACTTAGGCGATACAGAGTGGACCCTGGTTGAATCCGTTAAATGTGATTACCAAACCGCAGCCATTTCGGATAAGCTAAAAGCATTGCTCACCATTGCAGCGAGCGTGCAACAAGGTGGTAAATACGTCACGACGGAGCAGGTTGAGGCCGCCCGCCTGCAAGGAGCAACCGACCGGGATATTCACGACACCGTCCTGATTGCCGCGGCCTTCTGCCTGTTTAACCGCTATGTCGATGGGCTGGCCACGACAGCCCCTGTCAACAATCCTGATTTTTACCGCAACCGAGCCATTGGTGTTGTTGCCAATGGTTATGCGGCTGCTGACCCTCAATAACTTGGTTACAATAATTTCAAGAATATGAATCGAGCCTCCAGAATCTGGCTTTTTGTGGGCGTGCTTCTCCTGCTTGTTCTGCTGGAAAGTGCCCGTGTCTATTTCATCATGCCCTTTCCAGGCAGTCAGCTTGGGCTGAATGAACCTGAATCGTCGGGGCTGGGCCGTGTTAAGCTGGCGTACTGGCTGCACCATAACGCAGGCTGGCTGAGGATAATTGGTTTACTGATTTTGGTTTACCCAGCTTATCAGTTAGTAGCGAAGCCCAGTCGAGCCTGGCATCGGTACGTGGTTGTGGGCCTACTGCTCATCTATGGTGGGGTGTTCTACATGATCAACCGCGAAATGATGGCCGATCAGATGTTCTTGCAGCCGATTCATAAGCGTGTAGTGCCGATGAGCCAGAACCAGATTCCACTCGATAAGCTCGTCCTTGGCTTTGAATCAGTAGGTCAGGCAACGGCCTATCCTATTCAACTGATTGGCTACCATCATCAGGTTCGGGATACCGTCGGGGGACAGCCAATTATGGTTACGTATTGTACCGTTTGCCGAACGGGCCGGGTATTTAGTCCGTTGGTAGACGGTCAGGCCGACGAGTTTCGGTTAGTCGGTATGGATCACTTCAACGCTATGTTCGAAGATAAGCGGACAGGTACCTGGTGGCGGCAGGCAACTGGCGAAGCTGTGATTGGACCTTTGCGGGGAAAAGCGGTCGCGGAGCTAACGGCTCGTCAGATGACTTTACGCGAATGGGCAAAGGAATACCCTAATACCCGTGTCTTGCAGGCAGACTCGACCTTTGCCGAAGAATTTAAAGGAATGAAAAATTACGAGCGAGGCTTATCAAAGGGTTCTTTAACCCGTCGTGACTCGGCCTCCTGGAAGCCAAAGTCCTGGGTGATTGGTGTTGAACGGGCCGGTTTCGCCAAGGCTTATGACTGGAATCAATTGCAGAAGAAGCGTATTCTAAACGATGTACTGGGTGGAGCGCCTATCTTACTGACCTTAGCCTCCGATAGCGTTTCATTCGGCGTCTGGAGCCGACGCCTGGGCGTGAAGACCCTCACGTTCCACTACGCCAACCGTCGGCTGACCGACCAGGAAACCGGCTCTATCTGGACCTGGCGTGGCCAATGCATTGATGGAGCGTTGAAAGGGCAGAAGCTCTCCTCAATACCTCAGGCCCATCAGGAATTTTGGCACTCATGGCGATCTTTCCACCCAAATACAACCAAGGCAAACTAACTTTAACCAGGTTCGGCCTTTTAATCAAAGGTGATTTTGACAGAAAGCGAACTTCTTCCCTGTCCGACGGTTCTGGCGGTGGTAGCCTCTAGAATAGTTTGTAAAACGGTTCACCCGCGGGGATGTAGGGTTTCCCACAAAATCTGACACTGAGGTATCGTGGTCGGATGCAATAAGGTTTTGAGCGACTTCCGGGCCTGGTAATCGACCCGAGTTTTCCTCGAATGGTACAGGAATACTTCCTGCATAACAGGGCTCAACTACATTAGTCTGTAGCTAAAGCAGATACTTTATTCACAAAACCCCCGATTGTATATGTTCTGCAAATGCTTCTCAATTACGTCGAACATCAATCGCTCAGTCTGGTCAGTATCCAGTTTATAACGTATCGACAGTGCCTTCCCTAACGAGTGGCTCAGTACCCCTATAGCGTATGAATTCTTGTTGCCGATCAATTTATCCGACTCGTTTAGCATCTCATTATACGTGACGAAGTTAAACCGGGTCTGCATCTGAGGATCAGGTTGAGGAGGTCCGGCCTGTTTCCACGCATCACGGACGTTCCACAGTTTGGCCAGGCTTGCAAATTCGCTTTGGAAGGTGGCAGTCGCATATACCTCATCAACTAACGCCCAGTACTGCGTCAGTATGCCTTGTACAATCTCATTGTCCGACAAATCCTGGTACCACCACTTGCTGGGGCTTTCTTTTTCCTGCTCAAATCGTCGCTGATAATCGATTCTGAACAGATACAGCAGCAGCTTATACGTGTTTTCAAGGTTACTGTTCAGTGCCCCTTTCAGATCAGCTATATACAGTACTCTCTTCTTTCCTTCCCTTGCCGACCACGAAAAATCAAGATAATTATAAGCAGTATCGGAAGCCTCTAATGAGCTATCAGCGAGTGCCTGCTCAAAGTCAGCCTCGACCAACGCTAATGGCTGCACCTGGCGATACAAATCAAAGAGACGCTTCCATTGCCTTTCCTCATCCAGTTCGCTAAACTCTGTGAGTAAATCGTCGGCCGAACGGACTCCCTGCGCAAACTGATTGATCGCCAGTTCTTCGTTTAAGCTCCTTGTCCGCATGGATGTATCGTTTATAAGGCCTTTTATCGCTATATACCCCCGATAAACTAACTCACAATTTTCTTTTGCTAATCTACCATTTTAACGAATAAAATAGGTTATTTGAAATATATCGTAAATACCCTTCAGACTACAACCTAACACTACACTCATGAAAAGATTTACGTTGATTGGACTGTTCCAGATTATCTGTTTACTCCACTACACACGGGCACAAGCCCAATCCTTTACGCTGGAGTCGGTAAAAAGCTACCCATTCCCAACCGAGCTGACCAGCTCCGCCCAGGGGTCACGCATCGCCTGGGTGTTCAACGAGCAGGGGAAACGTAACGTCTACGTGGCACAAGGCCCTGACTTTACCCCTCGAAAGCTCACGAATTATAACGAAGACGATGGCCAGGAGATCAGCAGTTTATCGCTATCAAATGATGGCCAATGGGTAGTTTACGTTCGCGGTGGCGATCACGGCTCAAACTGGGACGACGAAGTAGCCGTGAACACCTCCTCGTCTCCCATATCGCCCAAAGTACAGCTCTGGAGTGTTCCGTTTGCGGGTGGCGAAGCCAAAGCGCTGGCCGAAGGCGATGAACCGGCCTTATCACCTAAAAATGACAAAGTAGCCTTTGTTAAGGGCGATCAGGTTTGGGTGGCACCGATCAATGGGTCGGCTGGGGCTAAAACGCTTTTCACCGCACGGGGCAAGAACAACTCGCTCGAATGGTCGCCCGATGGCACTCAGCTCGCTTTTGTCTGCACCCGCGACGATCATGCCTTTGTGGGTGTGTTCACCAACGCCGAAACGCCCATTACCTGGATTGCCCCTTCTTTCTCGCGGGACCGTTCGCCACGCTGGTCGCCCGACGGAAAAAAGCTGGTGTTTGTTCGTACGCCCGGAGCGGGTGGAGCGCCCGACTCCCTCCTAACGCGGCATCATCAGCCCTGGGCCATCTGGACGGCTGACGTATCCTCAGGAACAGCGTCCTCCATTTGGCAGGCTCCCAAAACGCTGGCGGGTTCCGTACCGACTACCCATGGCGGGGTCAACCTGCATTGGGCGGCAGGCGACCGCATTGTGTTTCTCTCGTATCAGGACGGTTGGCCCCATCTGTACTCGCTGGCCTCCTCGGGTGGCACGCCGTTGTTACTTACCCCCAATCCGTTCATGGCCGAGCACATTACGCTGAGCCACGACCGCAAATGGCTGGTGTTTAGTGGTAACACGGGACCTGACAAACTCGACATTGACCGTCGGCACGTGGTACGCGTTCCCGTCGACAAAGCCGCTATGGAAGTACTAACACCCGGCACAGGCCTTGAATGGACGCCAGTGGTGACGGGCGATGGTGCGACGGTTGCCATGATCAGCGCCACGGCGCAACGTCCGCCCCTGCCAACCGTCATGGCGTTTGGTAAAGGCACACCTAAAGTGCTGGGACAAGAGTTAATTCCTGGTCAGTTTCCGCAGAGTCAGCTTGTAACGCCCAAACAAGTTACGTTTAAGGCACCCGATGGTGTTACCATACACGGTCAATTGTTTGAGCCAGCGGGTGGCCCCGCCAAAAAGCCAGCCTTGATATATGTCCACGGCGGTCCGCCCCGGCAAATGCTGCTAGGGTGGAACTACTCCGATTACTACGCAAACTCCTATGCGCTTAATCAATACTTGGCCAGCCTTGGCTTTGCGATATTGTCGGTTAATTACCGCCTGGGGATTGGATATGGCTATGAGTTTCATCAGGCGGCTAAAGGAGGAGCCAACGGAGCGGCAGAGTACCAGGACGTAAAAGCAGCGGCTTTGTGGCTGGCCGAGCAACCACAGATTCAGGCCAACAGCATTGGCATTTATGGCGGTTCGTACGGCGGCTACCTGACGGCGATGGCGTTGGCGCACGACTCGAAACTCTTTGCCGCGGGCGTCGACATTCATGGCGTACACGATTGGACAGCCCAACGCACGGCGACCGCAAGCCCAGCCGCCAACCGCGTCGAAAAGGCACCCGATACAGAGGCAGCCGCCAACGTAGCGTGGACGTCGTCACCGGCTTCGGCGGTTAACGGCTGGACATCGCCTGTCCTGATCATTCACGGCGATGACGACCGTAACGTGCGTTTCAGCCAAAGCACGGACTTAGTTCAACGCCTGGAGAAGAAGGGTGTGCCCCTGGAAACCCTGGTGATCGTTGACGACACGCATCACTGGATGAAACATGGCAACGCGCTAAAAATGGGGAACGCCACGGCAGATTTTTTTAAACGAAAATTACTGAAACCACGTCAGTAGCCTGGACCGCTGGTCCGGGCTACGATCATGCTACTTCTTACTACTGACAGTAGAGCCAGCCAGATTCTGATACGTGAACGCTTTATCGACTGTAGTAAGCGGCTTGCCGTCTGCTTCAACGTATGGATAAATGAAGTAATTCAATGGTTCCTGTTGCTGAGGGTAAAGCGTCAAATCTCGGCCGATGGTAAATTCAATCCGATTTTCGTCGTGGGCACCGAAGAAGTATTCTCGCTTGGCCGGATTCTTGGCCGCTTCCGATGCATCAATCGGCACCCAGCCAACCCCATTGAGGTAGAACTCTGCCCAGCAATGGTACCCGCTAATTTGTCCGGCGGGCCGCTCGGTGGGCAATGAGAAACCAATGGCAAACCGCGCCGGAATGCCAACGGCCCGGCAATACCCAATAAAAATGGCGTGGAAATCGCTGCAATTACCCCGTCGAACGTCGCAAGCGTAATAGATGTCGCCCCTACCCCATCCTGTGCCGGTCTTGTCATATTTGACGGTGGCGATGATATGGTTATAAATAGCCCGCGCCTTTTCGAGATCTGTTTTGGCGTTAGCTTTATCAATTACGTCCTGTGCCCAGCGCTTCACATTCCCGTCGATGGGTACCAGTCGATCCGGTTGTAGCCACCGGTTCATATCTGGCTGTGAGCTGGCCGTTTCAGGCGGGTTATTACCCTGTAATCGCTCCTGTATGTGCTCTTTACGCAGGGCGGTGAAACGCATATCGACGGTAAAGCTCGTTTTTTGAGGAGAAGCGATCCGAATATGCACCAATCGATTCCCATAGGCCAGCGTATCGATCTGGTACGGATACGGCGAGTTGATAACTAGATTCGTGATTCGTTGAAATGGGCTGTCGTGTGGCACAGGTATCCACAGATCCACCTTCTTCGCTCCTGTAGGAATATCGTTGACCAGGGCTTTATACGTAAACTCAACCGTTCGCTCGCGTGGGCGATCCGGCACGGACGCAACGAATGCACCGGCAAGTATGGCTAGTATTAGGTTACGCCAGGCATTTTTACGTATGATCCTTTGCATAATGTCGAGTATTGATAGCCTATAAGCCAGATTTTAAGAGCTATGGTTCCGATTTCATTATTTTTAGCAACCGTTTGTTTGTAGCCTGGCCGGGTTACTTTAATTCACCAACCTATGAAGAAAATCGTCTACCTACTGCTTGTACTTAGTAACAGTCTTTTCGGGCAATCGCTTTCCAAACCCGAGAAAAGTGTCATACAGACTGTGCAAACCCAACTACCGGAAACGCTTCAGCTCCTCGAAAAGGTGGTCAACATCAACAGTGGCACGCTCAACAAGGAAGGCGTTCGGACGGTAGGCAAGCTTATGTCGGATGAGTTCGATAAACTCGGTTTCAAGACGGAATGGGTTACCCTGCCGGACTCCCTGAACCGGGCTGGCCACCTGGTAGCGACCCGGCAAGGCAAGAAAGGTAAGAAGCTGTTTCTGATTGGGCACTTAGACACCGTTTTCGAAAAAAGCCTGCCGATGGAGCCCTTCACCCGCGTCAATGACTCAACCGCCACAGGACAAGGGGTTAACGACATGAAAGGGGGCGACGTGTTAATCATTGCGGCCCTGAAAGCCTTACAGGCGCAGAAGCTGCTCGACGATACGTCCATTACGATCTACTTTACCGGCGATGAAGAAAGTTCGGGAGGTTCTGAAAGTAGGCGGGATTTCATTGAGCGGGCCAAACGTTGCGACGTAGCATTGGCGTTTGAAACCGCCCAGGGCCTGCATAGTGTCACTACGGGTCGCCGGGGGTCGAGCAGTTGGACACTAAATGTAAAAGCCCGGTCGGGGCACTCATCCCGCGTGTTTAGCGACCTCGGCTATGGCGCCATTTATGAGGCTAGCCGCATTCTGAACGAGTTTCGGCGGGCGTTGGGTCAGGAGCAAAACCTGACCTTCAACCCCGGCCTGATGGTTGGCGGCTCCGAAGTACACTACGACGACAAGACCGCCAAGGCCGAAACCGTTGGTAAAACGAACATTGTAGCCGGTTCAGCGCTCGTGAAAGGTGACCTACGGTTTCTAGGCGAAGCTCAGAAAGAAAACGCCCGCGCTCGTATGCGTGAAATCGTTGACAAAAGCCTGCCGCTAACCAAAGCAACCATTTCATTCAGCGATGGTATTCCATCCATGGAGCCTTCGGCCGCTAATGACGAATTACGTAAGGTCGTCGACCGGATCAGTCAGGATATGGGATTAGGCCCGGTACAGGCGGGTGATCCGGGTTCGCGCGGGGCGGGCGACGTATCGTTTGTGGCCCAATACGTGCCCTGTCTGGACGGCTTGGGCGCATCGGGGAAAGGAGCGCACAGCATCGAAGAAAGCATGAATCTTACCGAATACCCTCTCCTGATACAACGCACCGCACTGTTAATTTACCGACTGACCCGCTAGTACCGTGCTCAGGCAATGGGCAATCGAATAATAAACTCAGTGCCTTTGCCTGGTTCGCTTTCTACGTGCATTGTTCCGCCATGTCCTTTGGTAATGATATCGTAGCTTAACGAGAGGCCCAAGCCGGTACCTTCGCCAGACGGTTTGGTGGTGAAGAAAGGCTGAAAGATCTTCTGCTGGACGGCTTCGGTCATACCCAAACCATTGTCGACCACTCGTATCTCAACCTGATTATCCAGGTATTTTGTCTTGACCGTGACGGTTGGCTGGTAATCATCAGGGCATTCCTTTTGCTTTTGGTGAACAGCGTAGAAGGCATTATTAAACAGATTCAGTAGCACCCTGCCGATCTCCTGCGGCACTACGTTAAGCCGTTGGCTGGACGGCTCAACATTGGTTACTAGCTGGCAATTAAACGACTTATCTTTGGCGCGAAGGCCGTGGTAAGCTAATCTGAGGTATTCATCGCAAAGCGCGTTGAGATCAGTGGGTTGCCGCTCGCCGTTACTGGTCCGCGAATGTTCGAGCATGCTTTCAACGATGCGGCTGGCCCGATTACCATGATGAGTGATCTTCTGAAGATTTTGTTTCAGGTCGCCCAACAGTTCTTTTTCAAGATCCGAATCGCGATCTGGTTTTTCCTGCTCCTCTTCGAGTTCAGTTACTAGTTCAGTGCTCACCTCCGAGAAGTTGTTAACGAAGTTTAGTGGATTCTGAATCTCGTGCGCAATGCCAGCGGTCAGCTCGCCCAGTGAGGCTAGTTTTTCTTTCTGAATAAGCTGATCCTGCGCGGTCCGCAGGTTTTCGAGCGACGTTTGTAGCTGGGCCGTGCGTTCGTTAACCTGCCGTTCGAGCAGCTCATTCTGATTAGCAATTAGGCGGTTCCGTTCAATTTCGCGCTCTTTTTCGAGCTGTTCTTTTTCTATCGCCTGCTGAGCCACCCGTTTACGCGCTGAGTTATACCGACTAATGAGCGCTCCCGAGAAAAAGACAATCATCCAGGCAAAGCAGGCATTTTCGATGTATATAAGTAACTCCTGCCAGAGTTCATAGGAAACATTAACCCCAAAGGAGGAAGTCAGCGCTATCATCCAGAACAGAAAAAGAGGGGCCGTTGCCAGTAATGCGACACGTGCATCGGAAGAATCTCGCCGGATCATCCTGACCATCATAATAACACAGAGAATGTAAACAACCCGAATTAATACCTCAATGACCGTTCCTAACGTATTAGCAGGAAGCGGTAGCAAACCAAAAGCAAGAAATTGAATGATAGAAACAAGAATGGTTAACCCCAGCAAGAACGTAGTAGCCTTATTCAACCGGGTCAATTCAGGCGCAGGTTGAATAAACAACTGAATTGACCGAATGAAAAATGTAAAGAAGAGAAAAAAGAAGGAGTAATAAAGCAGCCTGAATACATATGGATAGTCGGCAAAGAAAGAGAGCTGAACGTAATATCCATTCCGATCTAACGTGAAAAAGAACAGGCAAATAGCAAAGTATAGAAAGACCCGGTCTTTGGTGGAAAAGAAAATAAACAGGTTATAACAAACCGCCAGAATCAGAATTCCAATCATAATTCCTTTAAAGAAATAATCCCTCCAGCTATTATCAACGCGTAGGGATTTGTAGGCTAGTTTGATTCGATACGCTTCGGTTTGCAACTGGGGCTGAAGGTACATAATGGGTGGCTGCCAAACCGCATTGGCCGACCGTTGATAGATGGTTGTTTTCTGGCCGGGCTGTAACCGAAAGAATAAACGCGATCGCTCTTTATTGCCCTCGTGGTCAGGAATTTCGCTTAACGGAACCAGTATACCCGTGCGCTGATGCTGCCATTGTTGTTTAGCGTCCAGCCAGTACATGTCCAGATAGCTGGTATTGAATTCGCACAAATACAGGTTTAGGTCGTGTGGCAGCGAGTTCTTTACCCGCATTCGCACCCAGTACACGTGCGAACGTCGATTTTTGTTATAAACCGCCCCAAACCGAAAGGCAGAGTTGCGCTGAACCTGTTCAAGTGTATAGTCTCCCTCAGGATCTTCCAGTATCTGAAAATGAGTCGTATCGATAACCAGGTTGCCCGAATCCGTTTTGATTTCATAAACAGGCGGCCATCCCCGTTGCGCACGTCCGGTCATTAACGCCCCCAGCCACAAAAAGAAAAGAAGGGTGTAAACTCTCATAGTACGTTACTTACTCACCTCCCGGAAATCGAGTTGCTGAATCAGGGCTGGGTTTTCGGGCGTCAGCGTAAAAAACACGTCAATATTGGCATTCTCGCCTTCCATCACAAAATGCCCCCGCAGTTGGTTTTCTGGAATCAGCTCACCCACGCGTTGAATTTTTCCGGCTTTCGCGTACAAATCCTGCACCGTCTTTCGGCGGATTTCGACGGACTTATCGGGAAAGAAATTTTCGGCAAAAATGCCGCTTCGCTCGGCATTCGTCCAGTTGGGTAACAACTTCACCAGCTCGGCTTTCCGTTGCGCCAGAATAGTTGACACGGGCAGTTGGCGAGGCTGAAGCTTCCCAATGGCAACCAACGTATCGAGCACGGCAGTATTGACGGACCCAAGTCCAGCATACGTTAGATTACCATAGGCGATTACGCCGATGCCATAATCTGGCATCATACGCCATTGACTACCAAAACCCGGCAGACCGCCACTGTGGCCCACACTCACGCGTCCGGCGCAGTTCTGACTCCAGCCTAGTCCGTAGCCGTAGCCGCTTGTCGCCGGACAGATCTGACCAGCCGCGTTTTTGGCCTGGAGAGCCAAACCCGAAAAGGTCCAGGGCTGCTGCATTTCCCGAATCGAACTGCGCTTCACAGGCTGCGATTCAGGATCGTTACGGGGTGGCCAGGCGGCTAAGTGTACCGCTACGTATTTGCTAAAATCTTCGATGGACGTAATTAACCCGCCCATGGCACCGTAGGAGCCGTCGTGCAGCAGGGGTTCTTCTTTCCATTGGTCATTCTCCCAGCGGTAGCCAAGTGCCAATTGTTCAGCCGGTACGCGGGTGTACTCCCACTGCGTATCGTTCATGCCCAGCGGCTTCAAAATCGATTCGGTTATGTACTGCTGGTACGGCTTGCCCGACACAACGGTAATGATACGCCCAAGCATCGCAAAGCCGAGGTTACTGTATTCGTAGGCAATACTAGGCGCGTTGGCGTTTGAAATCCCGTTCTTGATTAACGCCAGCAAGTCGGCATCTGAATCGGCAAGTTGGCGGTCGCCCCAGGGATTATCTTCCGGAAAACCCGCCGAATGAGTCATCAAGTTGCGGACTGTAATGCGGGGGGCGTCGGCCGTGAGGTATTTATGATTTTTCAGCTCCGGAATGTACTGCTCAGCCGGATCATCGAGCCGCAGCTTGCCCTCATCGCGAAGCTTTAGGATAGCCATCGACGTCAGACTTTTGGTCATCGACGCAATCCGAAACAATGACCTGGGCGTTGCCGCTGTCTTTTTAGCCACATTGGTATAGCCAAACCCACCCGAATAGACCAGTTTACCGTCGACAACGATGCCAAAGGCCAAGCCCGGATAATGAAACTTCTCGGCCCGCTCGCGATATAATTTTTCAACAATGGGGAAAGCGGCTTCGAGCTTTTTGAGCCGGTCGGCATCGCTGAAAACGGGCGGCTGATACGTAGTCACGTGGCCAACGGGAGCAGTCGTACGTGATGGTGCTACAGGTTGCGCAAAGGCCGCGTAACTCAATAGAAAGAAGAGCGTAAAAAATGGCTTCATGGCAATAGAGGCAGCAAATATTGGTTTCAGTGGCATGATCGACACGCTAACTTAATCAATATGCGTTAGCAATGCCTATGCCTCAGGCGTTTTGCAAGAGATCTTACTGTTACAGCCATCTGAAATTGGTTATTGAGGGAAGACAAATTACGGTTATGGCTCAAGATTGACTCAAGTACAAAAAATTTACCGCTTAATATCCTGCTTACCAGATGTAAAGATTAAATACACATTAATAAATACACAGACCTATCTGTATACAATTTTAATAGACTTATATTTAAGTAAAATTAACTAAGCAAAAACACTGTGGTTTCTCCAACATACACAATATATATAGCCGAAGATGATGAAGACGACCGACTAATCATTAAGCAAGTCTTTACCGACATGACCGAAGATTGTTCACTTCATTTTTTCAACGAAGGACAATCCCTTCTAGACCATTTGATTACGTTATCGGCGGAGCACCTGCCGACGTTGATTCTGCTGGATTTGAACATGCCTAAAATAGATGGGTATGCTGTCCTTCAAGCGATGCGGGCGAACGAAATGCTGAAAGAAGTACCCGTGCTGGTGCTTTCCGGTACAGGTAGCTATCAGTCTGTTAAGCAGAGTTATCGACTGGGAGCCAATACGTTCATGAGCAAACCCAGCAACCTCACTCAATTTGTCAATCTGGTATCCGTTATGCAGCAGCACTGGTTGCGGACGGTTATTTTGCCGACCAATGCGGAGCAAAAATTAGCCTAGTTCTTTGGGCTTACCGGTGGTTGGTTATAGAGCCATATAGCGGCTTGTCAAGTTGCGTTCTAACGAATAAGAGATCATCCGAAAGAAACAATCTGTTCTACGTTGTTGTCCTATTGTTGGTCCTACATTTTAACACGCAACAGTACACGTCTATGTCATTTTACTCTGCCCAACCAGAAGATCTGCTTTTCGATGCGGCCCGCAAAGGCGATACAGCCTACCTACAGCAACTCATTGACGCTAACATTAATGTTAACATTCAAAATGGGAAAGGCTTCACACCGTTGATTGTTGCCGCTTACGATGGTCATCTCGATGCGACAAAAGCGCTGCTTGCGGCTGGTGCCGACGTTAATGTGCAGGATGTTAGCGGTAACACGGCGCTGATGGGCGTTTGTTTTAAAGGCTACGCCGATATTGCCCAACTCTTAATTGAACATGGTGCCAACCTGAACGCTCAAAACGGTAACGGTGGCACAGCGCTCATGTTTGCCACGTTGTTCGGCCGGAATCAGTTAGTGAAACTAATGCTCGATGCCGGGGCTGATACGTCGCTCCGTGACATGCGCGGATTAACGGCTCGCGACTTGGCCATCCAGCAGGGTAATGAAGAAGCGTTGCAGTGGTTGCCCTAGCCAGAAACAGTTCTTTCTGACAGGATTCACAGGATGAACAAGATGTACTAAAATCCTGTCCATCCTGTCAACTAATTTTATCATTTCCGCCCGCCCGGTATCGTTGGGCGAACTTCGACTTTGCTGGGCAAGGTGCGCGGATGCATTTTGAGCAGGTCGTACACGATATGCCCGATGTCTTCCGGCTGAATTTTCCAGGCGTCTTTTTCGCTCGGCTGGTGATCGGCAAATTCGGTGGCTACCGAACCTGGCATAATGGTCGACACTTTGATGCCTTCATTACGCAGGTCGAGCATAATAGCCTGAGAAAAGCCCACCAGACCAAATTTACTGGCGTTATAGGCAGCTCCTTTCTCGAAGAAATTCGTCCCCGCCAGACTCGCAATGGTAATAAAATAGCCTTCAGTTTCTTTCAGTGCGGGGAGCGTTGCCTTTGCCGTATAGAACACACCGGTAAGGTTAATGTCGATGGTTTCGTGCCACTGCTCAGGTGTCATTTCCTGAATAGGCGCAAAATGCCCTACACCAGCGTTGGCAATTACGTAGTCGAGCCGCCCCCATTGTTGGAGTACGGTATCAACAGCCCGCTGCTGCGATGCCAACTCACGTACGTCGGCGGCTACGCCGAGCGCGTGATCAGCTCTGATCTCGTTCAGTTTAGCCGCAGCCAGTTCAGCCGCCACCGATGAACGGCTGGTGATGGCCACCTTAACCCCTTCTTTAATGAGCACTTCGGCAATGCCGTAACCAATACCTTTCGACCCGCCCGTGATGAGGGCGGTTCTGATGTGATCTGCCATGAGTACGTAGACTGAATTAGTAAAATTAACCGGGTGTGTAACCCTCGCGATAACTCGGAGAGCCCCGCGAAGGTTTCAATAAGGCTTAGGCTTGCTCCTGTTGAGCATAGTCTCCAGACTATGCTCGGGCGTTATCCGGTCTCTGACCGGTCAGAGATGGCAACAGCCACTCAGCAGATAACAACCACACTGGCAGCTTTAAAAACACTACCTTAATCAGCACCTAAGCCTTCGTAAATAGAATTTTATCCGCTAAATAGCGTCGCCACTTTCGGGCACACTATCTGACACGATGGAGACCAGACCAATTGCTCAGTCAATACCTACCCAGGCCCCGTTGCCAAGACGTATTGCCTCGATCGACGTTTTCCGAGCCCTGACGATGCTTCTAATGATCTTCGTCAACGACTTATGGACACTATCGGGCATTCCGGCCTGGCTTGAACATTCGCGGGCGAATCAGGACTTTTTAGGCTTTGCCGACATAATTTTTCCGTGCTTCCTGTTCATTTTGGGCATGTCAATTCCGTTCGCCGTTCGTCAGCGAATAGCCAAAGGAGAATCCACGGGGCAGATCATTCAGCACATTGTTATTCGCTCCGTTGCGCTGTTGATCATGGGCGTTTTCACGGTTAATGTTCCCGAGTTGAACGCGGCAGCCACGGGGATGAGCACCGAGTGGTTTCAGATGCTGATGGTACTGGGCTTTTTTCTAATCTGGAATGTTTACCCCAAACGTGACGGGGCCAGGCAATGGCTTTTCAGAGGACTGCAACTCATCGGCGTCGGCTTGTTGCTTTATTTAGCCATTACGTTCAGAGGGGGTGCCAACGACAACGTAGTACGAATGGCACCTCAGTGGTGGGGAATTTTGGGCCTGATTGGCTGGACGTACCTCACGTGCGCCATCATCTACCTGTTCACGTACAAACGGCCAGCTTTGCTTGTCGTTTCCTGGGTAGTTTTTACGCTTATCAACATTGCCGGACATGCGGGGTGGCTCCGTCAACTCTGGCCCGGCGGCCCTCACGACTGGATATTGGGCAATGGTGCTTTCCACGCGTTCACATCGGCGGGGATACTAGCGACCCTCTGGCTCGACCGTCTTTATAACACCCAACAAGCAGGATCGCTCCCGTTGCGTTTTGCCAGCATGGGTACGCTGCTTCTACTGGGCGGTTCGGTACTCAGACAGTACTTTATCATCTCGAAAATTCAGGCAACGCCAACCTGGGTATTCATCTGTACTGGTATAGCCTTTATGAGCTATGCCATCGTCTATTACCTGGTTGATCTGAAAGAGAAAGCAAGCTGGTTCAGGCTTATAAAACCAGCCGGAACCAGCACATTGACCTGTTATTTGATTCCTTATGTCTACTACAGCGTGGCCGATTTGTCGGGCGTTTCGTTACCCAAATCGTTGACGTTCGGAGTTGTTGGCCTGCTTAAATCCTTACTGTTCGCTTTTCTGGTGATAGGCATCACCGCCCTTCTGGGTCGGCTGAAGATTAAGCTAAAAATTTAGGTGTGATGTAGCCTGGACCGCACGGGCGCCCCCGCGCTGGTCCTAGTAGCCGCAGGCTAATGGGGTAGTTGGTATTCCCTCTACAATTTAGCCTACGGCTACCAGGACATGGCCGTCCAAGCTACAACCGGCCGGGCTACATTCTTACTTAATCACAACCTTTGCCACTACGGGTTGATGGTCGGATGGGTAGCGCTGCTGGTTGGCATCGGTCAGCACGGCGTATGTTAGTACGTCGATGCCTTTGCTCACGAAGATGTAATCAATGCGATTTTGCATGGGCGCGTCGAACTTGAAGCTGTTGAAGGTCCCAACGGGGCCATAGGGTGGCGTGGCCGTAACGCGGTAAGCGTCGTTCAGGAGCGTTTGCATGGTCTGAACCTGCTCCGTTTCGGGCGTCGAGTTTAAGTCGCCCACGCAGATCACAGGTTCGTTCTTCGCGATCTCTTTAATTTTTTGTACCATCAGCTTACCCGATTGCCGACGCGCTTCAACGCCCTGGTGGTCAAAGTGTACACTGAAAAAGTAAAACTCCTTGTTGGTGGTCTGATCGTTGAATTTAGCCCACGAGCAAATACGGTTGCAGCAGGTAGCGTCCCATCCTTTACCCGGCTTGTCGGGCGTTTCGCTCAACCAGAAATCGCCGGATTGCAGCAGTTTGAAGCGGTCTTTCTTGTAGAAAATGGCCGAGTGCTCACCGGCTTCTTTACCATCGTCGCGACCTTTTCCGATGCGGGCAAACTCCGGCATCTCACTCAAATCGTTCATTTGGTCGATTAGCCCCTCCTGCGTCCCGAAGATGTCGAACTCATGATACCGAATCAGGCCCTTCACGTTCTCTTTCCGGTTTGGCCAGGCATTGGGTCCGTCGTTGGGATTGTTGTACCGGATGTTATACGTAGCGACGCGAATGGGTGTCAATTTCTGAGCGAATGTTTTGGGAGTTATTAACGCGCACACAAGCAAGACTATGCCAAGGATTTTCATCGAGGATTTGTTTGTTAACGTTTACAATAATAGAACGCAGATGTTTATGATTCTTATGATCACAAACATCTGCGTTCGTTTTAACGAATCAATTACCAGCCTGGGTTCTGGCCAAGCTTAGGGTTCACCTGCCGGTCGGCTTCGGGAATCGGATACAGATAATGCTTCTCGTCCCACTTTCTGGGGATGTTGCTGAGCCAGGTTAATTCGCCAGAGGTATCGTTCTTGAGCCGTTGCGGGTTGGGTACACCGTTGACCGTTTCGGCCACGTTGATATACGTAACCCCTGGCAACTGTGTGGCCGGTCTGACTTTATAGAAAACCACGTCGTTTTTGCCATCTTCATTCAGGTCAAGCGGTTTGTCGAGCGCTGGCACGTAAAAGCCGTTCCACTCCTGCTCCATCAACTGGCCCCGGTTCCAACGCACAATGTCGTAGAAGCGAAAGCCTTCCAGCACTAATTCAATCCCGCGCTCGCGTCTGATTTCCAACAGGGCCGGGTCTGATATAGTCGGGAAGTAGTTGGTCTGTAAGTACGTATCCACCACCGTTGGTTTAGCAGACAATCCGCCCGTAATGCCGGCCCGTTTGCGAAGGGCACCAACCGTTTTTGCCCAGTCTTCGTTGGTTAAAGTGCCCAGCTCAGCTTTAGCTTCTGCGTAATTCAGGAGAATTTCGGCGTATCGCATGACCGAGATGGAGTTTTCGTTCCGACTTCCGCCATCGGGATACGTATCATCGACGGTCCACTTGATGGGCTGGTAGCCGGTATAGGTATACGAAAATACCGGAGGAGCCGGTTCGGGTGTACCGCCATTGATACGCTTATAATCGCCCATTCGGATGGTTTGCTGCAGGCGTCGGTCACGGCCTTTTACCTCCTCCATGAACGTCATGGTTTGGTAGCCCGGTTTGGCTGTAAAAGGAGTTCCGTCGATGGTTAAATAGGTATTAACGAAGGTTCTGGTCAGGCTCACCCGAGCCCCGTAAGTAGCGCTGGTCCACCACCAGTTGGCATCGTTGAATACGCTCAACGCCGGATCAACAACGGCCGAGAGCATGATTTCGGACCCGACCGGCGTTTTGCTGATAAACAACTGCCGATAGGATGCGGTCGGCCCACCGGCTTCATTCAGGGTAAAGCCTGATTCTTTTATAACCTTGTCGGCCGCGTTTACGGCTTCGGTGAGCCACTTGGCAGCCGTACTTTCCAGCTTATAACTGGTGTGGTATTTCCGGAACGTCCCTTCGAATAAACAGATCCTTGACTTTAGTCCGTAGGCAATCGACTTGGTAATCAACGACCGCGAATTGTCGGTCGTTGTCCGGATGTTCTGCGTGGCGTAATCCAGATCGGCCAGCACCGAATCCATTACGAGCGTACGTGGATCGCGCGTGTTGTACAGGGCCGAGTCGCCAACGGGTAGCGTCTTGTTAATCCAGGGCACATCCCCAAACCGCTTTACTTTATCGTAGTAGAACCAGGCCCGGAAGAATCGGGCCAGTCCGGTGTAGTGCCGCCGGGCTTCGGGCGTTACGTTGGGACTCGTGTTGTTTTCAATAAAGTAGTTGATGTTCCGCAGGGCCCGCCAATCCCAGCCTGAGCTTTGCCGCGAACTAAAAGCGCCTTCTCTCAGGAAGTCCGGCACCTGCGTTCTGGCTGCGTAATCGGCCATTTCATCCGAACGGATAATGTTATTAGCCGTTGGTAAAATGCTGAAGTCCGGACTAGTCAATACATCATAAAACGAATTGGCGTACAGTTCAAGTCCTCGTTCACTGCTGAATACTGCCGTCTTGGTTGCCGTGGCTTCGGGCACCTGGTCCAGCTCGCTGCATCCGGCAGCGAAAAGTAAGCTAAACCCGAGTAACCACGCGTATGTTGATTTATTGGTTTTCATAAGTAAAGTCAATGAGGTTAGAATGTGACCGATAGTCCAGCGGTGAAGCTTTTCAGGATTGGGTAGTTATTGCCGTTACCACTACTGTTACTATTGGGGTCATTGCTATTGGGTGGGCTGATAACGGCATCCGACCGGCCGGTGCTCTCTACGTCCAGGTCTTTGGTGAGTTTATAGAGCGGTGACCAGGCCCAGAGGTTTTCGCCCGACAGATACACCCGCGCGTTGGTCATGCCAATCTTTTGAATAAACCGCGTTGGCAGAATGTACCCAATCTGGATGTTCTTCATCCGCACATACGCAATGTTCTGGAGGTATTTGGTCTGGGTTTGGTAAAGCTCTCCAGAGCTATTCTGCGCGGTATACCCCCGGTAGCGGGGCAAATACGCATCCGGGTTTTCTTCTGACCAGATGTTGCCGAGTTGCCAGGTTGGGATTCGGTTGTAAGGTCGGTTGTACTGCCCCCAGAACGTACCGGCTTCGGAACCCGGCCACCAATCCTGCTTGCCCACGCCCTGGAAGAAGGTCGAGAAGAAAAAGTTATTCCAGTCGGCGCTCAGGTTGATGCCGTACGAATACCGTGGCGTCGAGTTGCCGATAATCATCCGATCACCCGGATTGCCGACCGTATTATCGCCGTTGTTGATGACGCCATCGCCGTTCAGGTCTCTGAATTTGATGTCGCCGGGTAACAACTGCCCTGTGTTCGATGCTTTGATTAACGTTTGCTTGGGTGATTTCGCGATTTCGTCGGCCGAGGTGAAGAACCCATCGGTTACGTAGCCCCAGATCTCGCCCACTTTCTGACCAGCGTAGTAATCGGTTAATCGTTGTGTCGGGTTGTTATACTTGTCAATGGTAGCCTGATAATCAGATACGTTCAGTCGAATTTCGTAGCCCAGCGGCTTGGACCCAACGTTGAATTTATCGCGCCAGGATACCGTAGCCTCCCAACCTTTAGTGGTTAAGTCAGCGTAGTTCCCTTTCGGTACGTCGGTGCCGAATACGGCAGGCTGGGTCAGGCCGACGGTGAACATGTCGGTCGTTTTCCGGATATACGCATCCCCGACCAACGTCAACCGATTGGCAAACAACGACAGGTCAATACCCAGGTTCTGCGTCGTCGACGTTTCCCAGGTCAGACCGTCGGGCAATACGTTTGGCTGGCCGGTTCGCTGCGGGCGTACGCCGTTCAACACCCGACCTGACTGAGCGATCGAGAACTGCTCCTGGAAGGCATAGGAATCTATGCTACCGTTGCCCAGCGAGCCATAGGACGCTCTGATTTTCAGCTCCGAAATAACATTAGGCGATACTTTCCAGAACGACTCGTTTGATAGTCGCCAGCCCGCCGACACTGACGGGAAGAACGCGTACCGCTGGCTGGCCGGAAACTTGGACGACCCATCATAGCGGCCATTAAATTCAATCAGATACTTGTCCTTAAATGTGTAGTCGAATCGGTAAAAGCCACCCAGGATGGCCCATTTCTCCCAGCCACCGTTTGTGGTAATCGACTGGCCCAGAGCCAGGCTAATGTCCTGAGCATCTTCGAAGATGAGTCCATTCCGCAGCACCTGTAATCTTTTAAAGGTCGACTGCTCATAGTTAAATCCAACCAACCCTTTCACGTAATGATTATTTCCGAACCGATTTTCGTACTCGCTGTACAGGTTCGTAGCGATGTATTGGGTGGTCCGGTTCGTGTTCTGAACATCGTTGGTGTTGGTTCCAACGTATTCAATCACGCCCGGTTTGCGGCTGTACGGCACCGGCACCCGAATACGGTCTTCGTCGTTATCCGTATTTTGAAACGTGAAATCGCCCTTTACCCGAAACTTATCGTTGAAAAACTGGGTAGCAAACCCAGCCGTGTTACGGAATACCCGGCGGGTCATGTCGATGCCATTTTTACCATACCAGAAATCTCCAACCGTATAAGCCGCCGAATACGTCAGCGTACCGTCGGGGTTGAACATGGGGGCCATGTTATGCCCTTCGTCGGCAATGTTCCGCCAGATGCCCCCCCCTTCGCCCACGTTGAGCGGGTTATGGTACGTCAGCGACGAGTAATCGGCATTGTTGGTAATCTTCAGCCAGGGAAACACCTGAATGGAACCCTTCGCCCGCAAGCTTAAAATCTTATAATCGTCGGAATTGTACCGGAATAAGCCCTCCTGACCAAAATAGCGACCCGTCACGTAGAAATCGGCTTTACCGCTGCTGCCCGAAAACGACAGGTTGTGCTCCGTAGCGCTTAGGCTTTTCTTATACAGCTCTTTGTACCAGTCGGTACTTTCGTAATACACGTATTCACCGTTGGCGCCCACTTCGGTCCTGGGTAAGCTGGGGTCCTGCGACCGTCGCTCAAACTCGGCTAAGTAGGCGGGCGAGAAACGCACCGTTTTATTTACATTCTGCGGAGTCTGCGAATAGTCGTTCCAGGCCGTCCAGGATTCGTTGAACATCTTGGCGAACAGGTAACCATCGGTGACCAGATCCGGAACCGTCGTTGGACTCTTAATCGACTGGTTAAGCGAGTACGTAACACTCGTGCGGTCTTTGGTCGGATTCTTGGTGGTGATCAGCACCACGCCAAAGGCACCCCGGGCTCCGTAGATAGCGGCCGACGCGGCATCTTTCAGGACCGACACCGTGGCGACGTCGTTGGGGTTGAGTCGGCTGGGATCGCCTTCTACCCCATCGATCAGTACGAGTGCATTACCGCCCTGCCCAATAGACGTTGTGCCCCGGATGTTGTAAGCGGGGGACTGAATGGGCTTTCCATCCAGCGGCCGGAGGTTCAAGTTTGGGATAACCCCCTGCAAACCCTGGGTGAGGTTAGGCAGCGACCGGTTTTCGAGTACTTCGCTCGTCACCTGATCAACCGCGCCGGTCAGGTTAATTTTCTTTTGCGTACCATACCCGACGACGACGACTTCGTCCAGCGCTTTGGCACCGGCCTGCAGCGTAATATCCAGTTGCCCCCGGTTACCCACTTTGACTTCCTGCGGCACGTAGCCCACAAAGCTGAACACCAATACCGCATCGGCATTTGGCACAACGATTTCGTACGTTCCTTTTGCATCGGTTGTTGCGCCCCGTTGGGTGCCTTTCACGACCACGCTTACGCCCGGCAGCGGTTCTTTGTTATCCGACGCCAGCACCGTTCCTTTTACGGTAATGTCTTTGGGAACGTTGTTCTTGTGAAGCAGTACGGTCGGTGTCCCGCTTCCGTAACTGACGTTAGTCGCCGGGAGCGTTAGCGCACACGGCAGTATGCCCATGAACAGCGCTTTTGGCCAGTATCCCAGCTTATTACGTATTGTTTTTTTCATGATATGGGTTGTATGATGGTTGGTAAAATGAAACAATAAGGCACCGTGGTCAGCGTAAAACGTGACCTGGGCATTAGCGATAAAAAATAGGGAGACAGCTAGGCGATTGTGCTGGAGTACGCCCGTTTTCTGTTTACACCGGAGAGAATAGAGAGTATCATCTTTTTCATAACGGCTCGATTAAAATCGGGTTAAACGATTCGCAAAGGTATTGACAAACGAGCCCCCGCTCTTTTGATGGAGAGTTATAAAATTGTTATCCCTATGTTTCCGAGTTGTTAAGTCGAGCTGGCAGATTGAGCAAGAGCAGTAAAGCGACAACAGGCGCTAGCTTAGTAAATAATGTAGGAAACACCCCTTGTCAGAACGCCGATACAATGAACATCTTAGCCTTTTTCTGCACCGCCACGAATGAGTTGTTTGCGGTAGTGGTTAAGGGGATGGTGGCTCGTGTTATACTACTCATTTTGTAATATATTAGCCTTGGGTTTAGCTATAATGAGTTTCAGAACCCCTACTGGAAAGAATAACAATCGTAACTGATTCCAAACCGTTTAAACTTGTACTTTTCACTTTTGTATAAGTCAACAAAATGAAAAAAGCCTATGCTTCATTACGTGGCTACTGGACCGACCTCGTCCAATTATTGTCTACTCACACAATTGCGAATCAGCGAGTGAATAGTCAATCGAGGGCTATTGATCCAGCGGAAAAACTTGTCAGTAAAGTTTATTATAGCATTCCTGGCATGGGAGTCTTCAGCGCTTACATTGATAAAGGACGGATTATAAAAAATTATGATAAAAGGCCTTTATCTTGAAGCTGAACCTTTGCACTCGGCTTTATTTCGGGGAGTATGATCTACAAAACAGCCCTAATAGATTTACTGACCATGAAGTTCTGTCTTCTGTTTAATCTATGTATAGTAATACATTATCGTTGAAACCAGTCGAGACCACTTCAAAACTTCTTACATCACCAGCTGCCTTTCAGCTACAGAGGTTTGCGGCAAATAGATCGTAAACGTTGATCCTTGATTGGGCTGGCTGTGGGCCGTGATAAAACCATGATGATTCTCGACTATTTTTTTACAAATCGCTAAGCCCATGCCCGTTCCGCTGTAATGCTGCCGGTTGTGCAATCGCTGGAACATTTGGAAGATGCGGTCGGCAAATGCCTGCTCGAAACCAATACCATTATCACTAATCGAAATCTCGTAGAACGAATCTCCCGCAAGCTCTAAGGGTAGGTCAATAACTTCGGTACGTAGAACAACTCGACAGTCAATTCGAATCACAGGCGGCACATCCGGGCGAATGAACTTCAGTGCGTTTGACAGCAGATTTTGTAATAGTTGACGTAGTTGCAGCGCGTCACCTTGGATAATGGGTAGGTGCGTCAGTTCCAGCGTTACCCCTTTCTGTTGGATCGTAACTTCCAGGTCCGAGAGAACGCCCGTTAAAATCTGGTTCAGGTCCTGCGGTTCAAGCACCCGCTCTTTGGTGGTCAGACGCGAATAGGCCAGCAAATCCCGGATCAGGGTATCCATCCGGGCTGCAGTAGTTTGTATACGTTCCAGCAGGCTTATGCCGTTCGGCCCTAGTTGGCTTGCGTAGTTAGAGGCCAGCAATTCGCCCAGTGAACGCACTTTTCGCAATGGCTCCTGTAAATCATGGGAGGCTACGTAGGCAAACTGTTGCAGATGCTCATTGGATTGACTAAGCGCGGCATTTTTTTCTTCTAGCTTTCGCTGGTACTGCCGCAGCGCCGTTACGTCGGTGGTAATGATCAGGACACCATTTCGGAACGGAGAAATATCGTAATCGTAAACTAAGTTCAGGTCGGGGTACTCAACCTGCCGATGAACCGCCTGCCGGTTTTTAACAACGTCCACCATGCTGGCGAAAACGACCTTCTCGCGGCTCTCCGGCAGAAGGTCCAGCATCGTATGCGTCATTAGGTCGTCGTAGGTAAACGTCAGGCCAACCAGCCGCGGAAACAGGCTTAAGGTGGCCGGGTTAGCCAGGGCAACGCGGAAGTCAGTAATGTCGCCGTCTGTTTCAATGGCGTCAAACACCAGGATACTGCTCGACGAACTATTTAGAACACCGGTTATTAGTTCAGCTTGCCGCTCCAGATCCAGCTGAGCTAGTTTGATAGCCGTGATGTCCATGAAGGTAACGATGATGCCATCTTCAAAGGGCATTACGGAAATATCATACCAGACACTACCGACCTCATTCGACCAGTTGAACCGTTGCGGCCGGGCCGTTTGCGCCACAGCTGCGTACCGCTCAAAGAGGCCATTGGTCATCTGGTGCGGCATAAGCACTGACAACAACTTACCTTCAACGGCCAGATGAGAAGTCCCTAGTGTTTCCACTAAGGTCGCATTGATCATGGAGATAGTAAAGTCAGCTACCTGCCCCATCGGATTATCGACCCGTTTTAACCAGGCGATTCCGGTTAAGGAGTTGTCCAGAACGGTTTGTAGCAAGTGTGCTTCGCGTTGCTGAGCCAGTTCTGCTTCTTTGCGGGCGGTAACATCCAGCGACGTGAGAACAAAGCCATTCCCATGCCGTACGGCCGTACAATCGAACAACATTTGTTTACCCTCAAGCGGATGCGGATACGACACTTCAAACTGATCGCTGTGCCCCGTTTCTACGACAGCAGCATATCGATCAAAGAGTCCATCCACTTTAAGATACGGGTACAATTCCAGCATCCGTCGGCCAACTGTCGACTCTAACGGCCGGAATGCCCGATAGGCCGGTAGTTCGTTACCCGTACTAATGATAAAATCAATAATTAGGCCCGTTTCGTCGCGGACGGCTTCGTAGTACCGAACGGCAGCCGGAGAGCTCTTCATGACACTTTCGAGCAAAGATGCCGTCTTTTGTCCCAGGGTAACATCCTGAAAAGAAACCAGTAAGCCATCTTTATACTTCACTACGTAAACATCCAGCCAGATGTCCTGAGGGGGCAGATACAAAAGCTGATGATGCGAGTTTCCCGTCGTAACAACCTGTACGTAGTGTTGAAACAACTCAAACGTTTTCATGTCCTGATAGCGTTCGCTGATCGGACGAGCCAGAATATCCTCCCGGCTTTGACGCGATATTTCGGCCCCGATTTGGTTGCAGAGTGTGGCCTGGAAATCAATAATCTCTTCCTGCTCGTTACGTATCGCCCGGAATATAATCAGGCCGATAGGCATTGTTTCCAGAACTTCTTCCAGAAAATCGCTACGTTCGGGTAAGTGATTGATTACCTCTATTGAAAGCACCAGTAGCTGATTATCAACGTTAACCAGCTGGCAATCATAAATGGGGAATACGCCCGTAGCCGGAAAAGGATGAATGAGTTGAAAACGAGCGGCTATGTCCTGGTTGAGCGCCTGCTCAAGCTGTTGAACAAGATAAGGCGAGTTAAACGGAACGGGTAATTGGTCAACATAAGCGCCAATCAATGGAGTTGGAAACTCATCCGCCAGTTTTAGAACACTGGCATTGGCCTGCTTTATCCGAAACGTTGGGACCGGGATCTGCACCTGCTCAAAAACCAAAATAGCGTTCTTGGACAAATGAAGTAGCGTATCAGCAAGGGTACTACCTTGTGCAGATTGAGAATTCACAACGTTCATGGAGTATCGCAAAAAGCAGCCTGAAATGGCACTACCAAACCAAACTAACCTCAAAGTAAGCAAATAATTATGGGAAGATATACAACTACTTATTTATTATTTCTTGGATAAGCTAGTATAGCGGATAATACTTACAATGGCGATAATTTATTCAACTCTGAATAAATAGCCAAATTTCCTTTATATCAATTGGTAATCAGCAGCGTACTGCGAAGTTTTGTTAAGTAATAATTGTAGCAGGCTGAACTTAGTGCGAAAACAGGTCCAGCCTGCCTAGCTTCTATACATCCTTCATAAGTCCACGGCGACGTAACAACGGCTTAATGTCGGGTTCGCCCCCCGGAAGTTTTTGTACAGCTTCTGGGGTTCGTAGGTACCTCCCGCTTTCGTCTGGGTGATTATTGGTAAGACTGATCAATACCGGGATAGATAAAGCTAGTGATTTGGCAGCACCCCTTCAGGGCTTTATCTTTGCGTAAAATTCCTTAAGAGTACACAGATCAACGTTCCGTCCTGTCAGCATTCTTTAGTTTGTTTTTCTGGGGAATTAGGCCGCTTACCCGGTCTTTCTCAACGTTTTAACCAGTAGCGTTACATGATTCTTATTGTTGATGACAGACCAGAGAATATTCTTCCGTTGAAAAAGATTCTGGAGCTGCATCGCTTTTCCGTTGACACGGCCGAATCGGGCGAAGAAGCCCTCAAAAAGGTACTCCAAACGACTTACTCGGTCATCATTCTTGATGTGCAGATGCCCGGCATGGATGGCTTTGAAGTGGCCAATGCTATTGCGGGATTTAGCAAAACCAAAGACACATCCATCATCTTTCTGTCGGCGGTCAACACCGAGAAGAAATTCATTACGCAGGGGTACACATCCGGTGGTGTCGATTATTTGACTAAGCCCGTTGACCCCGACATTCTGGCACTGAAAGTAAGAACCCTGCACCGGCTCTATGAGCAGCAGCGCGAGTTGAGGGCGACTCAGGACTCGTTGCGCAAGGAAATTGAGGTGCGGAAGCAGGCGCAGGAAGCCCTCGCCGAACGCATGCAGGAGTTACAGACGGTGTTGGCCTCTTTACCGCAAATGGCCTTTATCGTAGCGCCAGACGGCCGCATTGAATACGTAAACGAGCATTGGTTCCGTTATGCGTCAAACGCAGCGGCTTTTCCGGACACCCATTCGGACGACGCGTTTCATATCGACTGGAAACAGGCGCTGGGTCAGGGCGTAGAATTCACAAAAGAGGTACGACTGAAAGAACTGGCTACCGGCGATCACCGCTATCACTTACTGCGTGTTGTGCCCGTCAGGCAACAGGGGGGCTCGGGACGCTGGATAGGTACCTTCACGGATATTGATCCGCAAAAACGGGTTGCCGAACTCCTAGAGCAACAAGTAGCGCTCAGAACCAGCGAACTACTGTCAAAAAACGCCGAGCTGGAACGTACCAATCATGAGTTGCAACAGTTCACCTGGGTGGTATCGCACGATCTGAAAGAGCCCCTGCGCAAAATTCAGCTCCTGAACGATACCATCAAGGAGAAATACCTCAAAGACAATCCCGAAGCGGTTAGTTACCTCGACCGATCCATTCGATCGTCGGCCCGCATGTCGCGCCTGATTAACGACCTGCTGGCCTATTCGCAATTGTCGGCCCCCGAGTCATTTCACCCTACCGACATGAATGCTTTGCTGGATGAATTGCTGCTGGATTTTGACGATATGCTGCAACAAACGAAAGCGGTCATCACAGTCGGTCCGATTCCCATCATCGACACGATTCCGACCCGTATGCGGCAGGTTTTTCAAAACCTGATCAGCAACGCGCTCAAATTTGCCAAACAAGACCAGCCGCCAGTCATCACCATCAGCGCCGAGCGGGTTGCCACAAAGGCGATTGATGCACCGGCTTCTCCAACGGGTGATTTCTGCCGCATCGTCGTACGCGATAATGGCATTGGCTTCGACGAGCGGTTTCTGAGCCGGATTTTCGTCATTTTTCAGCGCCTGCATAACCGCACCAGCTACGAAGGTACCGGCATTGGCTTAGCGATCGCCAAAAAGAATATGGACAAGCATAACGGCCTGATTTCGGCCACCAGTCGCGAGGGCGAAGGAGCCAGCTTCATTTTAGTGCTGCCCATTGTGCAGCCTGACTAAGGGCACTGCCATTCGGTACCGATTAACAGCGTAATCCGCCTTGAATCAAGTATGCTGATAACCGGCTTTGCGTTTATCTCTCATATGTTACTGACCGTTAGAAGGTTTTTAAACTAACCCTATGCCACCAGCAACAACATCAAATTCGGTGATCCAGCAGTTGAAGCTTGTTTTTTCGCTATCCACGCTTCTGCTGCTCATCAGCCTGGTTGCTTCATTTTACAGCATCCAGAAGCTAATCAGCAATTCTCAACTGGTTAATCATACCAATCAGGTATTGATTGAAGCGGAGAATATCATCTCGTACATGAAGGACGCCGAAACAGGGCAGCGCGGCTACCTGGTTACGCTCAACCCTGTTTTTCTGGAGCCGTACACGGGTAGTTATGAGAAGGTAACGAACAGCTACAACCAGCTTGTTGCCTTAACAACCGACAATCCGGCTCAGCAAAAAAACATGGCCAACGTTAAACGGCTGTATGAGTCTAAGTTTACTCAGATGCGACGCAGTATCGCCCTGAACGAACAAAACAATGCGTTTTCTCTCAATACGGTCGAGCAATACCAGGCCTTGCTGAAGGGGAAGCAAACGATGGATGCCCTTCGGATTGTGGTTAACCGGATTAAAACATCGGAAGAAAATCTGCTCAAAAGCCGGATTAATCAGCAGCAGATTTACATTACCTACACGCCGTATCTGCTGGTAATTACGGCCATTATTTCGATGTTGATTACTGCCTTTGCCTATGGCCGTATTAAAAACGACCTCGATGAGCGCATTGCCGCTCAACAGCTGGCCGAAGAACAATATACCCAAACAACCAAACGCATTGCGGTGCTGGAAGACATCACGCAGGAGATTGCCGAAGGGAATTATGCTGTCAGGAGCGACGATGATCGGGGCGACGACCTGAGCCGCATCGGCAAAGCGATGAACACGATGGCCGACTCGCTCGAACAGACGTTTACGGATCTCAAAAGCAGAACTTGGTTGCAAACGGGAGCCGTTCAGGTGAGTGCTGCCATTCGGGGCGAAAAAGATGTGAATACGTTAGGGACCAACCTGATCAACACCGTAGCAAACTATCTGGAGGCTCCCTTGGGCACGGTTTATCTGATTGATAACGGTACGCAGTTCAAACGAGTGGGTAGCTTCGCGGCCCAGCAGGCTCCGCTAAGCATTAAGGCCGGCGAAGGCTTAGTCGGCCAGGCCATCGAACGTAAAAAAACTATGGTTATCAACGACCTGCCTCATGACTACATGCGTGTGAGTTCGTCGTTGGGCGAAGCCCGGCCTACGTCGCTGCTCATTGTGCCTTTGCTGTACGGAGACCTTTGTCTGGGTGCCATCGAGCTGGGGCTGCTTCGCCAGCCCGATCCGCTAGTCGTTGAATTTCTAGAAGCCAACCAGGAGCCGATTGCCATTGGCGTTAATGCCGCGCTTGACTACGTCAGATTGCAGAACTTTCTGGAGGAGACCCAAGCCCAGGCCGAAGAGCTACAAACCCAGCAGAGCGAGCTTGAGAACCTCAACGCCGAGCTTGAGATGCAGGCCCAAAAACTACAGGCGTCGGAAGAAGAGTTACGCGTTCAGCAGGAAGAGTTGCAGCAAACCAACACAGAACTAGAAGAACGGGGGGTGCTTCTGGAAGAGAAAAATAGTGAAATTCAGAAAAAGGCCGATGAGCTGGAGTTAACGACCCGCTACAAGTCAGAGTTTCTGGCCAACATGTCGCATGAGCTTCGGACTCCACTCAACTCGATCTTGCTACTGAGCCGCTTGCTGGCCGAGAATACCGAGAAAAACCTGACCGGCGATCAGGTCGAATACGCCCAGGTGATTCAAACGTCCGGCAATGGCTTGCTCGGGCTGATCGACGAGATCCTGGATTTGTCCAAGATCGAAGCCGGTCAGATGAAGCTCGATTTTCAGTCGGTGTCGCTCGATACGATTACCAACGAGCTGCAGGCCCTGTTCGGTCTTGTGGCCCGCGACAAAGGACTAGACTTTTCGATAACCGTAGCGCCCGACGTACCACCAATGCTGGAGACTGATCCGATGCGGCTGGGGCAGGTCCTCAAAAACTTAATCTCTAACGCGCTCAAGTTTACGGCCACGGGCAGCGTAGCCCTGACGATAAAACGGCAGGAGTCTCAACCAAACATACTCTGCTTCGTGGTGAAAGACACCGGTATTGGTATTCCCACCGAAAAGCAGCACCTCATCTTTGAAGCCTTCCAGCAAGCCGACGGCTCGACCAAGCGTAAATACGGCGGAACAGGCCTCGGGCTATCCATCAGCCGCGAACTGGCCAAGTTACTAGGCGGAGAGATTAGCCTCGTCAGTCAGGTTAACCAGGGTAGCGAGTTCACGGTCTATCTCCCCCTCTCCCACCTGTCTGACGCATCGTCAATACCCCTTGCCAAACCGGCAGAAGCCCCTAAACCAGCTCCTCAGGAGAAGCCCTACGAAGCGGTTGTCACCGATAAGTACAAGTATATCAGTACGGTTATTCCCGAAAGTATCCCCGACGACCGGGCCAGTATTACGGAGCAGGATAAAACTATTCTGATCATTGAAGACGACGTGAGTTTTGCCAAATCGCTACTGGAATACGCTCGCAAGAAAGGCTACAAAGGCATCGTATCCGTCAGGGGCGATGAGGGCCTGAAACTGGCGGGTATCTATAAACCAATCGGTATTCTGCTCGATATTCAGCTGCCCATCATGAGCGGCTGGGACGTCATGGATGCTTTAAAGGCTGATCCGCAGACCCGCCCGATTCCCGTGCACATTATGTCGTCGCACAAGCTGAAAAATGAAAGTCTCCTGAAAGGAGCCATTGATTTTGTGGACAAACCGATGGCATTTGAACAAATGCAGGAAGTGTTCAAGAAAATAGAATACGTCTTGAACCGTAATCCCAAAAAAGTGCTGATCGTGGAGGATAACCCCAAACACGCGAAAGCGCTGGCTTACTTCCTGGAGACCTTCAATATTACGTCGGAGTTAAAGAGTAGTATCAGTGAAGGCATCGATGCATTGAAGCGTAAAGAGGTCGACTGTGTTATTCTGGACATGGGCATTCCAAACGAAAAAGCGTATGAAACCCTGGAAGAAGCCAAGAAAAATCCGGGACTGGAAAACCTGCCGATCATCATCTTCACGGGCAAGAGCCTGTCCCTGGCCGAAGAGTTACGGATTAAAAAATACGCCGACTCCATCATAGTCAAAACGGCGCATTCGTACCAGCGGATGCTCGACGAGGTGTCGCTCTTTCTGCATTTAGTTGAAGAAAACAAGGAGTCCGCAGCGGCTCCTGTTGTACCTAAAAAGCTAGGAGCCCTGAACCAGGTCTTAAACAACAAAACAGTGCTGGTCGCCGACGACGACGTGCGAAACATATTTTCTCTGTCGAAAGCGCTCGAACAGTATAACATGAAGGTCGTGACCGCACTGGACGGCAAAGACGCGCTGCAAAAACTAGACGAGAACCCAACGATAGACGTCGTCTTACTCGACATGATGATGCCGCAAATGGATGGCTACGAAACGGCCCGGAAGATTCGGGAAAACTACCGCTGGAAAAACGTACCGGTCATTGCCGTTACGGCCAAAGCCATGACCGGCGACCGCGAAAAGTGCATTCAGGCCGGAGCCTCTGATTACATCACCAAACCGGTGGACATTGATCAGCTGCTTTCGCTACTGCGCGTATGGCTCTATGAACGATAGTACGGTTTACGGTAAGAGCCTGAGCCGTGCCCGATATACCGTAAACCGAATTTTACCTCAAACACGATGACTATGAAACGGGTATTAATCATTGACGATGATGCGCGAAATATTTTTGCCTTAAGGGCAACGTTGCGGGCCAAGTCATTCGACTGCATGGCGTGTAGCAGCGCTCAGGAAGCTCTGGACCTGCTGAAGACGAATGAAGTTGTCGACGCGATCCTGATTGACATGATGATGCCCGAAATGGATGGCTACGAAGCCATTCCGCGCATTAAGAATCTACCAAACCGAAGCGACACGCCTATTTTCTCGGTGACGGCACAGGCCATGGTTGGCGACCGGGAAAAATGCCTGCGCGCCGGGGCCACTGACTACATCGCGAAACCAGTCGATGTCGATCGGTTGATGCAGCTTCTATCACAGATTTAATAGATTATTATGATTGACGAGGACGAGCTTGATTTGCTCTTAACCGACTTACTGACCGTACATGGGTATGACTTTACCCATTACTCCCGCGCGTCTATAAAGCGTCGCGTGAATCGGCAGTGGGTGCTGGATAAGTTTCCAAGCTTTGCCGAATTGCGGTATCGGGTCAGGTCCGACACCAGTTATCTTAAGCGCTTTGTAGAGGGGCTCACGGTAAACGTTACAGAGATGTTTCGCGACCCCCTGTTCTATAAAGCCCTGCGGACAGACGTACTCAGCTCTTTAACGGCCAAACCGTTTATTCGGATCTGGCATGCCGGATGCTCAACGGGCGAAGAGGTGTTTTCTATGGCCATTCTGCTCAAGGAAGCCGGGCTGCTTCACAAATCGCTATTGTATGCTACGGACCTGAATCCGGAGGTACTCGAAACGGCCCGCAAAGGCATTTATGGGCTGGGGATTATGAAACAGTATTCGGAGAACTACATATTGTCCGGTGGCACCCGCGATTTTTCAGACTATTACACCGCTCAGTACGGCCACGTTAAGTTTAGCGACGAATTCACCGAGAAAATGGTGTTTTCGACCCACAACCTCGTATCGGATCGTTCGTTCAATGAGTTTGATTTGATCCTTTGCCGCAACGTACTGATCTATTTCGATAAAATATTACAGGACCATGTGCTTCGGTTATTCGACGATAGTTTAAGCCCGCTCGGCTATCTGGCATTAGGGTCGAAAGAAACCCTGAAATTTTCCGGCATTCAATCGAAGTTTAAACAACTGGCCAGCGAAAAAATATGGCGCAAAATAAGCTAATTAGCGACTGTAAAGCCGTTCTTATTGGCGGTTCAACGGGTAGCATTGATGTCTTACTGAAACTGCTGCCAGCCTTACAGCCTCCGCTACCTTTTGCAATTATCATTGTGCTACACCGAAAGAACACTGCCGATTCTACGTTGGCGGGTCTGTTCTCCCTGAAAACAACCATCCCGCTCAAAGAAGTAGACGATAAAGACCCCATCATCCCTGGTACCATCTACCTGGCTCCTGCGGATTACCATCTGTTGATCGAAAAAAATGAGGTGTTTTCACTCGATGATTCGGAGAAAGTGAACTACAGCCGCCCCTCCATTGACGTAACGTTTGACTCTGCGGCTGATGTGTATGGGCCTTCGCTGGTTGCTGTTTTGTTATCCGGTGCTAATGCTGATGGTATTAAGGGGTTGATAGCCATTAAAAAGGCGGGGGGAGTCATCGTAGCGCAGGACCCGGCAACGGCCCATGTTGGCTTTATGCCCCAACAGGCTATTGATAATACGCCCATCGACTTTATCCTCGATGTGACGGCACTGACCGCATTTATCAACACCATAAACCAGCCTTCTGGTTACTAAAAAGTCAAGGGTGGTCAGGAGTGGTCAACGATTGTCAAGCGTTGTCCGGTATTGTCAATGTGTCAAGGGTAGTCATGAACGTATGGCCCTTATCAATTCCTGACAATATTTGACCACCCTTGACACTACCTAACGGTCCATTCTAAAGGTTTGTCGAAAAATCATATGATCTCTACGGTGAGTTTTGCCCTATTGAGTACTTTCCTAATTAATAGTCATATTTTCAAAAACACCATGTTTACCTCGTATAAAACAGGCGTCCGCTTTGCGTTTAGTGCATTATTGATTCTAATAGCCTACGACAGTCAGGCATTCACCGCTGCGCCCAGGCGCGAATTTTACCAGCTCAAGGTGTATTACCTGAAAGATAACAGTCAAAAAGACCGGCTGGAAACGTATCTGAAACAAGCCTACTTGCCCGCGCTGCACCGGGCGGGCATCAGCAAAGTGGGCGTTTTCAGACCCGCGACCGAAGCGGATTCACTGCTGTACGTTTTGATTCCGTTAAAGTCAGTCGATCAGTTTATGTCGCTGTCCGAGACGCTCATGAACGACAAACAATATACAGCGGCCGCTCAGGAGTATATCAACGCCGAGTTTGACAAGCCGATGTACAAGCGCTTCGACTCAATCCTGATGGAAGCTTTCGCGGGTATGCCGGTTCTGCAAACGCCCACCCTTCAGGCCAAACCCTCGGAGCGTATTTATGAGTTACGCAACTACGAAGCCGCTACGGAAAAACTGCACGAGAACAAAATCAGTCAGTTCAACAATGGTGAGCTGGACATCTTCAAGCGGCTGGGTTTCAACACCATTTTTTGCGGTCAGGTCAAAGCCGGTGCCAAACTACCGAGCCTGATGTACATGACCTCGTTTGAAAACAAAGCCGCCCGCGACGAGCACTGGAAGGCATTCAGCGCCGATCCGGGCTGGAAAACACTCAACGCCAAGCCAGAGTATGCACACAACTTTTTGCGGGCCGACATCTACCTGTTGCATCCTACCGATTACTCGGAGATTTGATTTAAGGGTAACAAACTCTCTAAGGCAACTGACATGGTAGGCGTGATTATACCATGCGTTCACAAATACCAGACCCGCTACTGAGAAGTAGCGGGTCTGGTATTTATGAGCTACTTGCCAAGTTCAATCCTCGTAGATACCACGTATAAACCACTCCAAATTGATTTTACAATTAGTTACAAACCTATTGTCCCCCGTAGCTAACTTGCACTATAAACTAAGTAGTGACCAATGGCCGGCGATCACAAGTCATCTGAAAGTAAACCCCTCACCGAGCATTTAGATACAGACTTTGCCTTAAAGGCGGCCAAGCTGGGCGTTTGGGAGTTAGACCCGGTCACGAATCTGATTAATTGGAACGATCGGTGTCGCGAACTATTCGGATTAGCCAAAGACAACCTGCTTCCTTATGAGCAGGCCATAACCCATATCCACCCTGATGATGTGAACCGGGTTGACCAGGCCGTGAAATGGGCCATGGACTCTAAATCGGGTGGAGCACTTGACGTTACGTATCGTACCATTGGTACCGACAACGGCGTAGTACGTTGGGTGCGGTGTGTGGGTCAAGGGTATTTCAACACAGTTGGCGAAGTGTATCGTTTTGCGGGCATAGCCCAGGATGTGACCCAGTACGTGCAAAGGCAGCAGATAGAAGCTAATGAACGGCAGTTTCGGGCGGTGGTTGAGCGGTTCCCCGTTGCAACGGCGCTCTTTAGTGGTCCTGAGTTTGTGATTACTCTAGCCAATGAGCGCGTACTGGAATATTGGGGACGCAAGCGCGAACAAGTCATGAACAAACCCCTGTTTGAAGCTCTACCCGAAGTCAGTGGACAAGGATTTGAAGAACTTTTAACTCACGTATATACCACTGGAGAACGGTTTGTAGCCAAAGAACTGACCGTGATGCTGGAGCGAAACGGTCAGGTCGAGCGTACTTACATTGATTTTGTTTACGAACCGTTTTACGGCCCGGATGGCACCATTACTGGAATCACGGTTGGCTGTACTGAAATAACCGAGCAGGTAGAGGCCCGTCAGAAGATACTCGAGAGCGAAATCAAATTCCGTACCCTGATAGAAGAAGCCCCGGTTGCCACCTGCCTGTTTGTTGGTCGAAACTTAATAATTGAAGTCGCCAATGACGTCATGATTGGGTATTGGGGCAAAAATCGTTCTGTTATTGGCAAGCCACTGGCAGAAGCTGTACCGGAGCTACAGGGCCAACCTTTTCTGCAAATTCTGGATGACGTCTTTACAACGGGGACAACCTACAAAGCGAAAGCCACTCCTGCCAACCTGGAAGTGGATGGCGTATTAGGCACCTACTACTTTGACTTCACGTATAAACCGCTGCGCAATTCCACTGGCGAGGTATATGCCATTATGGATATGGCAGTGGATGTAACCGAGGAAGTGCTGGCCAAGAAAAAGTTAGAGGAAAATGAAGCTTATTTTCGTCACTTAACGGATACCGTACCGGCCATTCTCTGGCTTACTGAACCCGATGGCTATTGCAGCTACCTGAATAAGCAGTGGTATGAGTACACGGGCCAAACTCAGGCTGAAGCGGAAGGATTCGGCTGGCTCGACGCCACTCACCCCGATGATAAAGAAGAAGCGGGCCGACTGTTTTTGTCAGCTAACGAAAAACAGACGTCCTTCAGCACCCTGTATCGGCTACGTAGAAAAGACGGTACTTACCGCTGGGCAATCGATACGGGTAATCCCCGAATCAGTACGAATGGCGATTACGAAGGCATCATCGGTACGGTGATCGATGTGCATGATGAAATCATTGCCCGACAGGAGCTGGAAGAGGCCGAAGCTTCCTTGCGCCAGGCGGTAGAACTAGCGAAGCTGGCTACCTGGAGTATGGACATTGCCACAGGCAACTTTACTTATTCTGAACGCTTTATGGAATGGCTGGGTTTTTCGGAGGCTACCAAAACTTTAGACGAAGCCCATAATCCTTTACCGGACGAACACCGACAACGCGTAGCTGATGCTATAACCACCGCTATTCAACCGGGTTCATCGGGCTTTTATGAAAATGAGCACCCGATTGTTAACCGGCTCACGGGGCAAGTGCGTATTATTCACGCGCAGGGACAGGTGTTTTACGACACCAAAGGTACGCCGACTGTGCTTAAGGGCATTGCGCAAGATATTACCGAGCAACGAAATATACAGCTCGCTTTAGAGCAAAAGGTGCAGCAACGCACGCAGGAGCTTGAAACGGTTAACGAAGAACTGGGGGCTACAAACGAGGAGTTAGCCGCCACGAACGAGGAACTTGCCGAATCCAACGAATTACTGATCCGCTCCAACGACAACCTGCAACGGTTTGCCTACGTGGCCAGCCATGACTTGCAGGAACCATTACGCAAGATTCAATCCTTCGGCGACCTGCTGAAGAATCAGTACGCCGATCGGTTGGGCGAAGGGGTTGACAATCTGGTACGTATGCAATCGGCGGCCAGCCGGATGTCGATACTGATCAAAGACTTGCTCAGCTTCTCACGCATCTCGACCCAGCAAGACACCGTAGTCCCCGTTTCCCTAACGACAGTCGTCAACAATGTTCTGCTGGATTTGGATCTGCGCATTCAGGAGACCAGAGCGGTCGTTCGTGTGGAGCCCTTACCAGTCATCCAAGGCGACCCCTCTCAACTAGGGCAGCTGTTTCAAAACCTGATTAATAATGCGCTTAAATTCAGCCGGGCGGGGCTCCCTCCTATCATTCAGATAAAGACTCATCAGGTATCCGCGGCTCATTTACCTGTTTCCGTAAAACCGACTCGCACGGCTAAGGTCTATCATTGCATCAGCATATCCGATAATGGAATAGGTTTCGATGAAAAATACGTTGACCGTATATTCCAGGTTTTTCAACGGCTGCACGGCAGGAACGAATTTAGTGGCACAGGCATTGGCCTCGCCATCTGCGAGAAGGTAGCCGCCAACCATGGCGGAGCCATTACCGCCACCAGCCAACCCGGCCAGGGCGCTACCTTCCATGTGTATTTGCCGGCGTAAGCCAGACCTGAAAGCTAGCGCAGCAACCGCACCGTTGAATGGCCGTCTCCCGCTAATTGCGACAATTCAACCCTTACTCAAGGACTGCCCACTGCGCTTCGCCACGAAGCCAATGATTTACCAACTGTTTCGACGAGTTAATTGGCAGAAAGCCGCTTTATTTCGTACCTGTGCGATTGGCGATGGACCTGAACACTATGAACAGGATCTTCCGCCAGAAAGCCCATAAATAATCCCGCAACGACCTTGGTATATCAGGGCGGTTGCGGGATCTCGTTTGCGTGGGCAATGCGGGTACCCTTTACTGTTTTTCCTCTCTAAAAAGGATCATGCCAGCGTGGTAAAGCACTCCATCCCGGAAGTCGCCATCAGCGGTGAAACCAGTGTCATCTAAATATTCAATGTGATTGCCCTGTATGGTGTAACTACCTTGATATGCACTTTTGCGGGCACCACGTGCCTCATCGTGACGACCACCCGGCAAGAGTTGATGACGAATGTACCCGTCTTTGGTAACCCACATGCCGACGTAGGATTGATTATCCATTATAGATAGACTTCTAGGTTAGGCTAACTGGACCCTGTATCTCGTAACCCGTTGAAACAGTCACTTCTTTCCAGGCTTCTAAATCATGCTGAACGGCCCTGATCTTTGTGTACGCCAGGTCATACGCATCCTGACCCAGGAATAAATGCAGGGGCGGATTTGGCGAGGAAGCAACCTGAATTAAGGCATTAACTGCTTTTTCAGGGTCGCCGGGCTGGTTGCCATTGATCTCGCTCTGATGCGTTTGCTGCGACTGCCGTACAGCTTCATAAGCATCGATTGGCTGACTAGGTAATCCGAGCGAGCCGGCTGTAAGAAAGTCAGTTCGGAAATAACCGGGTTCAACAATGGTTACGTTGATACCGAATGCTTTGGCTTCTGCGGCCAGTGATTCCGAAAAGCCTTCCACCGCAAACTTGGTGGCACAGTAGATACCAAATCCTGGAAATGTGCCATAGAAGCCCCCAATCGACGAGATGTTGAAGATGTGGCCGGACTGCTGTTGCCGCAGGTGCGGCATCACATGGCGAATGACGTTGAGCGAGCCGAATACGTTGACGTCAAAGTTTTCGCGGGCCTCCTGGTCGGTTAATTCCTCGAGGCTCCCTAACAGGCCATAGCCCGCATTGTTTACAACGATATCAATGCGTCCGAAATGAGCGATGGTTGCCTGAATAGCCTCTCCAACGCTGGCTTCTGATTTCAGATCGGCCACCAGCGGCAGAAAGCGGGCATCATCAGTATTTACCGCCCGACGCAGATCGTTGATACTTCTTGATGTGGCGGCCACGTTAGCTCCCTGTTGCAATAATTTTTTGACCAGCGTAAGCCCCAGGCCTTTCGATGCGCCCGTAACAAACCATACTTGTTGTGTGTCCATAATTTTGTTCGTTTAGTGAGCGCAAAATTAGGCGGACTCAGGCAGCAGGGCCTTGCGGCAAACAAACCATTACTTACTAAATTCAAACATTACGGAAAGCAGAAGGAGTCAGCTGGGTGTGCTTCTTGAAAAAATAATTGAAATGAGCCGGTTCTTCAAATCCAAGGCTATAGCTGATTTCGGAAATATTCCAGTCGGTATGTTTTAGCAACGCCTTAGCCTCGCTTGCTAATCGTTCGGCAATATGCTCGGTCGTCGTTTTGCCGGTTGTTTCCCGAATCGAACGATTCAGGTGGTTGACATGCACTGACAACTGTTGGGCGAAATCGTTAGCAGATCGTAGTTTAAATCGTTGCGTGGGCGACTCTATGGGAAACTGACGCTCCAGCAACTCGGTGAAAACAGCGGTAATCCGGGATTTAGCATCGGCATGTCGATGCAGCGTTTCAGAAGGTTGACCCTTTAGTGCATAATGGATAAGTTCCGTTACGTAACTTCGGATTAAGTCGTATTTGAATTGATATTCAGAGCCTATCTCATCGAGCATCTTTCTAAACAACTGGCTTATATGCTCGTCCTGCTTCTCAGTAAGCACGTAAGCCGGCTTTCCGCCAAGGGCAAACATGGGCAGTCCGCTGAGTCTTCCTCTAATTTTCTGCGTGAAGAACGTTTCCTTGAAAATGCAGAAAAAACCGGTTGTATCGCCTGATAACGGCTGCCAGGTATAAGGCACCTGAGGGTTGAAAAACATGAGGGTACTCCCGTCAATCTCGATGCTTTTGTCAGCGTAATGATACACGTTTCTACCTCGTATCAGACTGATTTATAAAAATCACGGCGGCTATATTGTATTGGGGCTCCACCATCCCCGAAGCAATCCTCCAGCCGAAATACATTGAAATGACCAATATCTTCCTGCAGATTATCAGGTAACCAGTTGAATTTTTTCTGGTAGAATTCTTCGAGCGTCTCAGTCTGTGCCATGGCACAAAGTTATGAAATTCAAATTATAGCAATCAACTAGTGGCAGTGGCTGGCAGACCAAACTTGTTTGCCTACCCAAGATGTCCTCTACTGTTATAGAGCTAATTACCATTCGGCCATCCAGTCAGGCTGCCCTGATGGTTTTGTAAGTATTCAGGAAGCGTAAACGACTTTATAGCATCAGGTAACGCCCTTTGCCATGAAACCTTCACTCTTACTTACGCTCGTAATGGCTCTTTCGCTGCCGGAGCAGTCGATTGACTCAAAAGTCTACGTCTGGAACGATACACCAGTGGTTAAAAAGGCCGCGTCGGAGCAACGGCTTCTTCTGGAAGGAGCCACGAAAGATTTCAGCCATATCAAGATTCACGCCACTACCCTGCCCGCTCATCAGGCTCCGCACCCCAGCCACAAGCACGACGACGAAGAGTTAATCATTATTAAAGAAGGGGAGCTGACGGTAACCATCGAAGGCAACACAAAGACCCTCAGTACCGGAAGCGTTGCCCTCATGATGCCCGGCGACGAGCACGGCTTTGAGAACAAAGGCGATAAACCCGCGACCTATTACGTCATGCGGTACGAGTCGAAAGCGCCCGCTGATCGGGAGCGGGGCCAGAAAGCAGGAGGCTCGTTCTGGCTTGACTGGAACGATGTAGCCTTTCAGCCACACGATAAGGGAGGTGTCCGAAAGATGTTCGACCGGTCAACAGCCATGACCCGACGATTCGAAATGCACGTCACGACGCTGAACAAAGGGTTATGGAGCCATCCGCCCCACACGCACGCAGCCGCTGAGATCTTGTTGATGGTTGACAACAGTGCTCAGGAACGTATCAACGGCCAGTTGCATCCGGCCACGGTGGGCGACTTAATTTTCCTGGAGTCGAACGTACCGCACGCCATTCAGAACACCAGTCAGGGTAGTTGCACCTACTTTGCCTTTCAATTCGAATAATCAGCGAAAGGGCTTAACCAATCTGGGCTAGGTTCCCCCCATCCAAACAATCTACAAATCCGATAGTTAAAATTCCAAACAAAAGAGAGAATTACTCAACGTTCTTCACGCTAAAGCAATCGCAGGCATGGACCAATCACCTTTTTCTCGTCGTGATTTCATACAACGTTTCGGCACCGCAGCCTTAGTTGCACCCAGCTTAGCAGGTTTAGGAGGGCTCTATGGCTGCGGCAATAAAAGCAGCGAGTCGTCGGCCGAATCAGCGACCTCAACCACGAGCGCTACCGGTTCAGAACGTAAACTGGGTGTTGCTTTGGTGGGGCTTGGTTTGTACAGCGAAGGGCAGCTGGCACCCGCGCTGGAGAAAACAAAATCGTGCCGATTAGCGGGTGTCGTTACGGGCACCCCTGACAAAGCCCAAAAATGGAAAGAGAAGTATAACATCCCCGATAAGAACGTTTACAACTACCAGACGTTTGATCAGATTGCCGATAACCCCGATATTGATATTGTGTACGTTGTGCTACCCAACTCGATGCACGCCGAATACACCATTCGGGCGGCTAAGGCGGGTAAGCATGTAATCTGCGAAAAGCCAATGGCGCTAACGTCGGCCGATTGTCAGAAGATGATTGACGCCTGTAAGCAAGCCAACAAGAAGCTTTCTATTGGGTACCGGCTGCATTTTGAACCACACAACCAGGAAATGATGCGCCTGGGACAGCAAGAGGTCATGGGAAAAGTCAATAAAATTATTGCCCAAAACGCGCAGAAGCAGGAAAACGATACGCCCTGGCGTTTGGGTGGTGGCGTTGGCGGAGGTGGTCCCCTACGCGATGTGGGCATTTACTGCCTGCAGGGCGCTATCTACACCAAAGGGCAAGTTCCTATCGCCGTGACGGCCAAACTACATCCTGTAACTGACCCTGAAAAATTTAGCAAAGTAGAAGAAGGCGTCGACTTTCAGCTGCAGTTTGCGGATGGCTCAGTGGCCGATTGCAAAACCAGTTATAACGACAAATACAACCAACTACGAGCGGAAGCCGCTAAAGGCTGGTTTGAGCTATCGCCTGCTTATCAATACGACGGCCTAAAAGGGGAAACCAGCCAAGGCAAAATGGACATCGAAAACGTGCCTCAGCAAGCCCGCCAAATGGACGCGTTTGCCAATTGTATTTTAACCGATACCCCAACAACCGTACCCGGCGAAATGGGCATGCGCGACGTCCAACTGATTGAAGCCATCTTCCAGGCTGCCAAAACAGGCACCAAAGTATCGACCAAAGATGTATTGCAGGTATTAGACCCAACTCCTAAGGCGCGGGCATAATTGTAGCCGGTAGGTAAGTAGCCCGGCCGGGCTACTTACGTTACAAGTGTTGGCAGAGCTGGTTATAAGCGGCTACCATGTCGCCGAACAGGTTCCAGTCACGGCGGGTAGCCACCGGGTAATTGCGGATGAATGCCGGGCAATCGCCGAAGAGGTTTTCGTGAATGGCTTCCATATCGCCACGCTTGGCAATTAGCGACTCGGTGTTGTTTTTTAACACGATATAGCTCAAATCCTGCCGATTACTGATGGAGAAATTACCGAACGAATAATCAACTGTTTTCTTCCAGCCCGATACGTCAAAGTACAGGACAATACTGCTCCCGTAGGGCGTTAGCCGTTCCAATAGCGTAGGTTTACCTCCGCGCCGGGGATTTGGTACCCGCTCAAAAACGATCATCTCCCGTTCGCGAGGAATGCTGCCTGTGGCATAGGCGAAGTTGGGAATTCGCTGAGCAATCATGCGCAGGTCATCGCCTTTGAGCTTGATCTTTTTGTCGTCGGCGGTGCGGATGATAACACTTGCCGGAGAGTCGTTCACTAACGAACTCACCCGGACTTGCCCGTCGATGGTGTCGTTTTGCATGGTCACGACGTAACCGTCCGTCCACATCGTGATGGCTCCCAACGGATTATATTGGCCCAGGCAGGCAATGCTGCTTAATAAAGCGATACTGAAAAGTAGAATCTTCATAGCTGGTCAGGCACGAATGGTTAATGCAAACAAAACTAGCCAGCACTACCTCATACCGGAACATGCAGTGCATTGAATTGCAGAAAAGGGCGTATGAATTGTGAACGCTAGCCGACCGTAGCCGTCAGGGCTTTGCATGGCGCATTTCCAACCCTACCGATGTCCGGGGCTTGAAACCCGTCCAGGGACCGTCGGCATCGTTTTCTTTCAGATCGAAATACTTTCCGTAGTCAAGCCCTTTCAAATGAATGCCCAGAAAGGCCGTCACGAAGTGTTGGTTAATGTTATTGATCCGACGTTCGTTCCACGCCGGTTCGGCATAGCGCATGTACTCCCCAAACGGTAAACCCGGCTTTAGCGACTCGGTTGGGGGTGGGTTCGGCGCTACGTTATGCCGGGCATTGACGTAGGTAAGCATGTACCGGTCAGCATTGACAGCACCATCATAGATGGCTTTTATGCCTTTCTCATAGCCTGACACGTCATCTTTACTGCCGGCTACAAATAGCGTGGGTCGTGTCAGCCCCGCCAGTCCGTTGGCATCCCAAACGCCCCGCTCCATACCCCAGGGTGCAAACGCAACGACCGCTTTAATACGCGAGTCCTGCGACGCTTTGTATTCGGGAGCACCCGTCGAACGAACTTGCAAGGCAGTACTACCGCTCGCCATTTGACCAAATAGCTTACCTGCCTGCTCACTATACCCGGCACCCGTTGCATTGAGAACACCGTAACCACCCATCGAGTAGCCGACCAGCGCCGTGTTGTTCGCATCGAGCAATCCTGCCAAAAAGGATTTGCTGTCTTTTTTGCTGAGTCGATCCATTTCATTCAGGACAAAAAGCTCATCCAATGCGCGGTTCAGCAGGGTACTCGGGAAAGCCGCAGCATCGCGGTACGTTGATTCGGTATGGTCGATGGACACGACGACGTAGCCTTTTGAAGCCAGGTTTTCGGTGAGGTACGTAAACATCAGCCGCGAGCCGGGATAACCATGCGACACGATAACGAGCGGGTAGGCTCCCTGGCCCGGCTCCGGCTCAGCGTCGCGCAGGGCCCGGCCAGCAAATGTATAAGGAATCAACGGTCGCTTGGGATCGTTGGCCACACCCATAACTTCATCATATTGAGTAAACTCCGCTTTGCCCGCTGGAATACGGGCGGGATACCAGATTTCGACGGTCAGCGGACGGTCGTAGAGCGGTGTTTTGCCATCCTTTGCATGCAGCACATCCATCTGACCAGGGTGGGTTAGCTTGAGGGTACGAACGCCCACTTTACTGGTACCCCGCGCAGCTAGTTCGGGAGCGTCGGGCAGCGGATCACCGAAAACAAACGAGTCTTTATTCTCCTGAGCCTGCCCAGATAAAGCAGCTCCGACAAACAGTGTCATCAATAAAACGCGAACCAAACGAACAGAAGATTGCATGGGGTTAGTGCTGAATTAACAAAGTGAGCCCAATAACGGACGTTGAATTGTGATTTGCAATCGAATGTAGCCCGATGGACCACCTCCAGGCTACAGCACTTGAGTAAAATGAGGCATCGATTGCTTTTATGAACTGAATACACTCAACAGCCTGATGCAATCAACCTCTACTACCTTTTCGTCCTCTTTATCTCGTTCTTTATTTCGGTTCGACTTTTTACTAATAGCTTTTTGGCTAACCGCAACGGCTCTGCAAGCGCAGGATAGCGGCAGGCTGAAACTACGAGGCAAGGTATTCGACGCGCAGACCAACACGCCCCTGGTTTACGCAAACGTTCGCTTATTTAAGCAAACCGACAGCTCGTTTGTAGCCGGAGCCATTACCAACGAAACCGGTGACTTTTCAATCGATGCGTTGTCGGGCAATTATTATGCTTTGCTGGAATTTGTTGGCTACAAGACCCATAAAACATCGGCCATCCGTCTTGCACGGGAGACAGCTCCTCATGATTTAGGCACGCTCAAACTGGCAGCCTCATCCAATACTTTAAATGAGGTGGTGGTTCAGGCTGAGAAGAGCACAATGGAGCTGGCGCTGGACAAAAAGATCTTTAACGTGGGCCGAGATTTGGCCAACCGCGGTGGTACGGCGGTCGACATCTTGCAGAATGTCCCCTCGGTAGCGGTCGACGGTGAGGGCAACGTCAGCCTGCGCGGGAGTGGGAGCGTTCGTATCCTGATCGACGGGAAACCGTCGGGCCTGGTGAGCCTCAAAGGGTCGGCGGGTTTGCAGCAGTTGCAGGGCAGCAGCATCGAACGCATCGAGGTGATTACGAACCCATCGGCCCGTTACGAAGCCGAAGGTATGGGCGGCATCATCAACATCGTCTTGAAGAAAGAGCGTAAAGAAGGGTTCAACGGCTCGTTCGACGTCATTACGGGCTATCCGAGTAATTTCGGCGTAGCAGCCAACGTCAACTACCGACGAAAGAATCTCAACTTCTTCGTTAATTACACAGCTTCGTATCGGAATACACCCGGTCGTAGTTCGCAGTATCAGGAAGTGTACCGCAACGATTCGACGTTCATTACCCGACAGAACTGGACCAACAATTTGAAGGGAATGAACAACAATGCCCGGGCTGGCCTCGATTATTATTTCGACCCGAAAAACATCCTGACGGCTTCGTACACCTGGCGAATCAGCAAGGGCAAACGGTTTTCCGATATTCGATACCTTGACTATATATCGAACGTAAACAACCTCCTCAGCATCAGCAACCGCACGCAGGACGAGACGGAAACCGAGCCTAACTCAGAATATGCGTTGAGCTACAAACGCACCTTCGCCCGCGAAGGCCACGAGCTCAACGTCGATGTTCGCTACCTCGATAACTGGGAAAGCTCCGATCAGTTGTTTACCCAGCAAACGTTTCAACCCGACGGCAGCGAATCAGGCGTACCAAGTCTCTTGCAGCGAGCGCTCAACGATGAGACCGAGAAACAGTTTTTGGTACAGGTCGACTACGTCAAACCGTTTAAAAAAGACGGCAAGATTGAGGCTGGTCTACGAAGCAGCTCCCGCGACATGACCAACGACTACTCCGTTACGGAGCAAACGACTGGCGGCTGGCGTCCGCTCGACGGCCTCACCAACAACTTCCTGTACGAAGAAAACATCCATGCAGTTTACGCCATAGTAGGTAATAAGATTCGCAAGTTCTCTTACCAGGCAGGCGTTCGGGGCGAGTGGACCGGCGTAACAACAACCCTGAAACAAACCAACGACGTTAACCCAAGACAGTATGCCAACCTGTTTCCGAGTGTGCACGTTACGTATGATCTGCCGCATCAGCACGCCTTACAAGTCAGTTTCAGCCGCCGGGTGCGTCGCCCGCAGTACAATGACCTCAGCCCATTCATGACCTACAGCGATAGTCGGAATTTTTTCAGTGGCAATCCTGACCTCAACCCCGAGTTTACGAACTCGTTCGACATCGGGCATGTCAAATACGTGGGCAAGGGATCAATCAGTTCGTCGCTATATTATCGGTACACAACGGGTAAGATTGTCAGAATCCGTCGGGTCGATGAGCAGGGCAACTCCACCACGCGCCCCGAAAACTTAGCTACTGAAGATTCATACGGTGCCGAATTCACCAGTTCGTATGCGTTCTATCCCTGGTGGAAACTGGATGGTAGCCTTAACTTCTTCCGGGCCATTACTAACGGCAATAACCTGGATGATAGCTACCAAAGTGACACCTACAGTTGGTTTGCCCGGACCACATCGCGATTCACGTTCTGGCAAACTACTGACTTTCAGCTACGAGCCAACTACGAAGCTCCTCAACAAACACCGCAAGGCAGACGGCAGGCCATAGCCACCCTGGATTTGTCGGTAAGCCGCGACATTCTGAACAAAAACGGCACCCTGACCCTGAACGTTCTCGACGTATTTAATTCCCGCCGGTATCGCTCCATTACGCAGGGCGAGAACTTCTATACGGAAAACAACTCGCAGGGGCGCTTACGACAAATCAACCTGACCTTCAATTACCGACTAAGGCAGGCTAAGAAGAAAGTGAAAGAAGGGGGCGACGGTGAGTTTTAGTTTTGTTTTCTTTCGACAGGATGAACAGGATTTACAGGATGAGCACAGGCCAAACAACACCGTTTGTCTGGCTAATTAGCGAGTTCATCCTGTCAATAGACTAGTTGGGTAACTTTTGCTGGTTGGCGCTGGATTGCCTTGGTAACTTGCGGCCTTACGCAGAACGGCCAATGAAACAGCTTCTACTACTTAGCCATTTACTTTTAGGATTATTTATTCCGGCCAGTGCCCAGATCGATACAATTAACCCAACTACCTCAAAACTGAACCTGGCGGCTTTTAAAGAGAGTAAGCGCACCTACGCCGTTTTCTTCGAGGACAGTACCGGCAAACGACTAACGTCCGCTGACCTCTGGGACCGAACCGTTCGGTTTTCCACGAATGCTTCAGGACAGAAAATTTACCAGTTCGATTGGCGCTGGTACCGCAAAGACACCCTTATTTCTCAGGTTTCGGCCACTGGTTTAGCCCCCTCGCTGGCTCCGCTTTCACATAATGCTACGTATCACAACCGGGGCGACCGCAACTTCATCTTCACCGGCAACACCGTTACCATTCCGGAGGCTAGCCGAAAAACGGCCAAAGACAGTACGTTTAAGGTGGTGATGACGCCACCTGCCTTTGAATTTCCGATGGATCTGGAGATTTTGCCCTTGCTCCCGTTCAAGAAAGTAGGCCAGCAGTTTGCCATTGCCTTTTACGAACCTGGTAGCCCTACGTCCAATTATTATAAGCTAACCGTAACCGGGAAAGAAGATCTACCAATCAGCGGTACTACCAAAGTAAACTGCTGGCTACTCCAGATTGATTACGGCCAGCAGGGCGCCACCGCTACGTTCTGGATTGCCGACCAGTCGAGGGAGGTTTTAAAGATGAGGGAATACTTCAGAGGTCGCTACCGCTATAAGATCAAACTGTATTGAGCCCGCTCATCATCCCGCGCCGACCAGCTTGAGTAAATCGCGGTAGATGACGTTATTTTTCCAGTAAAGCTGCAACACCATGGGAATGTGCTTTTTACCGGGCAGAACAGAAAAGGTATGCTTAACACCAAGCGCCTGAAGCTTCTGATCGAACCGGCGGGTGCTGCTGGCAATGCTCGGGTAAGTACGCTCGCCAACGTACAGTAACATGGGCGGGCTTCCCGCATTGACATGATATAGTGGCGAAACGTCGCGCCAAACCGCCGGATCTTTCCCGAACGGCACGAGGTATTGCTGGTCGTTGGGGTACTCCATTTTTTTGAGGTAATCAAACATGTCTACCCCCGCCGGATCATCGAGGATAGCCCCTTTAATCGGATTTTGGGACAAGCCAACCTTAGCAAACAACCGATTGTCAGTAGCCAGCAAAGCGGCTAGTCCGCCCCCAGCCGAATGGCCCATCACGAAAACCCGGTTTGGGTTGCCGCCATACTCGGCAATGTGCTCGGTGGTCCAAAGCACTGCCCGGGCGCAGTCGTCGGCCATAGCGGGCACCTCGACCGTGGGTGCTAACCGGTAGTTAATAACAACGGCGACGACGCCCTGCTTGGCCAGCCGCCGGCCGACAAACGTATAGATGTTTTTGTTGCCGCTATCCCAACTGCCACCGTGGATAAAGACCACCACCGGATAGCCTGCGGTCGCTTTGTGTCGGGGCGAGTACACATCCAGTATGTGCCGCTCAGGATTAAAGCCAGGGACGTTAGCAGCCAGGTAAGGAATGTCTTTGGTGCGCCGACTGGGCCGGGCTATGGCGTATTCATTGGCAAGCGCCAGCGCCGTAACCAAGACAAACAGACTAAGGGGCACCTGCCAGAGCAATCGCAAAACGAGCATGGAATAAAACAAAGTAAAGAGGGAGATACACTAACCCCTATATATACGTAGTGTTTTGTATTATGTCTTTTCGAGCCAAGCATTGATACTAACACCCACACGAATAGTGGTCTGATCATTCTATTGTAAAGCAGTTACTTAAAGACTTGTGGGTTAGGCTCTTTAACAGCTTGTGGGGCTTTTCCGGCTACTTATTCACCCTACGCGACCGGTTACTCACTCTGCCTGGTACCCTCCCACTCCACGGATGTACTTTTGCCGACATACCCCGATCATCTTTACCACCCAACACAAAATTATGCATTCGACCTGGGCAACAACCTTATTTATTGTGTTAACCCTGGTCAGCCTGGGGCTTCTGATAAAAAGCGTGGCCAAACTAATTGCCATTTATTCGATAGAACCGTGTACTAAGCAAAGTGCTCAATCGGCTGCATTTGATTTCGACATCAAAGCACCGGGCGTGTACGAGATCGCAGTAAAACGGCCCTCTATACTGGGCTTGATTCCGAAAAATAACTCCTTTCGAATCCGCGATCTTCAAACCGGTGAAACTATAGTCGTAGGAACGTACATCTTCTCGTCCTCTAAACGTACCGATATAGCGGGCCACCGGACTGTTTCGGTTGGAGAGTTCACGATTAAGTATCCTGGCTCGTTTCGGTTAGAGAATTTCTCAACGAGTACGTTCAAAGAAAATGATCAGCTGCTTATAGGACCGAAGCCCGTAGGAGGTGTACTTATGATTCTGGCAACTGTGTTCTCCGGTGTCTTTTTCATTGTTGGCCTGGTATTCTCTATTCTGTCACTAGTCAATACCGCTACGTAATTTCTATATGTTATGGCAACCTCTACTATGAACCGTACTGCGGCTTACCTCCTTGGCCCCGAGTTAGTCTGGGTGCTGATGTTCATTCTCACGAGTGTGATCATTGCGCTGTACCGCCCACTAGCCGACGCCGACCATGAAAAGCTCTTAAACTATGGCTGGTTTTTACCAACTTTGGGCGTACTGCTTGCTTTTGTGTCTTTATTCTGGGCACCGGGAAGCCCGTGGTGGTGGCTGCTCCGGATCACCTTTGCCAGCCTGGTTGGTATCTTGCTTGTTGTTAGTTTTCTGTGCGACTCGGCTCGGTACAACGACAGCCGCGATGCGGGCATCGGTACCGGCTATATGGTGTTCGTCGGTCTAGGCTGCATGGTGTTACTGGGCATAGCGTTTGTCGCGGGCCTTTGTTTTGTGGCCCGTTGGTCGTTTTTGCCGGTGTTGAAATGGACGTTGATCCTCTTCGGCCTGTTTCTGTCTTTTTGCGGATTGATGGCCTGGCTATCGTCGCTGGATACGGATAAAGCCTCCTGAGTCGTTACCCGCGCAGTTACATGCATGTATGTTCTCAGTGGTCAACCATCAGGCCCGGTTATACAACTTCAGCACGGGTTCGCGCAAGATTTGCCCTTTCCCAAACAAGACGAAGCTAATGGTGTCGGCGATGTCGTGCGGGTCGATCCAGGCCGTGAAGTCTGCCTCTGGCATAGCCTTTCGATTGGCAGGGGTGTCTATGGTACTGGGCACCAAAACCGTCGATACGATATTGCGTTCCTTGCCAGAGGCATTGATCAGATCAGACAGTTCGAACAACAGCGACTTCGACAGAGCATAGGCTACCATGTGCTGCCCGGCTTGTACTTCTAAAGCCGGTCGAGCCCCCACAAGCACAAACCGCCCGCCGTCCGGTTGCTGACTCATGTGGGCATACAAGGGCTGCACAACGTAGTAGGCTGTTTTAAAATTTAACGTCAGCATCTTGTCAAGCAACGCACCATCGGTTTCAGCAAAAGAACCCATCGCGAAGCCACCCGCGAGCAGAATAGCATTGTCAATGGGGCCGTGGTTAGCCAACACCCGTTGAATTAAATCACCGACCTGAGCTTCGTTGGTCAGGTCAACTTCGTACGTAATCAGCTCACCAGATGAACCAGTCACGGATAAACTGGAGTCTGCTCCGGGATGAACAGTCGCAATGATGCGGTGCCCCTGGCTCAGTAAGGTTTCGGTAACTACGCGGCCTAGTCCCCCGGCCGCTCCGGTTAAAAATATGGTTGCCATATAGATACAAATTATCAGCAGTATTGCAAGGTAATCACTACCGTGAATTTGCCATTGCGATGTTTGCTGATTTAGCCAATAGGGCTTCTGCATTGGGCAACACATATTCTTCGTCGGCTTGCTGTCAGGCACGCCACCGTTCTGTACCTGACGGCACAGATAATTCTTAATGGACATGTTTAGGCTACCAACGCTACGCTGTAAAGGCCCTACGGGCCAAATAGTCCTAAATTGACGTTAATTAGGCTGGTCGTGGTTGGTCGTAGTCTCCAGACTACGACCCAGCGTTATCCGGTCTCCGACCGGTCTAAAACTCCAAACACGCTAATTCAAACAACTTTTAAAACATTGCACCAAACCAGTGGTCCGCCAAGCGCCATAACTATATCCCTTTATCTATCAACCACTTACAGTAACTATTCAAAATATTTTCGCTCGGCTTGTAATGTTTTCCAGTTTCAGGCGTCTTTGTCACTGAAATGGATCTACAAGCCTTTAAACAACGCATCCTTCCCGTTCAGGGCCGCCTTTTTCGGTTGGCTCAGTTGTTTCTACGCAACCGCGAAGAAGCCGAGGACGCCTTACAGGATGTGTTGCTACGGCTCTGGACCAACCGGCAGCAGCTGGAAACGTACCACAGTGTAGAAGCCCTGGCGGTGCAGATGACGAAGAATCTATGCCTGGATCGGCTGAAAGCGCACAACAAACAGAAAATGGCTAAGGATGCTGATTTGTCGGGCGTGCAAACAGAAGCTGTGTCGCCTTATCTGCATACCGAACTAGCCGACAGCGCTGGTCTAATGCGTCGACTGATTGACGAACTACCCGACCAGCAAAAACTGGTGCTTCACCTGCGCGACGTTGAAGAATATTCGTTCGACGAGATCGAAGCGGTAACCGGCCTTAGTGTGAATAATATTCGAGTAATTCTGTCGCGGGCCCGCCAACGGCTGCGCGACAGCTACCTAAAAGCGAACGATTATGAAGCAGGATATTGATAAGCTGCTGGAGCGATATTACGACGGAGAATCAAGCCTGGAGGAAGAAAAACAGCTCCGGCAGTTTTTCCAGAAAGACCCGGTTCCGGAGCATCTGCAAACACATGCGGCTCAGTTCCGTTACTTCGCCGAAGCGCGTACTCAGCACCCGTCGTTGCTGTTCAGCAATCAGCTGGCCGCCAAGATGAACCCGCCAGCGCCGGGGCCAGTCCGTCGGTTAACAAACTGGGTTGCGCGCATAGCCGCCAGCCTGGCCCTGCTGATCGTGGGCTTTGGGGGTGGGCTGTTGTATACCCAATGGCGCTCAGACCGAAACGAGCAACAACCGACCGCAGCCAACGGCGACGTAACACCGGCGCTGGAAATGAAAAAAGTGCTCGCCTTCGAACAAACCCCTAAAACCTCGGCTAGCGAACGCATTCAGGCAGTGAATCAGAGTTACGAACTCGCGCGGGTTGATCAGGATATAACGCAGCTGCTCATTAATACCCTGAATTTCGACGCCAACGTCAACGTCCGGTTGGCGGCCTGCCAGGCACTGCTTCGCTTTGAGGAGGAACCGGGTGTTCGCGAAGCGCTGATTCAGTCCCTGGCCATTCAGACTGATCCGAACGTACAGATAACCTTAATTGACATGCTGGTATCGATTAAGGAAAAACGAGCCATAAAGCAAATCCAACAACTGGCGCGTAACCAACAGGTGCTCGACGTGGTGCGACTGAAGGCCGAAGAGGGCCTCAATCGCCTAAGTCGGGGCGGCACAGCACCTTCCTAAACTCCCGTACAATCCAACCAAAACTAATATCCCTCTCATGGGCTGGGTGTATTATGCCCAGTCAGGACCAAGTCAACACTGTATCACCACTTATTACCAACCAAATTCAATGAAAAAGTCTCTTTTCTTAAGTGCCAGCCTGTTGTGGTGCGTAGCCACGCTGCAGGCGCAGGAATACAAAACCAAGCTCGCTAATGCCAAAGACCGTAAAGTTGTCATTGAAATGGCCGGCAGCGATCTCAAAATCGAAGGCCATAACGGGGACGAAGTCATTATCCAGGCTTCGTCGGGCTTCGAAGCGCCCCCCGAACGGGCCAAAGGGCTGAAACCCATTTATTACAATGCCGTCGACAACTCGGGCATAGGCCTGGCTGTAACGCCCGAAAACGGTGGCCTTCGCATCGAAAAGGCAAGCCGGAAGTCGGTTAAATACACCATTCGGCTCCCCCGAAAAGTGGCGGTGCTGTATCAGCAAACTAATTGGCAAGGCGGAGCAAACATCGCCATCAGTAACATGGACGGCGACCTCGAAGTGCGCACCAACAACGGTGACATTGACCTTATCAACGTAACAGGGCCAGTGGTGGCGAACAGCACCAGCGGGGAAGTGAAGGTCGTCTACTCAAATCTGAGCCAGGAAAAGCCAACGGCTATCTCGACCATCAGCGGCTCGGTAGATGTTACGTTACCGGCTAGTGCTAAGTCCAGCCTGAAGCTGCGGTCGATTAACGGCGAGATGTATACAGACTTCGACCTGGGTCTGAAGAACACCAAAGACGGCATGTCGAAAGTAGGCGGTGGTAACAACATCGAAGGTACTACAAATGGCGGTGGCGTCGAGATTCAACTCAACACCATCAGCAGCAACATCTACATCCGTAAACAGAAATAACCGGCCCATTCCCCTCCTGTTCCCATGAAAAAGATCCTGCTCCTACTCGTCCTGGGCCTTGTTGTCGGCCCCGTATCGGCCCAGAAAATCATCGAAAAGAAACTTCCCTTCTCAGCTAATCAACTCGTTAACCTCAACCTGAAGTTTGGCGACAGCATTCAAGTCCGGTATTGGGACAAAAAGGAAGTGTCGGTACGTATCGCGGCTACGATTAATGGCGGTCGGCTCAACGACGCTCTCGTAGTAACAACTAACTCTACTAATGAAGAAATTGTAGTAAAAACGGACTATGATCAGGACATGCTGAAACAAAGCAAAGCCGAGGATTGTCCCGGCCAGAAATCGACCTGGCAGACGGAGCGCAACGGCACTCGCTATTACCTGTGCAGTGACATCACCTATGAGATATACTTACCCCGGCAGGCCAAACTCAAGCTCGAAACTATTAGCGGAAACATCGACATTGAAGGGGCTACGGAGGCCGTATCCGCTAAAACCATCAGCGGTTATATCGATATGAGCTGGCCGAAAGCCAAAGGCGCTAACCTGGCTATGAAAACGATTACGGGCGAGGTTTACTCCGACCTGGATATCAGTTTCAAGAACAAGCGGGAAAAGAACCCAATTGTCGGCTATCAGTTAGAAGGCACCATAAACGGTGGAGGCCCCGACGTTCGGCTGGAATCGATTAGTAACGATGTATATCTGCGCAAAAAGAACTAAGATACACCTTACCCACTACGTAAAACGGATCTTTCCCAATCAGTCTTATAAAGCTGATAAGGGAAGATCCGTTTTACGTTAACTAAGTCTAGACGGGCGTTTAATTGCTAGATTGTCCAGGAACCCCTACCTTTCAAGGCGAAACAGTTTAGTAGTATGGATGCTAAAATCCAGTTTGTAGCCATCATCAAACCAATAATTTACGTGTCAACTTACCGCTCCTCATTAACAAGTTTCCTACTACTCGTTTGTCTGGCCTTCGGTGCGCTGGAAACCCAGGCCCAAAGTCTTTACATGCCACGTAACGTCAAAAAAGCGTACCAGAAAGGCACCCGATCCATAGATGGCAAGCCCGGTCCGAAGTACTGGCAGAACTCCGCCCGCTATACCATCAACATTACGGCTACCCCGCCTAACCGCACCATCCGGGGCACTGAAGACATTACCTACGTCAATAATAGCCCCGATACCTTACGCAATCTGGTCATTAAATTGTTTCTGAACAGTCATAAGCCGGGGGCCGCCCGGCAAGGAGCAGCCTCCGACAATTACCTCACTTCAGGCATTCACATTGACAAGTACACCGAAAATAACACCCCAAAAAACTGGCAGGAAGCCGGTACGGCGACGGCAAAACGAGTAGCCCTCACCAAGCCGCTTCTGCCCCGCGACTCGGTCAAGCTATCGTTCGATTGGCATTTCGACATGTCCATTGAAAGCGGTCGCGAAGGAGCCATTGACTCGACTACGTTCTTTTTGGCCTATTTCTACCCCCGGGTGGCAGTGTACGACGATTACTACGGCTGGGACCTGACGACCTTTACCGAAGCGCAGGAGTTTTATAGTGACTTCAACGACTATGTCGTTACGGTCAACGTGCCAAAGAACTACATTGTCTGGGGAACCGGCGATTTGCAAAACGCCAGCGAGGTGTTACAACCCACCTACGCCAAACGCTTGAGCGAATCCATGCAAACCGATTCGGTGGTTCACGTCGCTACCCTTCAGGAGGTAACGGCCGGTAGCGTAACCCAACAGCAAGCCACCAATACCTGGCGGTGGAAAGCGAACTACGTACCCGATGTGGCCTTCTGTCTCAGCAACCATTACGTTTGGGATGCGTCGAGCGTTGTGGTCGACAAAGCCACCCGTCGGCGGTCGGGCGTACAGGCCGCTTTTCTGGACGATGCCAAAGACTTCCACCAGATGGTCAAATTTGGGCAACATTCGTTGGATTGGTTTTCCAACAACTGGCCGGGCATTCCGTATCCTTATCCCAAAACCACCATTGTGCAGGGCTTTGCCGACATGGAGTATCCGATGATGGTTAACGACGCCACTACTCAGGATCTGAACTTCTCGCGCTTTGTGGCCGAGCACGAGATTGCCCATACGTGGTTTCCATTTTATATGGGCATCAACGAAACCCGCTATGGATTCATGGACGAAGGCTGGGTAACCGCGCTGGAATACCTGATCAGTCAGGCCGACCTGGGTACCGGGCAAGCCACCAAAAACTTCCAGCAGTTCCGGGTCGCGTATTGGAGTCAGGACCCCTCCGCCGAAGAAGACCTGCCCATCATTACGCCAGCCAACGTACTGAGCGGGGCGGCCCTGGGCAACAACGAATACGGGAAAGCGGCCATCGGCTACCTGGCCCTGAAAGACCTGCTGGGCGATGCGCTGTTCAAAAAATCAATGCACGAATTCATGAACCGCTGGCACGGCAAACACCCAACCCCCTGGGACATGTTCTACAGCTTTAACAACGCATCGGGCAAAAACCTGAACTGGTTCTGGAACAACTGGTTTTTTAGTAACAATTATATTGATTTAGCCATTCAGCAGGTTATACCATCCGCCAACCAGCACACGGTGACACTCCAGAACCTTGGTGGCTACGTCGCTCCAGTTGACATTGTCGTGCAATTTACTGACGGCACCAAAGAGACATTCCATCAGACGCCCGCCATCTGGCAAGCCAACCAAAGCCAGGCTGTCGTGAAGCTCCCGACGAAGAAAAAAGTGCAATCAATGACGTTGGAAGGTGGCGTTTTTATGGACGCTGATGGCAGCAACAACAGTTGGAAAGCGAAGTAATTTTCAACCTTATAAAATTTAGCCGTTGAGCGGAGTCTCCAGACTCCGCTCGGGCGTTACCCGGTCTCTGACCGGTCTTGTTTATCTCTATTCCGGTCAGAGACCGGGTAACGCCGGGGCTGGTCCGCCGTCACGGTAGTCTGAAGACTACGCCCAACTGCCTAAACACAACTTCATCAGTACAAATTGGCGTTACGGTCGTAGTTTTAGGCCGGAGCAGATCACAATTGCTTCAGTCTATTGACCACCGTACATACCATGAACCATAGTTACCAGATCAGCGATCCAGCGGCTGCTTATTTCCTTACGTTACAAGTCATTGATTGGGTAGACGTCTTTAGTCGACGTGTCTACCGCGACATTGTGCTGGACAGCCTAACCTACTGTCGTCAGCACAAAGGCCTCGAAGTATTCGGCTACGTCGTTATGACCAATCATGTGCACCTCATGGTTCGCGCTCGCCACGAAAACCTATCCGACGTACTGCGAGATTTAAAAAAATTTACGGCCAACACTATATTAAAAGAGATAGCGGCCAATGAAGTGGAAAGTCGTAAAGACTGGATGCTGAAGCGATTTGAGTTTGCAGCACAACGCCACGTACGCAACTCAACCCGTCAATTCTGGACCCACGAGAACCACGCCATCGAAATCATAACCAATAAATTTATCGATCAGAAGCTCAATTACATTCACCAAAACCCAGTACGCGCGGGTTGGGTCGAAGAGCCCCAGGAGTATCTATATTCAAGTGCCCGCAATTACGCGGGTCGTCAGGCCCTCATCGACATTGATTTACTTTAGCGGCTGAGCGGGAGCGGCTGAGCGGGAGCGGCTGAGCGGGAGCGGCTGAGCGGGAGCGGCTGAGCGGGAGCGGCTGAGCGGGAGCGGCTGAGCGGGAGCGGCTGAGCGGGAGCGGCTGAGCGGGAGCGGCTGAGCGGAGTCTCCAGACTCCGCTCGGGCGTTATCCGGTCTCTGACCGGTGTTATGTTACAGAGCTACAGTCCCGGTTAGCAACAGCATACCGGTCAGAGACCGGAGAACACCTGGGCATAGTCTGGAGACTATGCCCAACCGCCCAACCTCTCGACCGCCCAACCAGACAACCACTCAACCACGCTAAAACGCCCAACACCGGACGTTACTTAACGAACCACTACCTCAGTCGTACTTCCTCCAAAGGAACAATCGCTTCCTCTCAAGCGTCTACAAGTAGACACCGCTTACCCAGTTATGACGCGACGACAGTATTTTGTAATCATCCTGATCTTAGGAACATTATCCACCATCAGCCCATTCGCCATCGACATGTACTTGCCGGGCTTTCCGGCGATTGCCCGTGATCTTCACACATCCATTGCCCAGGTTCAGCTTTCGTTAACTGCTTACTTCATCGGTATTTCGGCCGGACAACTTTTGTATGGCCCCCTCCTAGACCGATACGGCCGGAAACGACCGCTCTATGTCGGCTTAACTGTTTATATGCTGGCCTCCCTGGGGTGTGCCCTGACCAACTCGATAGAAACCCTGATCGCCATGCGGCTACTACAGGCCCTCGGCGGATGCGTTGGTTTGGTTGCGGCTCAGGCCCTGGTCCGTGATCTGTTTCCCATCAACCAGACCGCCCAGGTGTTTTCTCTACTCACGCTGGTAGTCGCCGTCTCTCCCATGATTGCCCCCACTGTGGGCGGCTACGCAACCACCGCGTTTGGCTGGCATGCCATTTTCATCATTCTCGCCGGCATTACCGCCCTTATCCTAATTGCTATTCACTTCGCCTTACCTGATGGCAGGCAGCCCGACCCTACGTTATCGCTACGGCCGACGGCGGTATTAGCCAACTTTTACACCGTCCTGAAGCAACCCCAATTTTTGACGTATGCGCTGGCAGGCGGCTTCGCCACATCAGCCCCGTTTGCTTACATCGCCGGTTCGCCCGACGTGTTCATGAACATCTATCACGTCAGCGAACAGGAATACGGCTGGATTTTTGCTGCCCTCGCAGTGGGTATCATTGCGCCAACCCAACTGAATCATATTCTGCTCAAACGATTCCGGAGCGAACAGATCGTACATACTGTCCTGATTTACCAGTCCGTCGTTGGCCTGCTGCTCGTCGTTGGCACCTGGGCTGGCTGGTACAACCAGTACAGCCTTATTGTCATGCTGTTCCTATTCTTATGCGGGCAAGGGTTGACCAACCCGAATGCCTCTGCCCTTTCGCTCGCCCCCTTCGTCCGACACGCCGGTAGCGCAGCCGCCTTGATGGGCAGCTTCCGCATGGGTTTAGGGGCAATCGTCTCGGGAGTAGTCAGCTTATTGCATAATAACACCGCCATTCCGATGGTGGCGACCATGACCGTCTGCGTCGTCACAGGGTTAGTAACCCTACTCATCGGCGAAAAAGCCGTTCGTCAAATGCAGCCGACAGCTACTGAAGAATCCCTTTCCGAAGCTACGTTGTAAACACAAGTTGAATAGTAAGCGTAATCAGGCAGTCGAGTAAGACGGGTGGTTAAGCCGTTGAGTAGTTAGCCAATTGAGCGAGCCGTTCAGCGCAGTATTAGACTACCGCACCGGCTTGGGTGTTATCCGGTTTATGACCGGCGTTTGTTACGTATATGTTCCAATCACACACTGCGACTAGATACCGGTCATAGACCGGATAAGGCTGGGCCATAGTCTGGAGACCACGGCCAACACCAGCCACTATCAAGGCCGTAGCCAGATACACATTGACCAGCCCTCACCGGCAATTGTAAAATAACTTCCTATCTTTGTTATGAATGTTAAATAAAAGGTTTTGGCAGCGACTCATTCCCAATCGTAAAGCCCCCACACGTCAATCAGACGCTTGCTTCTGGCAAGTAGACATCCATTCGCACCTGATTCCGAACCTGGACGATGGCGTGAGCGATCCAGACGAAGCCGTGACCTGTCTTAAACAACTGGCCGACTGGGGTATTCGGAAAGTCATCACCACTCCGCACGTCAGCCGCGACTGGTATCCGAACACAACCACTGCCATTCAGGAAGGTCTGGCGGCCTTGCAGACGATTATTGCCGAACACGAGCTACCAATCACCGTCGACGTAGCGGCCGAATATCTCCTCGACGACTTCTTCCCGGACCGCCTTAATACCGGCGACCTGCTTACCTTTGGCGCCCAACGCTACCTCCTGATTGAAACGGGCTGGTCGGCTCCTCCGCTGCATCTTGACGATATACTGTTCCGCATCCAGACCCGCGGCTACACACCGGTGCTGGCCCACCCCGAACGGTACAAATATTACCACGACAACAAACAGGCGCTCACCCAGCTCCGCGAAACTGGGTGCCGACTTCAATTGAACTGGATGTCGCTCACGGGGCGCTACGGCTCAAGTGTTGAAAAACAGGCCCGGCATCTTCTTCATGAGCACAGTATCGACTTCATCGGTAGCGACATGCACAAGCCCAGCGACCTGAACACGATGGAACGCCTGCTCAATCCAACGGATCTCAAACTGATCGCAGAGCAGCCGTTGCTCAACCAGTCGTTGATTGATTAAGCCTTACGGTATCTACTTCCTTCTCTTCTTAGCGCATCTCCTACTGCAACTACTAACATATGTGTTAGCTACAGCTTGTAGCTACCTATGCACTATTTTTCATTAAGCTACCGATTTATATACTGATACTTAAATAAGGTCACAGGTAGTAGCCCTTGTCTATACTAGAAAATTGGCATACTTAAACATAAAATTTACAATACGTTTAATAAATATACTTTGACTCACCCATTCATACTGTTACTTTTGATATTATACAAACTAAGTATTATTCACCATTAAAACTACTCGTTAAATAGAGTAGATTTTGAATACTTAGCTCTTTATTTAATCAACAAGTTATTATATATGCTTATTAGTATCATAAATTAGTTTACTTTATATTTATGTCAACAACTAATAAAGCGTTTGCCACCAGTTTCTAAATTGATCATTAATACTCATAAGCTGATAGAATGACTGTTTAGAGATCATAATTACATCAACTAGAGTCGAATGCCTGTTCACACACGTAAACTTCAACATTACATTATGAGCACAGTCTATTGCAAAATCGATTCTATCAAGAGCTAATCAAGAACCCACCGTTCCTCAACAACCTACACATAATGAAAACGAGCAACTATCCTTGGCGTTCCACTTGCCTACAAGCTATGTCTGGACAAGAATTAACCCTGCAGTTAGAAGAATATATTCCCAAAGACTGATCAACGTCGCACTAACTGGAAGCCTTACTATGTAAACGCTCCTAGCTGTCAGCAGTCTTTTATTTTCAACTTTCCTAACATCTTCTCATCTATTCATATAGAAAGTGGGAGCTTGACCTATAAGGATAAAGTAGAAGCAATCAGCCAGTTAGCCAGCGGTATTAATAATCAATTCCCAGTGGCTCACGTAGCGTCATAGAAGCTGATACCCATAATATCAATTCGGTATCGCTATGGATGCTTAATGGGTTTACCGATCCGAGTAATAGTGACTAATCCACTAGATAAGCCATTGGCTAATAACAAAGTAGTATTCCCTCAACTATCTAAACGGCGTGTAAACTAACTGGCACGCTATATACTTTATGTCTGTTATTACCTCACTCAAACAACCTGTCAGCTTAAGGAAACGATCCAATGTAATTAACCTCAATGTATCATTGGGTAATTACCAGCATGTCCGCGATTGGATCATTAATGCAGCTCAGAGAGGAGACTCCCGTACAGTCTGCTTCGCTAATGTCCATATGGCTGTTGAATGTAGACAAAAGCCCGATGTAGCCAGAGCCGTTAATAATGCGGACTGGGTGACCCCAGATGGTATGCCACTGGTTTGGGCAATGCGTTTGTTATACGGTATACAGCAAGACCGTATAACTGGAATGGACATGCTGCCTAGCTTACTTGAACAAGCAGCGGAGCATAAGATTCCTGTCTTCTTTTACGGTTCAACTGCTGATGTGTTGGAACGTAGCGAAAAAGCGTGCCAACAGCTGTTTCCCAGACTCATTATAGCAGGAGCCTACTCGCCACCATTTAGAAAGCTAACAGAAGAGGAGGAAGAAGAAGAAATTAACCTTATCACAAAATCGGGAGCTAAACTGGTGTTTGTCGCCTTGGGCTGTCCTAAGCAAGAGCTTTGGTTAAGTCGGATGAGGAATCGTATTCCAGCAGTTTTGTTAGCAATTGGAGGAGCACTACCTGTTTTAGCTGGCGAAGTTAGCCGGGCACCTCTTTGGATGCAGCGAGCAGGTATGGAATGGATTTTTAGACTCGTTCAGGAACCACGTCGTTTGTTCAAACGCTACGCTGTCACTAACTCTGTTTTCGTTTACTCCCTGATAAGGCAAAAACTCAGTTTATTCCTATTCCAGGATATTAATCTGAAGTATTACTATCAGGACGTAGACCTTAATAGCTATTTAGAAGAAACAGGGCAACTATATAAAGTTGAAAATAGCTAGACCTGTATCAGATCTGCTTTCTTAACAAGACTTCGGTATATAGTCAATAATTGAGTTTCGTTAGCCTGAGGAGTAAAATTAAGTTTGTAGGAATCTATTGCGTTAGATCTATAGACTTCTTTTTGCTCCTCTTTTAATTTGCTCCAAAAGTGAAGCTTATCTACTAAATCGTTACTATCATTTACGGTAAAGTGTAACCCATTTTCTTTATGGCTGATTAAAGATGCCATGGCTCCGAAGTTACTCGCTATAACTGGTGTACCGAGTGACAATGCCTCTAAAATAACCATAGGCATACCTTCGTACCAGATAGACGGAAAAATCAAGGCATTACATGTCTGCATAGCCTGTAAAACTGCTGATCTGTCTAAAGGTCCTAAATAATGGATGTTCTCACTTCCTTCAGAGAGACGTTTGACCTTACCGGCTAAAGGCCCCTCACCCGCAATCTGCAAAGTATAACCTACCTGAGCAAACGCAGATAGAAGTACCTCTGTCCCTTTCTCTTCGCTCAAACGTCCAACATACAGAAAATGCGAGCCTCTTTTCGTGGACTCGTTGTTATAGTCTACTACAAAGTTCGGCTTTACAACAAATTTTTCTGGTAACACATTTAGAGTTGAGGAGACATATACTTCTTTTGCAAAATCAGTAAGAACTATGTATCTATCAACTAAAGCCCATGTCTTAATAACTCGATGAAACCATCCAATAAACGATAGCCAGAACGTTAAGATGTATGAATGCCGAAAAACTTTATTACGAACGGCTTTCCAAGGAAAGTATGCTTTAATACTATCGGTAAACAGGTGTCCATTGTTCATCAGGGAGCCCGAAGGACATAACAACCGATAATTATGCAATGTGTACACAATTGGTACCTCCATACGATTCGCAACTCGAATAGCAATAGGTCCAATAGCATAGTGTAAATTATGAATATGAATTACATCAGGTGAAAAATCAATGATTTCGTCCTTCAAACGCTTGGCTACAAACGAATTCCAGATTGAGAGCACAAATTGCATTGATCCAAGTACTCCTGGCTTATTATGCATTGAAAAAGACCTTACCTGGTTAGATGATCTAATTAAATCCAATTCATGTTGAAACACGCTATCTTCACCACCATAAACCTGATAGTAGCTATGAATAAAAAGGATTTTCATTTTTAAGAAAATAATGTATTTAAAATCTTATATTTGATACGCTCCGGAACGGAGTAAGGACGTACAAATTGTTTTATAATTTTTTCATCTAACTTTATGTCAGTGTGAAAATTAAATACCGTGCAATCTGACGTATCAAGAGTTGTTTTAAACCTATTATATCTCTCATTAGTGTGAGTTGCCTCAGGTGTTTCTAATCCAATATTAAGTACTTTTGACGTAGCAGGGTAAACTGTATATAATCCATGTTTAAACTGATGGTAACACCACCTAATAGCCCAAGAGTTTATCTTACCAGCCATTTGGCGATCTAACATAAATGATAAATCTGACCCCATTTTATTGAAAAGAACCCTATCCTTACTATTGCTTTTAAAATCTAGATAATCATGGACGGTCCAATCTATAACATTCCATCTATCCTTCCATGTAGCCCATCCCCATGAAGAAGCTCTCATAGTAAAATAAATATCCTGTCTATTTAAAATATTTAATGGCATAGTAAAACCAGAAATAGAGAATATTTTTTCATTATATAAGTAATAATCTAAAGCTTGATTCATATACATTATAAAATTTTCGCTGGTAACTAAATCGTCTTCAAGTACAATCGCTTTCCCATAATTATTAATAACCTGAGAAACCCCATTAATAATAGAATTGGCTAGACCTGTATTTTCATCAGCCTCATGTATAACAATTTCCTTAAAACCAGATATATTTTTTACAAATTTTCTCACCTCAATAACTTTATCCAAGTCTTCACTGGTTTTTGGTGAATCTGAAAAAATAAACAAACAGCTTTCTTTAGCTAAAATATTCTTTTGAAGAGCTGAAATTGTATGATATAACGTATCATACCTCTTGTAGGTAAAGATTAATATAGGGGCTAGATCAGTAGGTATATTCATTTAAAACAATTTATGATATAAGAAGCAATAACCCGTGAGGTATCCAAAACAAAATACAAATATGGCCATTTTGTGTTTTGAGCCCAATGCCATCTAATCCTTAAGTTATTGGGCGATTTTAATAAAACAAAATTATCAAGTAAATATCTAAAACTTTTTTTGTTCTTATGAACTGTGTTTAAAGCGGTATCATCTATATAACTATAAACAACCGATTTGGCATTAATATACAGCTGATAACCTGCTCTTCTTGCTCTTAATGACAACTCTTCATCAGCCATATAATGGGGGAAACGCTTTTCATTAAATAAGCCTAATTCTTTAAAAACCGATGATGGAAACAGGCTACCCCTTCCAGGAAGTAGATCAGTATCTATAAGTTTATAATTTTCTTTTACTTTATTGTAACTAGACGGTAATGGAATAGCCGATGAGTACTTTGCAAGCCATTGATTCCATTTAATACCGGCAAAAGCTACTCGGTCACTATTATTAATATCTACGGAAACGCTACCAAGTACTGATTTTGAATGAATACCAGCGGAAGAGATTAAAGAAGAAAGGTAATCTTCTTTAACAATCAAATCATTATTCAGAGTTAGTATAAAATCAGCTTTATTTTCTAAGGCATAGTCTACACCCACATTTGTCGCTGCCGCCCACCACATTTTATCGTCGCCTTCTAACAAAACAACGTTGGGAAATTCCTTTTTAATTAATTCTTTAGTTCGATCAGTGGAACCATGATCTACTACAACTATTTTAAAGTGATTATAACTTTGGCTAAATAAACTTAACAAACACTCTCTGGTATAATGGTATCTATTAAAGACAGGTATAACAATATAAACCATAACAACAATTTAAGTTAAATCTTTTAACAGAATGTTAATCAAATTAAACTTTTAATCGACTAAAACTAATACACACAGTAATTGACGATAATCATATTAATGCAAAATTTATTATTTATTAAATTTAATAAATTTTGCCGGATTTCCTCCCCATATCTCATTAGCAGGTACTGCTTTAGTTACTACAGAGCAAGCACCAATCACAGAGTTATCTCCTATCGTTACTCCTTTAAGAATCGTACAATGAGCACCTATAAATACATTATTCCCTATATACACACTTTGCTTATTAACATCCTGAAAAATTTCTATCTCTAAAATCCTATTTTTATAGTTCAAACTATGAAAATCAGTATCATATATAACTGTGTTACCCCCTATTCTAACATTGTTGCCAATTTTTATTAACTTGTTACAATGAATAGCAGTACCACTTAAGCCAACGTTATCGCCAATGAGTATACTACCGCTATTTGCTATAAGAAAGCATTGCTGCTGCCTACCAATTAAAGTGGACGACATACCATTATTCATTTTGAAATTACGTCCTATAACTATTTCCCCACCTCCATATGTGTCAACTATAGGAATACCTGTTGTCTTGAAATTCGAAAATTTTACATCAAATACTTTAAATTTATAATACGTCATAGCATAGGATACTTTGGAAAAAATAACACGAAATAGCTTCCTAGGAACTAAATATGAATATTTTAGCAATTTGTTCATAACTGGTACTTTTGAAGAACAACTCTATTAGGTCCTTTATATAAAACTGCGAATGCTTTGTTAAAAACATAAAAATATAATATCAGTGTAAGGGTACCTGTGTAAACTGTAGCTTGGCCCACTATCAGTAAAACATTAAATCCAAACAAAGACAAAATTAGCAAGAAGGTCATTAAATCTGTCACTTGAAATATTTTCCTATTAATATAATCGAAATAAAAAGCCATAAAGAATATTATAATAAATGTACCATATCCATATTGAAAATAAAGCTCTGAAATAATGCCTGTCCTTATACCCATGTCAATTCCATACAACTTCATCCATGTATAAGCGCTACCAGACATTATCATCTCTTGCTTATCGTATCCAAACGCTTCTAATATTGTAGAATTCATAAACGCCCCAAATGCGCTTTTTAAAAAATCATAGTTCTTAATTGACCCTGGATCATACGTTTTAAAAGAATATACATAGTCAGTATATTCAACTCCAATTGGAAATTTTTCAATAATTGTTGTAATATCTACGCTATTATTTTCTCCACTGCGCAACGACGAAAGCCCTGTATACATTATTATCATTAAAGCAGACAGTGATATAATTGCTTTCCAATTTATTTTATTACTATGTTTTACCGTACATATATAATACATGTAGATCCCAGATATTGAAGCGGCCAACAAAACTGCCCTTTTACCGTCAATCAAGCTAATAAATGCAAATATTATAATTAGTATAACATATTTATACTTATACTTTCTGTTTAACGAATAAAAGATTAACCCTAAAATACTTATTATTATTAAAAACTTATAACCATAAAGTGGCCCGTAATTATAATTGTACATATCTGAAATTATTGACTTACCAAGTAAGATAGGAACAAAGCCTAGGGAAAGTAATGTTGAAACAAAAAAAGCAAAAGGAAATAAAAACAAAATTATATTACAAATAGGGTTTAAAGTAATATAACTATTAAGAGACACTATATATTTCCGATTTATAAATATTAGCTCCGACACCTTAAAGCCTATAGATAATGAAATCAAACAAAGTATATAAAAGTTATCTGCATCTTCATTGTCAATATTTAATTTACTATCTATAACTGATACGCTATTTAAAAATAAAATCCCACACAAATAAAATATAAACCAAAAATACAATATAACTTTATTTGCGCTGTATTTTACACTCGAAGTTACAATCAAAAATATTAATATTAACGTTAGGGTAGACCAGTTAATGTAATGTACAAATCTATAATTACCAAAGTATACGCTAACAACAAAATTTACCAATAATGATATTGATATAAAAAAAATGGTTAAATAAATATTAATTTTGAATGTATTCATCTGAATTTAGATTAAGTGTTTTTCTTCATCTTATAAACTATTCTAGAAAGCTGTATAGGTGCTACAAGCATTCCATTAAAATTAGAAAGTACAATTGCAATACAAATACCAAATACACCTAACGATAAACGAACTGATAAATAATACGCCAAAGGAATAAATATAATAATTACAACAACTGATAGCCAGAATTGTAGATTTACTTTGCTTAAACCATTGAGTACTTGAATAAAAATTGATGAGAAACAATTTGTACATATAATAATTGCTGCCCCTAAACTATATGAAAATGGGATTTGAATGTTATTGCCTATCCACAACTTATATATGTCATCAGAAAGCATTAAGGCCACACAGCAGCCAACACATATAAATAACCACATTAACAACAATTTCTTGATTAATCTTTCTATCCATTCATAATCATTACTGATATAGGCGTTTGTAACGGTACTCCATACTGGACTAATTATTATACTAAAAGATATAGCACCAACACTAAACAGCTTAAATGCAATATTAAATTCTGTTACATTTTCAAAAGAGAAATATTTGCTTATTAAAAAATTCGTTGATTGATACTGAACTACATAAGCTATGTTTACAATAAAAAATTTAACCCCTAATGAAAAAATTGACTTAACATGCTCTAAATCGGGGAGCATATGTATATTGAGCAACCCACGCCTTTCTATAAAAAAATATTTAGAAAAAAGTATAAAAAATGACAATATATTCCCAAACATTATTATAAATCCTAATGAAATCAAAGAAGGCTGCGAGTATTTTTTTAAGATAAGTACCCCTACTAAACCAAATATATTACCTAATAGGTTTGAAAAAGATACCATGCTTGACCTTTGTATCGCGTAATATATGGGAGTAATTATTTGAAATATAAATTGTACTGAAAATAATATTATCACACAATAAAATAATTCCTTCAATTCCTCTCTATAAACTTCAGAAACGCCCAGCAGAGAATCCCAATTTACATGATTAACAGCAATAGAGCCTATTACTAGTATAAAAAAAGATATAACTATCAAAACAAATAGAGTAGTGTTTACTATCTTTCTTTGTGCGTCAATATCATTTAATGCAATAGCTTCTGCATATTTATTTCTCAAACCATTTCCAAAACCTATATCAAGCAACCCCATCCAACCAATGAAAGAACTTATGGTAAGCCAGATACCGTATCTTTCAGCGTTAATATAGTTAATAATTAACGGCACATACAATAAATTTACAATAACACTTAATAATTTAATTAAGAATGAAAATATTATATTCTTTTTCATTCTTAACGAACGTACATTATCAGATAACCTAGCCATAGCGATTACTTCTCTTTCTAAAACTGGTTTACTTCTACTGCTTTTTTAAATAGTAAGTCCTTTAAATCTTCAACATATAGTTCATGTCTTAACTTGTTTATGTACCAATTATTCCATGTGTCACGTATATCATAACCCAAATTATTTTTTTTTATTATAAGGTTTATATGCTCTACAAACCTTTGTCGATGAGCAAGCATTAATTCTAACGTATCTTTTCTTATTTTATAAGGGTTCACATTGCGCTTGCTTAATATATCAACTGCCATACTTACATCAGTTGAATTAGCTTTACATATTATAGAGTTATATATGTTATAAAATATATCTCTTCCTCCTTTAGACTTTGTCGAAACTACTGGTATCCCACATAGTAAATACTCAGTGGACGAATACATAGCTCCTTCTACTTTTGATAAAGCTAAACCCACATATGATTGATTATAAACACTTGCTGACTCATCGCTTGTTAAGAATACTATTGCACCATTTTCTTTATAATTCTGCCAGACAGCGCTATGTAAATTTTCTTCCAAATATTTTTTATATTTTGTATTATCGTATTTATAAGTTATCAAAGTCAAACCTTCTATTTTAGAACATAAGATATGCCTTTTAAATCTACTTAATACTGCATTATATACTGCTTTGTATTTTTTTTTATTATTATTAATGTCAAAAATATTTTCATCTATAAAGCAATTATGGTTACAATATATGGCATTTATTTTCAGAAATTTTAGAATTTTTAATTCCTTTTGAGTATTACATAATATTGATACATTAATCTTTGGGTACAAAATCTTGTTTTTAGCAATAATATATATCATTTGTATTATCTCTTTAATACTTTCAATGCTCCACCACAATCCACAAATAACGTAGATTTTTCGATCGATGTACGGATACAACTCCTTTGAAAAATCATTTAAGTTTATGTGTGAGTTAAGAGTTATTATGCCAATACTAGGATCAATAACTGTTCCGAGGTATCTCTTGCGAGTATTTCTTTTCATAGCATTAGTTTTTGTAAAGTATATTTCCTTCAATTTGTAATTCCGTTAAGAGCGTCAATATACATGATATGTAATGATATTATTTTATATCAGCGGCTCCAATAAATTGTTACGCAACTATTAGAACGCATTTACATTATCACTTATCATATTTTTTACAGTTAGCCAACAAATCCATATATCGATAAATATATTTATCTTTTTACGGTAAAACCGATCATATTTTATTCGGTGCTGCATTTTCATCAATTTTTCTGTTTCCCCTCTACAACCTCGTACTTGAGCTAAGCCTGTTATGCCTGGCTTGACTCGATACCTCTTTCTATAGTCCGGCATACTGTTCCAAAACTGTGCGCTATGTTGAAGTGCATGTGGTCGCGGTCCAACAACACTCATATCACCAATGAGTACGTTTAAGAACTGAGGCATCTCATCCAGATTCGTTTTCCGCAGAAAGCGGCCTAAGCGGGTAACCCGATTGTCCTGCTTAGTGGCCTGTTTGAAAGCCGCGTTAGGCTTGTGCTTCATTGTCCTGAATTTGAAGCAGTAGAACCAATTTCCCCGGTATCCGGTCCTCTTCTGCACAAACAATACCGGACCTGGTGAGTCAAGCTTGATTAGTATGCCAAGTAAGGGTATTAACCAGGATAAGATCAGAATAACTACCAATAGCGAGAAGCAAACGTCGAATACCCGTTTTCCTCTGTGTTGGTAGGTGAATTCAGCGTGCCGGGTCCGTGGCTCCGCATACACGTACAGGGGTTTGTAGTGTGAGTCAAGACTAAGCATAAAAATCAAATTTTAAGTGTAGTATGTCAGGTTGGAACAGAAAAGTCGGTATTATCACTAAGCACCCCCCAGGCGAGGCTTTTTATCCCCCCTGCTATAGTAGTCGCCGTAGCTATAGCTGTAGTAATACGATTCGCCTTCGCCTACGCCGTTCAGAATGATGCTCAGCTTCTGGAACCGGTTTTCCTTATAAAGTGTATCGAGCATCTTCAGGTAGTTCTTTGGCGTATGGTCGTGGCGCACCAGGAACATGGTGGCATCGGCAAACGGCGCAATTAACTGTGAGTCAGTTACCAGGCCCACCGGTGGCGAATCGACTAATACGTAGTCGAAACGGGCTTTGAGCTCATCGAACAACTGCGCCAGTCGGGGTGAGCTTAACAACTCAGCCGGGTTCGGCGGCAGTGGCCCCGCCGTAATGATGTAGTAATTTTCGTAACCAATAATAGGGCGCAACAGCTCGTCGATGGTCGCTTCGCCAATCAGGTAATTGCTCAGACCAGCCCGGTTTTCTATGTGCAGGCTCTTGTGCAATTTGGGCTTGCGCATATCCATTTCCAGGATAACCGTCGTGCGGTCGACCAGTGCCAGACTAGCGCCCAGGTTCAGCGAGATAAATGACTTGCCTTCGCCACTAATGCTGGAGGTAAACAGCAGCACCTGGCTTTTGTGCGGGTCACTGCGCAGAAACTGAAGGTTGGTACGTAGCGCCCGGATCTGTTCGCCAATAACCGATTGCAGTCGTGGTTTAAAAATCATGTTATCAGCGGCTATCTGGCGGCTCTTCACGATTTCACCCAGAATAGGCACCTGCGTAGCTTCTTCCACATCCGACCGACGCAGAATGCGATTATTTAGCGCGTCTTTCGCACTGATAATTCCTACTGGAATGAGCAGGCCAAGCAGGCTAAAAATCATGAAAATGGTCATTTTAACCGGCTTCACGGGCTTACTTCCCGTACGGGCGGCATCTACCGTGCGGCTATCCGACACCGCCGAAGCAGCCGACAACGCCGTTTCTTCCCGCTTTTGTAGCAGGTAGGTATACAAACCATTTTTGATGGCCTGTTGGCGTGTAATGTTCAGCAACGCCCGCTCTTTACCGGGCACCGTACGGATCATGTTTTCCATACGTCGGTTGTTCGTCATCAACTGATTCTGGTTGCGGGTCAGCTGCTGACGCATGGTCTGGATGTTTTCGTTGATGCTGGTCTTCATCGTCTTTATCTGACTATCCAGCGATTGCAACAGCGGGTTGTTGGGTGATGTAGTTCGCGACAACTCATCACGTTTCAATTCCAGCTCAGACAACTTTGTCAGCAAACCCATCAGAACCGGATCACTCATGCCGAGCGTAGCGGGCGCTACGCCTTTATCACCCGACTGATTCTGCACGTACCGCTCCACTTCTTCCAGCGCACTGAGCCGGATATTCACTTCGTTCAGTTGCGTATCGTTTTCTTTGACCGTTGTCAGAAACGTTTGCGCTTGCACGCTCAGGTCCGTAATGCCCTGCGTTGATTTATACAGCTCTACTTCTTTTTCAACGCTGGACAGTTCACCCGAAATCAGCCCTAACCGGTCTTCAATGAACGAAAGCGTGTTGCTGGCCTCTTTGTTTTTGTCAACAATGGCTTCTTTGTTATACTCGTTAATAAGCTGATTCAGAATGGCCTCACCTTTGTCGGGCACCCGCTCCTCCAGGTTCATCACCAACACCGTCGACTGCTTGGCGGTTGGTTCAACCTTTAGGTTTTTCAGGTAGTCTTCAACAGTCCCTGTACGGTCAGATACCATCGCAATAACGGGCTCCAGCTTACTGCTGATGGGTTTTCGAGTAAACACACGTAGCTGACCGTAGGGGGTCTTGATGCTTTGATTTACCGGATAATTCTGACCGTTCAGCTGTACCGTTTTACCATCCACGAATTTGAGTTCCAGTTCTTCGGTATACAGTTGTGGCTCAGGTTTTTCAACAATCAACCGAATGGGGGAGTCATTGTAGATCTCTTGCTTGAACGTATTGGTTGGATGGTAATACCGAACATCCAGCCCCAGGTTGTTCACCACCCGATCCATAAGGGTGTAGGATTTCAGAATTTCCATCTCGTTTTCCACCACTTTGCTGGTCGTGAAAATGTCGAGTTCCTTCATTAAACTCTGGTCGGAAATGCCTTTCTTTTCGTCTTTGATTAACAGGCTGGCCTGCACCTTGTAGACCGGTGGCTGGTAGAGCAGGTACACATAAGCCGCTGCCAACGCCAGCAATAGTGACAACACAAACCAGGGCCAGTTGCGCACATAGCGCATCAGCACGGCACGCAGGTTAGGCTGTTGTTCGACTTCGTAAGCCTGGTACGGGGTATATGGATTTGTAACCATGTTCTTTTTCGTTAAAATCGGCTGACAACAATGGCAATAAAGGATAGAGCACTCAAAACAATGGGCAACACCTGATACGTCCGGTCGGCATTAGCGATGCGGGCTTTACCCGGCTCAACATACACAACATCGTTCGGATGCAAGTAATAAAAAGGCGATTGAAACACATCGCGCTTGGTTAAATCAATCCGGTTGAAGGTCCGCTGTCCGTTCTCCTCCCGAATGACCAGAATGTTGGTGCGCTGGCCATAGATCGTGATGTCGCCCGCCAATCCTAAAGCCGCTGGCAACGTGATTTGTTCGTTGGGAATCGAGAACAGCGATGGTCGGGCCACTTCACCCGTCACGGCAATCTGAAAATTTAGGTTACGTACATTTACGGTGGGTTCTTTCAAAAAATCGAGCAGCTTTTGCCGGATCTGGGCAGCCGCCTGCGTGTTGGTCAGCCCCTGCACGGTTTGCTTACCCACCAGCGGCAATTCAATCTGTCCGGCTTCGTTCACCAGATAACCAGGCGTATAAGGTAAGGGAGTTGTAGATGTTGGCTGTTGTACTCCGGCTCCAGACATAGCTGAGATAGTAGTATACGGGTTGAAGAACGCTGTAGCTTCGGGGCTCAGGCTGCTGACCTGCACCGATAATACATCACCGGCTTTTATGGTCGGTATGTAGCGCGGAGCCAGCGCCACGGTATCTTTACCCGTTCCCTGCTTCTGATACAGCACCAGTTCCTTGCTGGACACGCAACTTGTCAGTCCCACACATAACCCAATAAACCAACTCCCAAGCTGGGCGCGCACATTACGTAAATTCATACAAGTCACGTTACTAATACTTCGTTATCGATACTGGTTCTGCAAATAGCTTTGGTGATACTGGCGGAGCAGTGCATCCAGCTGGTTACCGACTCGGTACCTTGAGCCAATCTTATACCCCCGGCTGTACGCATACTCCCATCTAAACTCTTCCGTCGTTCGCAACCGAAGCCGCTGCCCCTGCAGAATACGTCCGGGCGGAATAGGAATGGCGAAGTTGAAGCCGCCGGTCCCGCCATTCCCCGTTCTCATGGCATAAAAGCCTACTTCTACGTTTCCCAGCTGCCGGATCAGGTCGATTCGAAACCCCCGATCCTGGTACAGATACTGGCCTCCCGAGAGCTTAAGCGTTACATCACGCCAGGGAAATCGGTACGCCACATCCGCCAGCACCATGACGTGCTCCGGCGACTGGTAATAGAAGCCGTTCCTGGGGAAGAAGTAAAAGCCCGTATAGCTCGACTCCAGCCCAAACGACCAGTTTTTGGTGAGGTCTGCATGGCGGTATTGCACATTCAGGCCATACTGATCATTGTAAAACAAACCGGCCGACAGACTCATAAAATTCACCCCGTCGAGGGCCAGAAACTGATTCAGAAACGTGGGCGCCGGTCGCACATTCAGGGCCTGATCGTCCAGATGGTTAACCAGCGGAACCAACACGCCCCAGTTCAGTACCAGTCCCCGACTTAAATACAGCTGGCTTTGCAACAGCACATTCGTTTTACTCTCTACTGTCTGCTCCCGAAAGCCAAACTGAGCAATGAACTCCGGTTGTATCCGAAAGTCAAACTTATACCTTCGGCTGTCAAACGGATGCCTTTTCGCCCAATCGGTTCGCTCCTGCCGCGATAAGGTGTTGACACCGAACGTTGGTGCAATCCGATAGCGAGCGATGGGTACACCCTGGTAGAGTGGTACAAACTCACCGATTCCCTGCGCAGCCAATGGCTCGGCCAATTCCAGGATGCCAATGAGCGGGTTGCGATACAACCGTTGCTCGTAGTACACCCGGTGCTGCACACTGTCGACCGTTAGGTTTTCGTAGTTCGTCAGTACCGACTGCACCTGCGCAAGCCCTTCCGACACCACTCCAAAGAACAGCCCCACGCCCATCAACCAAGCCCTTCGCCCCCGGCCCCCAGCCTTATGCCCGTTACCCTTCGCTCTACGCCCCATGCTTCTTCACCCGTTTGGGCAGTTTAAGCAACGGCCACGAGTACGACGTACCGAAGGTTAGCTGATCGCCATTAAGCAATCCGGCCTGTAAGGTCCAGTGGGTAAACAACGTCGTATAAGCACCCACGTTCAGATGCTGCGAATCCCACTCGACCATAACTCCGCCTTTCCGGGCAAAGCTAAGGTTTACCCCGCCAAACGGTCCTGACAGGTAATGGTAGGGCTTATCTCGCTTGTCCTTCAGGGTGTAGCCCGAGAAGATATCAGCGTTCTGATCATTTCTAACCTCAGCCCGATAAATTGAATACGGACTGCCCATACCTACCGTTATTCCAGCCGTGATGGTCTTTGTTACTGGAACGTGCTTGGTAGCGGCTAAGGCGTAAGTTACCAGCGAATTGTCGATACCGAACGGAGCCGAAAGAATTAGGGCTACGGATGGCCGTTTCGCCTTCTCGGTCAGCAGCGCATACTTCAGATCAATCTGCCGATCGCCAATACCCCTATCCTGAAATCGAACTGGTCCATTGGGCATCAACAGATTAATGTTGACTTCCAGCTTGGGTAACAACACCAGATTGACAAAACAGATACTCTCCGAATTCTTCTTGTTGAACCGAAATGCATAATCAACCGGGTTGTAATTATACCCGATTGAGAACGTCCCGTCTTCAAGGACATCGGCGGAAGGAATGTACATGAGCCCTGGCTTACCCGATATGTTTACCTGCGCCAAAAGCGGCATCGGCAAAGCGATACTGAGTAAGAATAAACTGATGAACAAAACCTTTCTAGCGGTCTTCATGGACGCTGTTCTTTTGAACGTATATCTATATACGTTATCCGATGTAACTAGTCGATTTTTAAAGTAAGTGCATGCAGAAGCTTTGTTGGCTCCTGAACTTGTATCGCTTTGACGCGATCCGGACACACCAGACAAGGGCGCTTAGCTCAGCCAACCCAAAAGCCTGACAGGAACCCGCAACAATAAGCTTAGTTGAATTTGAACCGTAGCGACAAGCCAGCTTCTACCCCATTCAAACTGACTTTTTCAGTTGTGGTGGTCGTTTCTGATCTAACTACCTGGTTGTAGCTGCCCAGGTGATAGCGCACATCAAGGCCGACGTACAGCTTTTTCACCAGTTTTTTCTCGGCACCAACAAACACCTGTACGCCGTAGTTATTCCCCGCCTGCGTTTCGTTCAGCGAGCCGCTGTTGTTCACCACCTGGCGGCTGAAATCGTTATTGATAAAATAACGCGCTACACTGATCCCGATATAAGGCGTCAGAAATGGCTCTTTGGGTTTCTCTTCGGTGCCATCAGCCTGCTTTGTTGTACTCACGGTAGCCGCCTTTGCAAAGGTGTATTTGAGGTCAAGCGCCACCGGAATAATGGAGAGCTTAAACGTTTCGGAACGGCTAATACCGGCAATGCTGAGGCTGCTGGACGCTGATTTTTGCCAGTAGCCCACGCGCCCGCCCACCGACAGACCTTTCACGAGGCCTACTTCGACAGCAGCCGTTGGCATAACTGTGCCCGACAGCTTGGCCCCCTGACCACCATTGTAATCGATCAGGAACGAGCGGTTGTTCCAGTAGTCTAAGGAAGGAGCCCAGTAGCTGGCGCCCACGCTGATGCTCTTGAGGTTAACCTGCGCCTGGGTCTTGGCTGGGCTTGCCAACAAGGCGCCCACCACAGCGATGGCTGAGAAAAGGTATGTATTTTTCATTATAACGGTCAGATGAGGTTATGAAAGTTGAAGGTATGCGTCTGATTAAACTAACCAGATCAACCTCCGTTACCCTGGTTGTGGCAGCTGGCAACTGCCTGATCACGAGCTCTCGTTAATGGGCTTAACGCATTGTTATAGTTGCTGTTGATTTTGCTTAGGTCAGCGTCACGAGCAGCCTGAGCAGCCGCTAATTTAGCCGTGCCCGTAGCATCGCAGGCGGCAGCTTCAGCATTTTGCAGTGTTGTGAACAAGTTCAATCCGTCAGCGTAAGATGCTAACAACAGCACCTTTAACAAGTTATAGGTCGTTTCCCCTAAAACCGCTTTTCCAGCATCCAGATTGGCTAAGCTAGCGTCCAACGTTTGCTTAGCTAATGCCCGCATGGGATCGTATTTAGCAGGTAAACCAGCTTTACAGGGAGCAGCTTCTGCTTTAATAGCGGTTTCAAGCTGTGTGTAATTGCTATTGATAGCCGCCGTTTGGCTTGCTTTGGCCGCGTCCAGGTTTTGCACGGCCGAGTTATAAGCTGCATTTGCAGCCGCCTTGCAGGCATCATCGTCGGTGGTCGCGTAGGCAACTGGGGTTGCTGGCACTACACTGGCGCCAGACGGGGCAGAAGCCCGCCCACCCACTGGCTTTCCATTAACAGTTGGTAACGTGTACGTTGGCCAGTAACCTTTCGTAGCCGGGTTGGCTGCCATAGCTTTTACCTCTGTCTCCAGATTAGCGGGTAGTTTGCCGCCTGTAGAGACCGTATTAAGTACGTCTGGTGTAAAACTGGCGACGAGCTGAGCCGCCTTCTCAGCTGGAATAGCTTTACTCACATTGGCCGCTGCTTCTTGTACAGCGGCAGGTACTTGTCCGGTGGCCGTAAGGTTTGACAATCCTGACGATACGGCAGCAGCCGCCGTTGACGAAGTAACAGAAGCAGCCGTTACTGATACAGCCGCAGGAGCAGTAGGCGTAACTTCGGGCAGCTTCACGTTATCAAAGCCCTTAAATGTGTACGTAAATGGAGTGACTGGCTCGACGTCTTTTGTACCGCAATTGTACAGAGTACCTGCCAAGCAGGAGACGTAAAGAAGTAATCGAATTCTGCTTTTTACAGTTTTCATGGTTGAATGGTGAAATGAGCGAAACTCAACGAGTAAGCAGATTAGTGTATGGTAAAGTTTGAGGTATTCGAATTGGGTTAGTAGGCTGGCGAAGGCACGTCAGCTTTACTGGTAGAGCTGTTCTCAGCTCTGTGTTTGGCAACTAAGTCTATGGGTGTCATCAAGACATCATTAAGGTGTGAATGGCACAAAGAATCTCCAGGTAAGCTTTTCAGCTTATTTATAATAATACCGACACTGACGTTTATGGAGTTCAGGTAATGCGTAACACTGCAAGTCCTTTCATGATAGGCTCAATGAACACTACCTGACGACATGGCAATTGTGCTTTCCAACTCTACCTTATTGATCTGGTAACAAATATACATATATTCAAATATTTGTTACCATTTAAGCAATATTTTTTTGTTATATAGTATCTAATTGATTAAGTATAAATACTGAATTGCCGACTAGACGAACAAAGATACATGGATTTTTAAAAAAACTTTTTTTTATCGCTTAGCAATCCATATTTATTTACTAAGCGTATATATAAATACCTAGAGCTGTATCTTCTCCTCATATTATACAATTATATCATTATATATTATAAAAAATACCTAATTTAATTATACTACCTATCAAATTGTTACAGTATTGTTAAACAAACTTGATTGTTAGACTATTGTAGCTACAAAATAATTAGGGACCATGCAAAATTTATAGACGCAACCCTCTATTAAAAACACATTAAAAAAATACTTAGTACTACCTGCATTCTCTAATCAAAAGTGGTTCTTATTCGCTATAAATTAAAAGTTACCATTATGTTATTATAGTTAATATTTTAAATCACAGCATCTTCAGGCAAGTTGGCATAGGAGTTTACTAGTCAGGCTAGTTAAGCCATTTAGAAAAGTTATCGGTCAATAGCCAATAGCTCATCTTTAGCCAATAAGTCGACTTACTTATCTCCAAGACGAGTTGTCTAGCCACACGCGTATCCCGGTCGACAATATCCTGCAGTATTACGCTGCTTTCCTGCGTTGGTATCATATGTCCCCGTTGAGCGTAGTCTGGAGATCAGGCCTGCCAAGGAGGGTATTGTCACCGTAGTTTTTAAACTGTGCCGAACCAACCTGGCAGCACATCCATACCATTTCTAAATAAAGCGACAATAAACCAATCCTAGGCTACTACCTGTTATACCTACATTTGATCGTTAATCCCAACTCCCATTTACCCGCAGGTTTATTTTCTAATGTCTCACTCCAATCCTCTCTCTATACTTTATCAATCCGACGAGTTAGTAGCCATTAACAAGCCACATGGTCTACTGGTCCATCGGTCACCGATTGCGAGTGATGCCAGCGAGTTTGCCGTTCAGCTCCTGCGCGATCAGTTGGGGCAGCGGGTGTATCCCGTACATCGCCTTGATCGGAAAACGGGGGGCGTTCTTTTATTCGCGCTCAACGAAACCATGAATGCAGCCATGCAACAACAGTTTGCCGATGGCCTGGTGAGCAAATCATACCTCGCCATTGTCCGTGGCTACACACCCGATGAGCAACAAATTGATTACCCACTCCGGCGCGACGATGGTGTTCTCCAGGATGCCTTTACAAGTGTAAAAACCCTCCAACGTACGGAAGTGCCAATACCATCTGGCAAACATACCACTTCCCGGTATTCTCTCGTCGAGCTTACGCCTACCACTGGGCGGATGCACCAGCTTCGTAAACACATGGCCCACATTCTGCACCCAATCATTGGCGACCGTCCCCACGGTTGCAACAAGCAGAATAAGCTCTTCAAGGATCACTTCGCTATGAATACGATGCTGCTCCACGCCCATACCCTTCAGTGTCAACACCCCGCTACCAAAGCTCATATTGGCATTACCGCCCCCTACCAACCCGAGTTCGCCCGCATGCTGACAACGCTGTTTGCGCTGATTTGATGTGTGGATTAATAGCAACTCGTTTCCCTGACCCCTCTCCCACTGTAGAGGAGCCAGGGGCAGGGAACATTACGCCCCGAAATCCCTCAAAACCTACTGACATAGGGCTGTCACTAGTGCCTGTTTACTTTGTAGCATCAACCAAACGCAAAGACTATGTCACTGATGTCAATTACGTCGCCGATTTCAATGTTGTCAAAGGAGATGGAGCAGGAAGCGCAAACAACGCGCAAGATGCTGGAGCGGATTCCTAACGATAAATTCGACTGGCAACCGCACCCTAAAAGCATGACCATTCGCCAATTGGCGACTCACATTGCGGAACTACCGACCTGGGTACCCCTGGTGCTCAACACCGACGAACTGGACTTTGCGGTGATGGCCTATACGCCTACGCCTATCGAGAATACGAAAGAACTGCTGGATTACTTTGAACGCTCACTCGCCGAAGGAGAGGCTGCTATCAGCCAGGCGACGGAAGAGCAGCTCGACCCAATCTGGACCTTACGAACGGGGGACCAGATCCATAGCCGAACCACCAAGGGCGAATTCATCCGAATCACGTACAGCCAGATCGTTCACCACCGGGCTCAGCTCGGCGTCTATTTACGGCTGTTGAATATTCCGATTCCCGGCAGCTACGGCCCCAGCGCTGACGAAACAGACTTTTAATTGTATGACTTCTGTAGCACCGATATGTCGTCATGGCTCTTATCGGTGCTACAGAAGTTCTCTTTTACAAATTCCGCTGCCATACCTCACGCAATTGTAGTTGCTGGGGTGTGGCTTGCGGGTCGAGTTGAAAAACATATTGCTTGATCACGTCTTTTTCAAGCATCGTATTCTTTACGGTTACCTCCTGTCCATTCCGCCGAACCGTTACGTCGTAGGTATCGCCTGCTTTTAACTGTTTCAGTTCACCCTGAATTTTGCCAATCGACTGAAGCGTCAGAGCTTGTCCATTGTAGGCAACCCACTCGTCATTTTCCTGTATGCCCGCTTTGAGCAGGGGTTCGGTAACCTTCGTGAGATAAAATTTATTGTCGACAAAGGCCGGTTTCATGCCCATCGAGGGCGCTTTGTCGCCGGTAGCGATGGCCGGCGTGTAAGTGATCCCTAGCTTCCCGTAATAGTCCTTAAATGGCAACGGTTCAGCGGCTTTTACGTATCGGTTGAAGAAATCCGCAATCTCTGGATACGTCTTTTGCACGAAGACAGCGAAGAAGTCTTTCTCCGGAAACGCCTTGTTGGGGCCGTACGTACTAGCCAACTCATTGACAACCTCCCGCAATCCACGTTTTCCGTTGGACAACTCCAGCAAACGAATATCTAGTAAACCAGCTACCAAGGCCCCACGGGCGTAGATATTGCCATATTGCCGCTGGCCTTCGTCGGTGTAGCAGGTCATCCCCAGCTTGCTCAGGCTGTAGGTCGTGTCCAGGCTTTTGTCATAGGCAATCTTCTGGCTCAGTTCATCGAAGTACGTAGGCAAATCCATGATCTGACCGCGCAACTGCATGGCGTCGCTGGCCCATTCGGTTACCCCTTCGTATAACCACAGATGCTCCGACGGCGTTGGCGTAACGAAATTGAACCGCTCAATCACTTCACTGTGGATATTCAGCGGAGTGACCACGTGAAAAAATTCGTGCGCAGCGATAGAGGTCATATTATCGGCCAGCTTCTTCGTAAACTCATCTTCTTTTATGACATATTCTGAGCTGTACGAATGTTCCCAGGCACCCCAGTCCTGATCTTCGAAATGATACAGGAACGTGTACCGTTTTACGGGCAGCTGCTTCAAAAACTGACCGGCCGCATTGAGCATCGACTGCATGTTGTTCAGCAGTTGGTCCGACTTAATCTTGTCGGTTTTTGAATAGGTGTACACATCGACCTGTGCCCCGGCCACCGTTGTTGTCGCTTTCGTGAGCCGCCCCAGCAGAATGGGTGAGTCGACCATCCGATCATAATTAGCCGCTACAAAATAGCCCTTCTCATTTTTATCCAGTGCCGTTCCAACCGCCCACTCCACCGGGTAGTTTAACTTTACTTCCAGCGGGGCGCTCTGCATACCGCTCGGAAAACCGAACACGCCTTGTCCATTAATTAATACGTGATCGGTTTCAATGGACGTACCGCACATGTTGTAGGGTTTGTGTTCGTTCACCGGTGTATCCCAGGTTTCGGCAATGCTATATTGAATGGTACGGACCTTTTCCGGCTGGTCGAGCTTCCACTGATTCGTCGACAGTTGCTGCGTTTTTAGCTCATTATTCTTTGCGTCAAACGCTTTGAACGACCGCACGTAGCGGCCAATATCCATGATCTGATACGTACCCGGCGCCGTAGCAGCAAACTGATACACGGCATTGTCGGCGGTCAAGCCACTAACTCGCAACGTGACCTTAAATTGGTCGTCGGCCCGATCGTTCAGATTGACTTCGTACACCAGGGGTGTAGTTGGCTTGGCAACCGAGACCTGAGCCGCGAACGCCGAAAAGAGTAAGCAAAGAATGCGTACGGTCTTCATATACTTATTTTATGATCAATAGAATGGAGCAAGATACGTGAATCCATCGCCTGGCTAAACACTCACTTTTTTTTTCGGAAGTATTTAAGGATGAACGGCAACCGGTTGAACGTAGTCTGGAGACTACCGCACCGGCGGACCGGTTCCAGCGTTACCCGGTCTCTGACCGGACCAGCTACCATGAACACCGGTCAGAGACCGGGTAACGCCTGAGCATAGTCTGGAGACTATGCTCAACAGTGCGCACATAATAGTCTCTTTATATGTATATAGGCTGTTTTTGTTGAACGTAGTCTGGAGACGATGCCTAATCTGCGCCCAACCAGCATCAATAGCCTTTTAAGTCAAAATCAGCGGTTTCGATGATCTCGACGCGCTTGCGCATTTTCTTTTGAATGATCTTGAAGTGATGCTCGTCGTCGGGTGTAATCAATGAAATCGCTTCGCCTTGTGCTTCCGCCCGACCGGTCCGGCCAATGCGGTGCACGTAATCTTTGGGCGAACGGGGTAGCTCGAAGTTAATGACATACGGCAGCAACTGAATGTCAATACCCCGAGAGATGAGGTCTGTTGCAACCATTACCGTGAGCTTACCAGACTTAAATTTTTGGAGAACCTCCGTCCGGGTAGCCTGGGCCTTATCGCCGTGGATGGCTGCCGCCTGAATACCGTTTTTATTGAGTTTCACAACGAGGTTATCGGCCGTTCGGGTTGATGAGACAAACACGAGTACCTGCTTCATCTTACCCGTCTTAATCAAATAGCGTAGCAACGGACCTTTCCGCTCCGCATCAACGCGGTAGGCTAGTTGTTTAATCAGATCCAGATTCTGTTCTTCTTCAATGACCTCAACCGTCACCGGATTCCGAAGCAGTGTAGCATTGATCTGTTGAATGGCATCGCCCAGCGTAGCCGAAAACAGGACCGTCTGCCGTTTCTCGGGCAACAAGTCAAACAGCTTGTCCATTTCGTCGGCGAAGCCCAGCTCAAGCATTTTGTCGGCCTCGTCGAGCACCAGGATCTCAACATCGGATAGCCGTAGCGCCCGCTGGTCCAGCAAGTCCAGCAGCCGCCCTGGTGTGGCCACAACAATATCAGCTCCGTGTACGGCAATCATCTGCGGATTGATGGACACGCCACCGTAAACCGCCACCGTTTTTACTTTCGGAAATAGATGCGTTCCCAGCGTTTGGAAAACTTCAGCCACCTGCACGGCTAGTTCGCGCGTTGGTACCAGCACCAATACGCTGGCAAACCGACTACTAACCGTTTTTGTCCGGTGAAATAACTCCAGAATGGGTAGCACAAAACTGGCCGTCTTGCCCGATCCGGTTTTGGCAATACCCAGTATGTCCTTGCCTTGCAGAATGGCCGGCACGGCATCTTGCTGGATAGGGTACGGCCGGGTATATTGCTGCTCTTCAATAGCTTTTAACAATGGCTCCGATAAGCCAAGGGAGGCAAACGAGTTCTTACTTTTTCCCGCTCCGTTTGATGGGTCGTCCATATTTCTTCATTTTTTCGGCGGCATGATTGCGCCGTACGTTTACCTTTTTATTCTTATCAAGTTTCTCGTGAAAAGCCGGACCGACGTCCTCGCGCTTAGGCACTTTCACCGTAATGGCTTTCATGTTCACCCTGGGGGTTTCGTCGTCGGTAAGCACATCTGAAATAACCAGGTTGTGGGGCAATGGTAGCTCAGGTACCGGGTAGTTCATCAATTGCTCGATGGCCGTCCGTTGCTCTTCATCAGCCGGGGTGAAAAACGTAATGGCTATGCCTTTCCGATCCGCCCGGCCCGTTCGCCCAATCCGATGAATGTAGCTTTCCGGTACGTCCGGCGTATCAAAATTGATCACGTGCGACACTTCGGCCACGTCTAACCCACGGGCAATGATGTCAGTAGCAATCAAAATACGGTACGTTCCGGCCTTAAACTGGTTGACGGACTCAAACCGATAGTTCTGTGCTTTGTTGGAATGGATGACGCCTACCTGGTCAGGAAATTCCTCTTCGAGTTGTTCGTGCAATTGATCGGCCAGTTGCTTGGTAGCCACGAAGACCAGCACTTTGGTCATATCGGTTTCCTGACGAAGCAGCAATTCCAGCAGATTGACCTTGGTATAAAAATTCGGAACCACATACGCCGTCTGCGAAATGTTTTCCAGCGGTGTCCCTACAGGCGCGGCTTCCACCCGAATGGGATTGTTAAAATACGTTTCGATGAGTTGCTCAACATCGGGGGTAAGGGTGGCCGAGAACAGCAGGTTCTGCCGTTTGGGCGGCAACAGATCAAGGATAGTTTTTAACTGCGCCCGAAAGCCAAGATTCAGCATTTCGTCCACTTCGTCGATGACTAGCTTTTTGATGGCTTTCATTTTCAGAAATTTACCAGATAGTAAATCGACTAATCGACCGGGGGTGGCCACCAGGACGTCTACCCCCTGCTGTACTTCGGCCGCTTGCGGTTTCAGGTTGACGCCCCCGTAGACCCCGACCGTCACGACGTTCATATAAGTCGTCAGTTTCTTGACCGATTCGACCACCTGCACCACCAGTTCCCGCGTTGGAACAATGATCAGGATTTGCGGTAATTTCTCTTTCGAGAATTGAAACTGGCGAAGACAGGGCAACAAATAAGCCAGCGTTTTCCCCGTACCGGTTTGCGCAATACCGCACACATCGCGCCCCGACATCACCACCGAAAACACTTTTTCCTGAATGGGCGTGGGCGTCGTATACCCCAGATCATTCAGGGCATTGATCAGTGGTTTATTTACATTCAGTTCGTCAAACGTCATCGTCTTTGCTGTCTTCATTTAACTGCGAAGGTACGGGTATTCGATGAGCCTGTTATAGAAAACGTAGCCGGTAGGTATGGTGTTCAGTCAATCCTCTGGGCCAAAAACAAAGAAAACATAGCATACAAGCCCTTTTGCGTATGTTTGTGCATTCCTAATGCTCTCCCTCAATGCAACGACGAACGTTTATCAAAAACACGGGAATAGCGGCCGGGGCCTTGACCGCTACCGGCTCCGCGGCCTTTGCCGTGTCGCAACCGACCGTTACCCGGCCGAATACGTTGCCGAAATGGAAAGGCTTTAATCTGCTGGACTTCTTTTCGCCCGATCCGACGCGCGGCCGTCGGAAGACGGAGGAGGAACAGCTGAAGTGGATGCAGGACTGGGGCTTTGACTTTGTTCGGCTCCCGATGGCGTACCCGTTTTACTTAAAGTTCGACCGGAGCCGCAACATCACACCCGGGGAGGTCTACCAGATTGACGAGCAGGCCGTTGAACGGATTGATACGATGGTGACGATGGCGCATAAATACAAGCTGCACGTTAGCCTGAACCTGCACCGCGCGCCCGGCTACTGCGTCAACGCGGGCTTTCACGAACCCTATAACCTCTGGACCGATCAGCAGGCCCTCGACGCCTTTTGTTTCCATTGGAACATGTGGGCGAAGCGGTACAAGAACGTATCGTCCGACAAGATCAGCTTCGATTTGCTGAACGAGCCGAGTATGCGGCAGGACATGAACGACCAGCATTCGGCCCGCAGCACCGTTCCCGGCGAACTCTACCGGAAGCTGGCAGTGGCCGCTTCGGCCGCGATTCGGAAAGAGAATCCAAATCACCTGATCATTGCCGACGGTAACGATACCGGCACGTCGGTCATTCCGGAAATCACGGACCTGAACATTGGGCAAAGCTGCCGAGGCTATCATCCGGGTATCATTTCGCATTATAAAGCGCCCTGGGCCAACAAAGATCCCGAGAACCTGCCCGAACCTAAGTGGCCGGGACAAGTCGGCGATAAATACTTGAGTCGGGCCATGTTGGAAACCTTCTACCAGCCGTGGATCGACTTGGTCAATAAGGGCGTCGGGGTGCATTGCGGAGAGTGCGGTTGCTGGAACAAAACGCCCCACGACGTATTTTTAGCCTGGTTTACCGACGTACTCGACATCCTGACATCCCACCAGATTGGATTCGCCCTTTGGGAGTTTATCGGCGATTTCGGGGTTCTGGATTCTAAACGCGCCGACGTAGCCTACGAAGACTGGCACGGCCATAAGCTGGACCGTAAGTTGCTCAACCTTTTGATGAAGTACTAGTATGACGAAGGGGGACCAACAAACCCAAATCCTGGCAAGCTTAGGCATTGCGGCTTTAAACCCAATGCAGGAAGCAGCTAAACAAGCTATCGTTCAGGACAATGATACGTTTCTGATTGCCCCCACCGGTTCGGGTAAAACGCTGGGCTTCCTGTTACCCATTTTGCAACTACTCAAGCCCGGCCAGGCAACTGTGCAGTGCCTCGTTTTAGCCCCAACTCGGGAGCTGGCTCTGCAAATTGAGCAGGTATGGCGAAAAATGGCGACCGGCCACAAGGTCAATGTGTGCTATGGTGGCCATTCGATGGAAACTGAGATCAAAAATCTGAGTAATCCGCCCGCGCTGCTGATCGGTACACCCGGCCGAATCACGGATCACATTACCCGCCGAACCTTCTCTCCCGAAGGTATTCATACGTTGGTGCTGGATGAGTTCGACAAATCACTGGAGCTTGGTTTTCAGGACGAAATGGCATTTATCATTAGTACGTTACGTAACCTTCGGAAGCGAGTATTGGTGTCGGCTACGTCGGGCATCAGCATTCCGAATTTTGTCGGGTTGAATAATCCCACCACCTTATCGTTCATACCGGAACAGGACAGTCCGGCGGGCTTGACCATCAAATTAGTTTACTCAGAAGCGAAGGATAAAATTGACACGCTGTTTCAGCTGCTCTGCTCGCTGAACTCAGAAGCGGCCCTGATTTTCTGTAACCACCGCGAAGCCGCCGAACGCACCAGTGCGCTGCTCAACGAACGGGGCATTTACTCGACTTTTTACCACGGCGGCATGGAGCAGGACGACCGCGAACGGGCGCTGATTCTGTTCAGGAATGGCAGCGTTACGTATCTGATCACAACTGACCTGGCAGCTCGGGGGCTCGACATCCCCGAAATGAAACACGTCATTCATTATCATCTGCCGTTGCAGGCCCATGAATTTGTGCATCGAAACGGCCGAACAGCCCGGATGCTGGCCTCCGGCACAGCTTACGTTATTCTGCATCAGAATGAGCCCCGACCTGCCTATCTGGCTAAATCCCTCGAAACGTTAGAACTGCCAACCGAGGTTACGCTTCCTAAGCCTCCCGAATTCGTAACCGTTTACGTCAGTGGCGGTAAAAAGAATAAACTCAATAAAGTCGACATCGTTGGGTTCTTTTCGCAGAAAGGTCAGCTCGATAAAGGCGATATAGGGCTGATTGAGGTCAAAGATTTCGCTTCCTTTGTCGCGGTTAAAAAAGACAAAGTCAACGCTTTACTAAACCGGATAAAAGACGAAAAAATGAAGGGAAAAAAGTATAAGATTGAGCTAGCCCGTTAGTACTCAGGACCTGGCACCGTACAGATAAACACGACGTATTCTGAAGTTGACGTAACGGTTCATGTCGGTTTGTCTACTTTTCGTTTGGCCTTCACCGTCATTCGCTTCTTTATTTTTGCTGGACAGCCCCGGCAGGCTGCACTTTTGGGTCGTTAAACAACTAAGCCTCTGTCTTTAAACGCAGTAGGCGATAAACAACTAAAACGACTAATGAACACAGCAACAAGTTCCGCAACCGGCCCAGCCACCGCATTCGCCCCAGTAAACCATTACCTCACTGTATTACAGAAATACGCCGACTTCAAAGGCCGCGCCCGGCGAAGTGAGTATTGGTACTTTGTGTTAGTGAACACCATCGTGTCAATGGCGCTTAGCTTCACCGTTAGCCTGATTTCTCCAACTGTGGCTGCCGTCGTAAACGGCTTATACACCTTAGCCATTCTAGTACCAGCCGTGGCGGTGTGCGTCCGGCGAATGCACGATGTAGAGAAACCCTGGTGGTACGCGCTGATCCCGGTCTATAATTTTATTCTGGCCATCAGCGAAGGCACCAAAGGCGCTAACGGCTACGGAGCCGATCCTAAAGCCAGCTCGGTTTCTTCAACGTTGGAGCCAGTTGCTTAACGGCATTCATCCTCTGTTAACCAAATACTTACTTAGGCTGGTCAAACGAGTATCTATTACGTTTGGCCAGCCTCTTCCTTGATCACTGAGTTAATAGGCATTGCCGGTAAGGTAATAGTGAAGGTTGTTCCTATGTTCTCCTCCGTTTCCACCTGAATGGAACCGCCATGAAGTTCAACGGATCGACGGGTAATAAATAAGCCGAGTCCCGTACCCTGAATGGTTGATACGTTGCCCGCTCGGAAGAACGTCTCAAATAAGTGCGGCAAATCTTTACGGGGAATCCCGATGCCGTGGTCGATCACCGATAACGAAAGCACCGCTTCGTCATAAGCGATGCAAACAGCTGGGTTTGTGCTCGAAAACTTAAAGGCATTGGACAACAGGTTAACCAGCGCCTGGCTAATTAGCTTCTGATCTAACAGAACCGGGCGTGGAGTTCCTCGTATGAACATATCGACCGAACGATGGTCGTTACGGGCCTGAAAATGGGTGGCTATGACGTCCTCACAAATGGCAGACAGGTCGGTTGGCTGTGGGGTGAAGGCCATCTTTCCGGCATCCATTTTCTCGATTGTCAGTACGTCGTTTAACAGATCGCTGAATTTACTGATCTCCTTCTCAACGATACGCAGGTGTTTCTGAATCTGCGGTTTGGCCCGTTCTGGCGGCATATCAATGTATAAACCAACCAGATCGACACTCGATTGAATCGTTGCCAATGGCGTCCGGAACTCATGCGAAGCCGTCGATACAAATTGAGATTTCAGTTTATTGAGTATCTGTTCCTGGTGCAATCGCTCCGTGCGTTCTTCGACCACTCGTTCAAGCGCCCATTTCTGGGCTTTAATGGTGTTCATCCGGAATTGATAAAACGCGTAAGCTGACCCTACGATTAAACCAATGGCTAGTAGCCTGAACCACCAGGTTTTCCAGAAAGGAGGAAGCACCCTAATTGTTAAGGCGGCTCCTTTTTCGTTCCACACGCCATCGTTGTTCGACGCTTTTATCCGGAACGTATAATCGCCAGGGTCCAGATTGGTGTAGGTAGCATTTCGCTTATTGCCGACATACGTCCAGTCTTTATCAAATCCGTCCAGTTTGTAGGCGTATTGATTTTTTTCGGGTAACGTGTAATTAAGAGCGGCAAACTCAACCGAGAAAACGCCCTGATCGTGGCTGAGCGTAATGGCCTCAGTTTCGCTGATATGCTTCGTCAGTAGAGAGTCGGCATCACCAACATGGATAGACTTGTTGAAAACCTGAAAATCAGTGATATAGACCGGCGGCACATACGTATTGTCCTGTAGACTGTCGGGATGAAAGGAATTCAGCCCGTCTGAACCACCCAGAAAGATGGTCCCGTCGGCCGCTTTAAAAATGGACCCAACCTTAAATTCGTTACCCTGTAAGCCATCCAGAATGCCAAAGTTGCGGAAGGTTTTGGTACGCGGATTATAGGCAGAAACGCCTTTGTTGGTGCTTATCCAGAGAATTCCTTTATTATCTCGCAGTATGGCGTTAACTACATCATTGGTAAGGCCATCTTTTTCGGTGATGGTCGTTACCTTTCTGGTAACCATATTGAGTAAACACAATCCGCCCGTAGTGCCTACCCATAAATGATCTTTTTGAGCCTCCAGTATGCAGTTGATGGTATTGCTGCTTATGCTCTGGCTATTGCGAGGATCGTGTTTGAAATGCGTGAAGGTGTTTGTCTTTCGATCGAGATAATCAAGCCCATTTTCGGTGCCTAGCCAGATGCCCCCTTTTTCATCTTCGTAAATGGCGTTCAAGTGGTTATCGCCCAGGCTTTTCGGATCGCCCGGATTGTGCAGAAACTGAGTAGCCTGTTTCGTTTTACGATCATAGAAATAGAGCCCACGTCCCCAGGTTCCTAACCAAAGATTCGTGTCCCGATCTTTGAACAGGACATTTACACTCGACGTAGGCAAATTATTGGGGTTATTGGTAGCGGGTACGTAGTGCGTAAAAACGCGTTTCTTCGTGTCAAAAAAATCGAAGCCACTACGATGGTAACCCAACGCGAGCAGATTCGGCTCTACGTTGATGAGGGTAATGATGTAATCGGAACCCGGACTGTTGGCTACGCCGGGTTGATGCTTGAAGATGGTAAACGCATCGGTGCTGCGGTCTAACATATTCAGCCCTCCCCCATCGGTGCCAATCCAGACATGACCGTCGGAGCCGCCTTTTACGGACAACACAATGTTGTTGCTGAGGCTATTTCGGGTAGGCACATTTCGGTATAGCTTAAACTTCTGACCAAACTTCGGCAACAGATTCACTCCGCCCGAGTACGTTCCGACCCATATGTTTCCGATATTGTCTTTGTACAGCGAATAAACCGAATTGTTGCTAAGGCTATGATCGTCAGCCGGATCGGCCGTAAACGTAGTGAAGCGGTTGTGGCGAGGATGGTAAATACTCACTCCCCCATTCTCGGTGCCTACCCACAAATTTCCCCGCTCATCTTCTAACAGCGCCAGAATGTCGTTGTGGGCAACACTACCCGGATTATGCGGATCATGTTTAAAAGTCGCGAAACAATCAGTGACTGGGTCATACCTGGCAACACCTCCCCCGAGGGTACCCACCCAAACGGTATTTTTTCGGTCTACGTACACGGTTTTAATCCAGCTTGCCCCGAGGCTCGCTGAATTTTTAGCATCGTGCACGTAGTGTTTAAACTGATTCGTTTGGGGGTTAAACTTATTCAGGCCGCCCTGGGTGGCAATCCAGAGATTTCCGTCTTTATCCTCCGCAAGCTTAAAAATGAAGTCATTACTCAGACTGTTCGCAACCTGTTGATGTGTATAAACTCGGGATGTTTTCCGTTGTGCATCAATCAGGTATAGACCGGTGGTTGTACCAACCCAGAGATTACCCCTGGAATCTTCGAGGATGTCGCGGACTATAAGTTGAGGGCCATCGGTGAAAAAGTGCGAAAACGTATCCCTGGCTCGATCGAATACGTCTAGTCCGCCACCCGTTGCTACCCAAATCTTTCCTGTTTTATCTTCCAACAGATCATAAACTATGTCATTTGCCAGGCTGGTTTCATTCTTCCGGTAATGTCGGTAAATCGAAAATGTATAGCCATTGTATTTATTAAGGCCTTCGTTTGTCCCAAACCACATGAATCCTTTGCTGTCCTTAAGTGTGCAATGAACCGTGCTCTGCGAAAGGCCGTCGTTGGTAGATAGTCGCGTAAAATATGGTTTCTGCCACTGTCCAACCGCCGACAATGCGCACAAAAAATTCAGGCAAATAGTGAACAATGCTAATCGTTTCATAAAAGAAGCCTTTCATTATTGTTCAGGGCGATGTTTATACTTGTTATTTACTTAATGTCGCTAGGCTGTATCTTTTAGCAATTTTAATAAAACAAAAACTTAAAATCATCTAAACTTTTCGAATACTGGGGCGGGGCTACGCAACAAAAACCGCTGGTCACGGGTGGAATCAGATCACCTGCAACCAGCGGTTGATATAAGCTAAAAAAAACCTATTGCTACTGTTTAATCAATTTAAGAACCTGAACGTCTCGGCCAGATTGTACGCGCAGTATGTAAAACCCGGGTGCCAGATTACTACCCACTGTGGCCTGGTCAACCCCCTGACCACTCTGTAGTGCTTTACCCGATACGTCGTTCACATCGAACGTGAACGAGCCTCCTTTACGAACCGTAAACGAACCTGTAGACGGGTTGGGATACACCTGCACTGCTTCTTCCATTGATACAGCCTCTGCAGGTAACCGGCCACTGCTCAGCAACTGAAATTGAAACTGCTGGCTGTTACTACTACTATTGCAGGTTAGCTGACTGATTGACGCAGCATCGGCCGTAGACCCTCCTACCACATTCACGCACTTGTTGCTGTTGACCGACACGATTCGGTAATAACCCGTGCTGACGGTTTCGATCTTCCAGCGCTGATTGTTTCCGCCGGAGTACGTCCATTGATTAATATCGGCATTATCAGCGGTAGAAGCACCAGACACATCCAGCGACTTGCTGCTATGCACCGCCCGGATTGAATACTGTCCGTTACCCAGTGATGTTACCGACCACTGCTGATTTGTTCCGCCCGAATAAGTATACTGTTGCACGTTAGCCCCGTCGGTTTGTGAATAACCCGCTACGTCCAATGATTTGCCGCTGTGCCGGGCCGTGATCCGGTAAACGCCGTTGGCCAGTCCGCCTGTAGCGGGTGGTGGCGTAGTTGTTAACGGATTTTTCGCCCGCAGTTCGGTACGTACTAGCTGGCCCGACGGCTTAATCTGGCTCAGCGACCATCCACCATCCGGACTAGCGCCCGACTGCAAGGCGGCCGACGATTCGCCAATATCGGCCACCGACCAGTTGGCATGGCTGACCTTGTTCTGATCCAGAAATGCCCACCAGGCTTTCGTTTCAGTCTCGTTCACCGTACCATCGCCACTGGCACCAGTGGTTCCGTATTCGGTTACAAACAGAGCCCGGTTTCTGTTTAGGGCACTCTGAGCCTTGTCGCGCAGGTACTGCCGGTGCGTATCGGCGTAGTAGTGCAGGGTATACGCAATGTTTGGCTGATTGATTGGATTAGCCGCTGCTTCATCTACTTCCTGCGAGTAAAAACGGGTACCACAGATAATGATGTTATCAGGGTCATACTGCCGAATGGTGCTAATTACCGCTTCATGGTACGGCTTGATTACGTTTGCCCATGACACATCGAATGGCTCGTTCCAGGGTTCGTAGAGCACGTTAGGTGTGTTGCCATACTTCTGAGCTACCTCACGAAAAAAGGTCTGGGCCTGCGTTCGGTAATTCTGCGCTTCGTGAACGTGGAAATCAACAATTACGTATATGCCCAGGCTGATGGCCGCATCAATCACCGTAAACACCTTGTTTTTCTCGGCCGTGGGGTTCGTTGCATAACCACCGTTATCGACCGCCATGGCTGCCCGCACAACGGTAACCTTCCAGTCGTCGCGCAGCCACTTAATGGTGTTATAGGTATAGTACTTCGGTATCCACTGACTCCAGTAGAGCGACATACCCCGCAATTGAATGGCCTGCCCATTCTTATCCAGAATTCGGTTTCCACTCACGCGCAACTGCCCATACTGCTGAACAATTGTCTGGCCGTTACTCAATGTCATGCTCATGCACAGCAGCAGAGCCATGAGCAATAGGCTATTGCTGCTTCTCTTTAGCAAGCGATCAACTTTTGGCGCCACCGTAGTGTTGCGCTCTCCTCCATGGGCGCCAACAGGGCCCAGTCTCCTAGGTAAGATTAGAAACATCATACAATTGGTTAAGGGTTGACGAGCTACGTAACCGCGTGGAAGTTCACGAGATACTAGCCCGTCACAAAGGAGAGGTTATTTTTTGGGCCGGAAGGGTATCAAATGTTTTTTTAAACGGTACTCTATGTAAACATTTATGGATATTACTAGATTATTTATTCACCGGAATTCGTCTAAGCACCTTTTTACCTGGTCAGAGATTAGCTCTGCATTCGGGTAATTTCACCGTATTGCTATACTAAATAGACCGCTGATTTATATGATGGTTACGACTTGTCATGATTAAATATCATTGCTATCAGGGGGTTGAGCAGAGGGAATCAGCATAAATCACAACTGTTATCACAACCAGCCAGTCCGCCGGTGCGAAACTATTGACATTTATAACATGGCATTAACATATAGGCTAGCTACTGAAGCGGACTTGATTGACATAGTCGGTTTGCTGGCGGACGATCAACTGGGAGCCACCCGCGAACGTTTTCAACTCCCCTTGCCCGCTACTTACATGGAAGCATTCACTATCATCGCCAGCGATCAGCACCAGGAGCTGACGGTTGTTGAACTTGATGGCCAACTAGTAGCGACATTTCAGTTAAGTTTCATTCACTATCTGACTTATCAGGGAGGCATACGGGCGCAGATCGAAGCAGTACGGGTGAAGTCGTCGCATAGAGGTCAGGGGCTGGGCACAGCTATTTTCCAATACGCTATCCAGCGAGCTAAAGACCGGGGAGCTCATCTGCTTCAGTTAACCACCGACAAGAAGCGACCAGAGGCCAAGAAATTCTATAAATCGCTGGGCTTTGTTGATTCCCACGAGGGCATGAAGCTGCATCTCAGGTGAGGCATTTTTTTGTAAAAAACTGTAAATTAACACTTTTACTACCGCTTCACCCTTAAACCGTATTGATATGAACCGTTTTCCTAGAGCATTCTCACGCAGAAAATTCATCAATGGCAGCCTGGCCGCAACGGCGGGTTTGACTTTACCCGGCTTGTTACCTCAACCGGCGTTAGCTCACGCACTTCCCCCAAAGAACAACCTGCTGGTCATCGGTCCGTTGGAAGGGTACAGCCCTCAGATAGGCACTTTGGTTTCTATGATGAACTACAACCGGGATACCATACTTCGATCCGTGAAAGGCATGACGACCGAGCAGCTGGACTTTTTGTTCGATCCTCATGCCAACACCATTGGTGGGCTATTGATGCACTTAGCGGCCGTCGACAAATTCTACCAGATCAACTCGTTTGAAGGACGGCAGGAATTTAATGAAGCGGAAAAGAAAGAATGGGGAGCCGGTCTGGAGCTAGGCGATCTTGGCCGAAAGGAAATTAAAGGCCACGACGCACAATTTTACATCGACAAGCTGACGACGGTGCGAGCAAAAACGCTGGAGCTGCTCAAAACCAAAGACGACAAATGGTTGCTGGAGCTTGATCCGGTCTGGTCGAAGCAAGAGCCGGTTAATACCTATTGGAAGTGGTTTCACGTGTGCGAGCATGAGTCGAACCACCGAGGCCAAATCTCCTGGCTAAAGAGCCGATTACCAGGCGCTAAACCGGCTAAAGATTAATAACCTGAAAACAGGAGTCATCCCGATTTTTTAGGGTGGTTTATTGCCGGGCCTTGGGCATAGTCAGTGACTATGCCCAAGGCCCGGCTACTTTTTCACGTTAGATCTACTGTAGCGCGGGTGGAACCCCGCAATTTATTGGACTAGAACTGCGGGGTTTAACCCCGCGCTACAACAGACCATCAGGCAACACTAGTTTCTGCGGTAGGCTGTTCCTGGTTAACCGCGCTCGGCTCCATAAACATATAACTCCAGGAGTGGCCGTCCAGATCATCAAAATCACGACCATACATAAAGCCCATATCCTGTGGTTCTTTGGGTTCGGTTGCACCGGCTGCTAATGCTTTATTCAGCATCTCGTCTACGTGTTCCCGGCTGTCAGCAGAAAGGCAGATCGACGCTTCGACGGTTTTGGAGGTATCTGCAATTTCTTTATTCGTGAAGGTTTTAAAGAACGGTTCCACCAGCAGCATCACGTAGATCGTATCACTGATGATCATGCAGGTTGCATTCTCGTCGGTGAATTGAGGGTTGAATGTATAGCCAAGTTTGGTGAAGAATTCGACTGATCTGTTCAGGTCTTTAACGGGCAGGTTTACAAAGATCATCGTTGCCATAAGGGTTGTTGTTTAGAGTTGTTTTTGTTTATTGTTTACATGACAAAGATAGGGTCATACGTTCGCGCGGACGGTGTATGATTGCGACAATAAAGAGGGGAATTGCGACAACATTTTTGGCGCTAGTGTAGCATCGGCCGAAGCGCCGTTAATAACCAAAACTTTTTGCCTAAATGCGAGTAAGTATACTAAGCACAATCCGGCATTATTTCCTTCTTTTCAATGCTTGTTCTTAGCCAAAGCCGTTCGTTACGATACAGCACTTTCTTTTATCTCTACATCATGCAGGGCATACCGTCGGGCTTTGCGTTAACGGCTGTAACGAACTACCTGACGGCTGAGGGGCTCGATGCGCGGGCTATCGGCTTATTCGGAGCGACGATTGGCCTGCCGTGGGGCTTCAAATTCGTGTGGGGCCCTATAGTCGACCGCTTTCAGGACTCCGCAATGGGGCACCGGCGCCCGTGGATATTGCTTGCTCAAGTCATGGCCTTTCTGGCTTCGCTAAGCATTTTGCTGGTCGACAATCCAGTCGCCAATCTGAATCTGTTAACCTGGGCGTTTTTACTCCACGGGGTGTTTGCCTCCTTACAAGATGTCAGCGTAGACGCGATGGCCATTACGGTCGTGCCAGCCATTGAGCGAGGTCGGGTGAATGCGTTCATGAAAGGAGGGCTGGTAACGGGTCAGGCCATCGGATCGGCCGGGTTGGCGTATATGATTCGCGACGCAAGCTTCCATACCGCTGCGCTAACACAATCGGCGATACTGTTTTTGTTTACGCTCATAACGTTTCTGATTCGCGAACAGCCCAGCGATTCAGCTTGGTCGTTACGTATGCAGCCACGGCAGCCAGGCAGTCAGTCATATCCGCACTCCTTTTTTCAGCTACTTCGCGAACTTACGAAAGCCCTAACGGCTCCCCGGAGTTTGTTGCTGTTTGCAGCGGTGGCGATTGTATTGATCAGTGAACGCCTATTTCAACGCGTTTTCTTCTTTGATCTGATCCGCAATCTTGGTTGGACCGATACATCCGTTTCCGGGCTAAACGGTACGTATGGTACATTGGCCGCCGTTAGCCTGGCGCTGGTAGGTGGGTGGCTTTCCGACCGCGTGGGCGCCCAACGAATGCTAATCGGTGCAGCGATTGGGATTGGGCTGCTACATATCAGCTTTTCGCTAGCGGCCTCGGCCTGGAGCAATCCAGGCATGGCAACAGGTGCCCTGATCGTTCGGCAAACGCTCGAACCCATATTCAGCATCGCAGCGCTTCCCGTGCTCATGGGTTTATGCCGTCCTGGTATTGAAGGAGCCCAGTTTGCGGTGTACATGGCCTTAAGTAACCAGGCCGACATTGTAGGAATTTATTTATCGGGACAGTTACTGTCCTACTCATCAGCCCCCAACATTGGCATTGGCTGCGGGTTGTTTATGTTAGGAGCCGGAGTGGTTATGCAGGTGTTTGCCAGACGGCCGGTATTAACCAAATCTTTTATCAGGACTGGAACAAGCGCAAGTAACTAAAGTATAGCCCGTTTGATTAACCTGCTTAGCTGTATGTACCAATTTATACCTCCTCTGTTTCGGGCAACGACCCTACTCATTCTGCTATCCGTTACGGCGCTGCTCCCCTTTGGCTTTAAGCCTGCTCCGAAGCCCAAACCCGTTGTACTGGCTTACGTTGGTGGGTTTCGCGGCCTGGTAGACACCGACAAGATTGCCGTTGAAAAGCTGACGCACATCAACTACGCTTTCGTCGATATTAAAAACAACCGGGCGTGGCTGCATAACCTGGCTACCGATTCGACCAACTTCCGCAGGTTGAACGAGCTTAAACAGCGTAATCCTGACCTGAAAATCCTGATTTCTATTGGCGGCTGGGCCTGGAGCGAAAACTTCTCCGACGCTGTTTTCAGCGATACGGCCCGGACCGCGTTTGCGGCTTCGGCGGTGGATATTGTCCGGCAGTACCAGCTCGATGGCATCGATATTGACTGGGAGTACCCCGGCATGAAAGGCGAAGACAATGTATTCAGGCCAGAAGACAAACAAAATTTCACGTTGCTGTTCAAAGCGTTACGTGAGCAACTGAACGGACTCAAGCAACAGACGGGCAAAAACTACCTGGTAACGACCGCCATGCCCGGCTTCCCGGAAATTTTCACGCATACCGACATGGCCCAGGCGCACCCGTATCTGGATTACGTCAACGTCATGACGTACGACCACTACACCGGAGGGCCGCTGGCCGGACATCATACTAACCTTTACCCGTCTGGCAAGGTAGACAATGAGCAGTCGGGCGACCGGGCCGTGAAGCTGTACAAGCAAGCGGGAGTTCCTGTTAACAAACTCATCCTGGGTATTGCGTTCTATGGCCGGGCGTGGCAACTGCAAAACGACAACCCCAACAGGCAACCCCGTACCATTGCGAAAGTAGAACGGGGCGGTGGCTACACCTTCATTAAAGATAGTTTGCTGACAAACCCAGCCTACAAACGCCACTGGGACCGTAAAGCTAAAGCACCGTATCTGTACAATGCCACCCTAAAGCGGTTTGTCTCTTACGATGACGAGGAATCGGTGAAAGCCAAGTGCCGTTACGTTCAAAGACGTGGGCTGGCAGGCGTCATGTTCTGGGAGTATTTCAGCGATCCTAAAACCTATCTGTTGAGCGAAATTAATCGACAGTTGCCGTAATCATTGAGAACAAATTCGCTTTTTTCAGCTGATTACCACTTCTTTACCGCATAGTGGCCACCTCCGTTTGTCCTCTATAATCCGTACCTCACTCCACAAGATTGGCTTTTCATCATAAAATCGAGAAGCTTCAGTTACGAGCCAAATACCTTTACTACGTCTCCGAGTGGCCAGCTGAACAAAAAATTCAGCTCCCCTTCTGCTAAGCAGCTCTTAGACTCGAAAATTGTAGCTCTTAACTAAACCTATCACCACGGATGAAAATGGCTTATCAATCGAGTCGGGTACTATGGCTTTCGTACTTTTCAGGACTCGCATCCATTTTGTTACTATCGTCTACAACTGCTCTGGCTCAGCAAGTTGACATAGCAACAGGGCAAAAGTTGTACATGGCCACCTGCAACAATTGCCATAAAGCAGATGCGGGCGTAGGAGCTCCGGGCTACTTTGTACTAGCTCAAATGCCTCCTCGCGCCATTGTGGCCGCGCTGCAAACCGGTAAAATGCGGGTGCAGGCCAAAGACCTGACGACTGAACAGTGCAAAGCCATTGCCCATTGGCTGACTGGCAGACAAGTGAAGGACGTACCGATGCCCAAAGAAGCGTACCAGCCCTTCACCCTGCCAACTGACAAAAGCAGCCTTGTTCATCATTCTGGCTGGGGAGGTGACCTGGAAGGCACCGGTTACCGGTCAGCCAAACAGGCGGGTATTTCGGCCCAAACCGTTGGGAAGCTGAAACTAAAATGGGCCTTCGCCTTTCCCGAATCCAATCAGGTGCGTAGTAAACCGGCCATTGTGGGCAATTGGCTAATTGTGGGTAGCCAGTTTGGCGATGTGTATTGCCTTGACAAACATACGGGTAAAATAGGCTGGCACTATGCGGCTAAAGCAGCCATACGGGGCGCTATCTCGGTAGTTGAGCAAGGCAGTACAGTACGTGCCTATTTTGCCGATAACAGCACTAATGTGTATGCCCTCGACGTCAGAACCGGCAAGCTGGTCTGGGAAAGTAAAGCCGGACAACACCCACAGTCGGGCGTTACAGGTTCGGTAACGGTATATAACAATCTGGTCTACGTTCCCTTAACGTCCATTGAAGTAGCCTCGGTGCTCGATCCAACGTATCCGTGCTGCTCGTCATCGGGCGAAATCGTCGCAGTTGACGCTCGCTCGGGTAAGATTGTCTGGCGACATCGGGTCATCGCAGAGGAGGCCAAAGTAGCGGGCAACAAGAAAAACGGAGCGCCATTCTATGGCCCATCCGGCGCCATTGTGTGGAGTAGCCCTACTGTCGATGCGAAACGTGGGCTGCTTTACTACGGTACCGGCGAAAACTACACAGCACCTGCCACCACTACTAGCGATGCGATTCAGGCACTCGACCTTAAAACGGGCAGGCTGGTCTGGTCGTTCCAGGCTACGTCAACCGACACCTGGAACATGGCCTGTCCGGGCAACCCAAACTGTCCCGAGAAAGTGGGCCCTGATTTTGATTTCGGCATGGCACCAATTTTAGTCAAACGATCGACAGCTAACGATCTGCTCGTGGTTGGGCAAAAGGCTGGTATTGTTTATGGCTTATCGCCCGATGATGGAAAAGTCATCTGGCAAACCCGAATTGGCCGGGGCGGGGCACTGGGAGGCATTCACTGGGGTATGGCCACCGACGGTAAGCTGGTATATGCCGCCAATGCCGACAATACGTATGGCATAAATCCTAAGCTAGATTCACTGATTCAACCAACTCCCGGTTTGTTTGCCCTGGAGGTGAGTACGGGTAAAGTGACCTGGAAAACGGCCGCTCCTTCGTGTGGAGGTAAGCCAGGCTGCATTGAGGCTAATTCGGCAGCGCCCACGGTTATTCCAGGCGTAGTATTTGCCGGTGCGTTGGATGGTCATATCCGGGCTTATGCAACAACGGACGGCACCATTCTTTGGGACTTTGATACCGTAAAAGAGTACCAAGCGGTTAATGGCCTTACCGGCAAAGGCGGCTCAATCGACGGTCCCTCGCCGGTAGTTGCCGACGGTATGTTATTCGTCAATTCGGGCTATGGCAGCTTCGGCGAAAAGCCTGGCAACGTGTTACTGGCTTTCGAAATCGATAAGTAGCTCCTTCTTTACTTTCAAACCGTACTTGCGGTATAGGCTTAATTGGCCTTGGACGTCAGGCTGGCCTCAACCGCTAAAAGTAAACAAGCCGAATGTTACGTACACTAAAAAAAGAGCATAAGTAGGGGTATACGCCCTCTCAGATGAGAACCTGATTCAAGTAATATAGTTAATTTGTGGTCAACACGGTTAACTCATTGGCTTGATCATTCTTTTCCATTGGATACGACCATTCTAAATAACCCATATTCCTTTTTAGCCGGTGGTGGCGAAATGGGGCAGCTCACTCGCCAGCACGATTGGTCAAAAACCTCATTAGGCACCCCTGACACATGGCCGCAAAGTCTGCGCACAACGCTGAGCATTTTGCTTAATTCCCGCTTTCCCATGTTTTTATTCTGGAGCGACGAACTCATTTGTTTCTACAATGACGCCTATCGCTCCAGCCTGGGTAATAACGGCAAGCACCCCACCGCCTTAGGCCAGCCAGGAGCCCTGGTGTGGCCCGAGATTTGGGATACCGTAAAGCCACTGATTGATCAGGTCCTGGCCGGAGAGGGCGCCACCTGGAGCGAAGACCAGCTTATTCCTATTTACCGCAATGGGCACCTGGAAGACGTTTACTGGACGTTTAGTTATAGCCCTGTGAGCGATGAATTGGGCCAACCCGCTGGCGTGTTTGTTACCTGCACCGAAACAACCCAGCAGGTCAACACCGTTAAGCAGCTCCGACTCTCTGAGCAACGCTTCCAGAACTTAGTGCGCGATGCCTCCGTAGGAATTATAGTACTGAATGGCGAAGAGACGCGCGTAACGATCGTTAACGATGCTTATGGTCGCTTAATTAATCGAAGTGTTAGCGAGCTATTAGGTAAACCGCTGTTCAGTGTCATACCCGAAGCGGAAGACGTTTTTCGACCCATCATCGATGGAGTACGGTTAAGTGGTGAGCCACTGTATCTTAACGATCAGCCATATTTTGTGTATGCGAACGGGGATAAAAAGGAAGGATTTCTCAACTTGGCGTATCATCCCTACCGGGAGCTGGATGGTAGCATTACGGGGGTTATTGTGCTCTGCCAGGATGTGACAGAACAGGTGTTGGCTCGCCAGAGGATGGAAGAAACCCAGCGCCAGCTACAAAATTTGCTGATGCAGGCACCAGTCGCGGTTGCCATATTTCGGGGGCCTGAGCACATCATTGAACTTGCCAACCAAGCCCACCTGGCTATTTGGGGGCGCCAGGCCGAAGAGGTGATGGGCAAACCCCTCTTTGAGGCCTTACCCGAAGTAAAAGGCCAAGGGTATGAAGCTCTGCTGGCCGGAGTGCTCACTACCGGCGAGCCCTTTTACGCGAATGAGCTAAGTGCTTTGCTGATCCGCAACGGCCAACCCGAGCGGGTGTATTTTAACTTTGTGTATCAAGCCCTGCGCGAACTGGATGGCACCATAACCGGTGTAATTGTGGTGGCCAACGATATTACCGAGATGGTATTGGGCCGCCATCAGCTTGAATCTGGTGAAACCCGTTTACGCAGTCTGGTCGACAGTGCTCCCTTTCCTATTGGGGTATACGTAGGTAAGGAAATGCGGATTCAGCTAGCAAACCAATCAATACTCGACGTATGGGGTAAAGGTACGAATGTCATCGGTCAACTTTATGCGGACGTATTGCCCGAGCTGGCGGGTCAGGGTATCTATGAACAGCTGGCGGAAGTATATACCACAGGGGTTCCTTTTCACGCCAATAACCAACAGGTCAATTTGGTCATTGACGGTCAATTAAAGCCTTATTATTTCAAATACAGTTTCACCCCCCTTTACGATGCCTATGGCGAGGTATATGGTGTAATGAATACGGCGGCCGACGTGACGGATCTGGTGCTGGCCCAGCAAAAACTCCAACTCAGCGAAGATCGCTACCGACTTTTGTCCGGTGATTTGGAGCAGCTGGTCCAGCAACGTACCGAGGAGTTGGAAGCTGCCAACGAAGAATTAGCCGCCACCAACGAGGAACTGACGGCCACCAACGAAGAGCTTCTAGCCACCAATGAGCAGTATGTGTCTACCAATGAAGAACTGACCGAATCGACACACCTGTTATCCCGCTCGAATCACAATCTCGAACAGTTCGCCTACGTAGCTTCGCATGACTTACAGGAACCCCTCCGGAAAATTCAACAGTTCAGCGACCTCCTCAAAGGGCAGTACGCCGAGCAGCTAGGCGAGGGCGTTAGTTATCTCGAACGCATGCAGGTAGCCGCTAGTCGCATGTCGACGCTGATTCGGGATTTACTGACGTTTTCTCGTATTGCTACCCAACAGGAAACGCGCGAATCGGTATCACTCAATGCAGTGATTACTACAGTACTGACCGATCTTGAGCTTGTTATTGCCGAGACTGAGGCAAAGGTACAGGTCGATCCGTTGCCCACCGTTTTAGGCGATCCTATGCAGCTGGGTCAGTTATTTGGCAACCTTTTAAGTAATGCTCTCAAGTTTCGCCGACCTGGGGTGCCCCCTGTTGTTAAGTTAACGACCAGATGGCTTGCCACCGATCACCTGCCGCCAGACGTTAAGCCGGGCCGGGCGGCTATCGCTTACCACCTGATCGAAGTAACAGACAACGGCATTGGTTTTGACGAAAAATATCTGGATCGGATGTTTCAGGTATTCCAGCGCCTGCACGGCCGTAGTGAATACGCCGGTACGGGTATTGGTCTTGCCATCTGTCAGAAAGTGGTCATCAATCATGGCGGTGCCATTGCGGCCAGCAGCCAACCGGGCCAGGGAGCCACGTTTAAGGTATACTTACCGGTGTAGGGGCATTTCAGATATACCCATAAAGTGGTCATGGGCGGCAGGTATTTACCCGCTCACTATAAAACGACTACGAATGAGGATACCTGACCACGTCATGACCACCAAATGACAATTCAACTAATCAGGCTAGCTGGGCTTCCTCTAGCTCCCGGATGTTAATCTTTTTCATATTCATCATAGCCGCCATAACCTGTTTTGCTTTCTCTGGGTCTTTATCCTGCAACAGCCTGCTGAGAGCCGATGGAACAACTTGCCACGATACGCCGAATTTATCATTGAGCCAGCCACATGGCCCTTCTTGTCCGCCCTCCGAAAGCTCACTCCAGTAATGATCAACTTCCTCCTGGGTTTCGCAGTGAACAAACAGCGAGATACCTTCGGTAAAGGTAAAATGCGAGCCGCCGTTCAAGGCGACAAAATCCTGTCCGTCGAGTTGGAAGCTAACCGACATAACGCTACCAGCCGGAGCGGGCGCCCCTTCGCCATAGTAAGTGATTTGATTGATCTGAGAATTTTTAAAGATAGAGACGTACAGGTTTGCAGCCTCTTCGGCCTGGTTGTTAAACGTCAGGAAGGGGGTGATCGTTTTCATGTTGCTTACTGATCTGGTTACGCAACAAAGGTACCCCAGACGGCACAAGAACAGAGGGCAAAATACGTCAATATACGGGGCGATTGCGACAGCCACTGTGCAACCTCGCGTACACCGCTGACCAATCATTATTTAGGGTAAATCATTTTAAAACAGATTCGTATCCGTTTACTTTACCGCTGACCCCAAACCTGACCGAATGACAGCGCTTCGTACCTCACTGCTCTTTAGTTTATGTTTCGTTATAGGTCGCCTGCAGGCGGCTAAAGTGGATACCGTCGATACGTATAGTTCGTCGATGAAAAAGACCATCAAAGCGGTGGTCATAACGCCAGATTCCTATACCACTGGCAGCGAACTTCCGGTTGTGTACCTCCTGCATGGGTATAGCGGCAACTACGCCGACTGGATAAAGAAAGCACCCAGCCTTGCTCAGGCGGTTGATGCTAACGGCGCCATTGTGGTCTGCCCGGATGGCAATTTCGGTAGTTGGTATTACGATAGTCCGGTCGACCCTTCGTTTCGGTACGAAACCTACGTGACCAGCGAATTAGTAGCCTGGATTGACAGTCATTACAAAACTATCAAAAACCGGCAGGGACGCGCCATCACAGGGCTGAGTATGGGCGGACACGGGGCGTTGTATCTGGCCTTTCGGCATCAGGATGTGTTTGGAGCGGCTGGTAGCATGAGTGGTGGAGTCGATATCCGCCCACTTCCCAACAACTGGGACATCGCCAAACGACTAGGCACCTACGCCCAGAATCCCGAGCGCTGGGAGCAGAATACGGTTATCAATCTGCTTCACCTGCTGACGCCCGGCGCTTTGTCATTGATTATCGACTGCGGCACTGATGATTTTTTCTTCCGTGTCAACAACAATCTCCACGACAAACTGCTGGAACGTAACATCGCGCACGATTACATTACCCGCCCCGGTGGCCACAACTGGCCTTACTGGAACAACGCCATCTCGTATCAACTACTCTTCATGCGGCAGTTTTTCAGTAAACCTAAACAAGGGTAATCGATGGTTTATGAAAAAGATACCCCTTGCGCTTTCCCTCCTGATTAGTGCCCTCACATGGGTTCAAGCCCATCCGTTTCCGAAGCCGACCAAACGGGTGCTTTTTTTAGGAAATAGTATCACCTACGCTGGTAATTATGTGTCGGCTATCGAAGCGTACCTGATTACTCATCACCCAAAGCAACACTATGAGTTCATTAATGTTGGTTTGCCCAGCGAAACGGTTTCGGGCTTGAGTGAACCCAACCATGCTGGCGGTCGGTTTCCCCGACCCGATCTGCACGAACGACTCAGCCGCGTATTGGCGCAGACTCGGCCAGATGTAGTATTCGCTTGCTACGGCATGAACGATGGCATTTACATGCCGCTGGACGAAGAGCGATTTAAGGCGTACCGGGAAGGGATGAAATGGCTTCATAGTGAACTTGAAAAAGCCAACGCCAAACGTATCATTTTTTTGACGCCACCGGTGCACGATGACCCTACGCTTGGCACACAGGGATACAACCTGACCTTAGATGCCTACTCGACCTGGTTACTAGCTCAGAAAGACTCGCTCAGATGGGAAGTAGCCGATATTCATTTCCCCATGACTCGCTATCTGGACGAAAAGCGAAAAACTGACCCGGCGTTTCAACTAGCCAAAGATGGGGTGCATCCTGGCGAGTTAGGACATTGGCTGATGGCGAAACCGGTTCTGCTGTACTTGGGCGAAACCGTCGATTCGGCACAGTCGATTCAGGAGGCACTAGCTGATAAATCACAAGGCGAAGCCATTTTACGATTAGTAAACCAGCGCCAGATCGTGATGAAAAATGCCTGGCTCAACGCAACAGGCCACAAACGACCTGAGATGGCGCCTGGCCCACCGATGGTCGAAGCCAGACGCACCTACAGCATGATTGAGCAACAAATACGCGCTGAACTGCGGAAGAAGAAAGCGCAGTAAATTCATCTGACGCCATTCTATAAGTTTTAGATAAGCCCTTACCCCCGAATTTGCCAATCTACCTAAAAAGCAACGACTAAGATCACCGTAAAACTACAGAAACTTTCGTCTGGGTAGCCTTGCCTTGGTTCAGCAAAGTCTCCAGACTTCGCCCAGCATCATTAACTCAAGCAGCTTCTTGGGCAGTTTTCGTAAGCGTCTGCCGGTAAAAACTGTTCTTTTTCGTCTTTCTAGCTTATGAATGGAAACAACAAGAAGCAACACCGTATGTATCATCAATTAATTCGAGTTCACCGTTTTAGGTTTTCGTTTCTGCTGCTAAGCGGGTTAGTGTTCTTACTCACCTGGCCGTGCTATAGCCAAAGTAGCTTCGCCAGGACCGGCAAAGTCGAGCGTATTAAAGTACACGGCAAAGGATTGGAAGGTAATCTGGCGGGTGATTCACCGGATCGGGACGTATCAATCTATCTGCCGCCCAGCTACGGAACAGATAAGAACCGCCGATATCCGGTCATTTACTTCCTGCATGGATTTACGGACAGCGATGACAAATGGTACGGTCTAACTAAGCACTGGATCAGCCTGCCTGCTGTGGTTGATAAAGCCCTGGCCGAGGGCAAAACCAAAGAGTTTATCATCGTGACGCCTAACGCCTACAACCGGTACTTCGGGAGCATGTATTCTAATTCGGCAACGATCGGCAATTGGGAAGATTACGTAGCGACTGAGTTAGTAGCCTACATTGATAAAAACTACCGGACCATTCCACAAGCCAGCAGCCGCGGACTAGCGGGGCACTCGATGGGTGGCTACGGCACAATGCGGATTGGTCAGAAGCATCCCGAGATTTTTTCGAGCTTATACCTGCTCAGTCCTTGCTGCATGATTCCGAGCCTGAACGGCCCCACTAACCCCGAGATGGCGGCTAAACTGGAAGGCGTTAAGACGCAGGCCGAGTTAGAAAAAGCCGATTTCTTCACAAAAGCGATGTTTGCTTCGGCGGCTTCCTGGTCGCCCAACCCTACGAATGCTCCTTTTTACGTAGATCTGCCAGTAAAAGACGGTCAGCCGCAGCCAATGGTTACGGCCCGTTGGGCAGCTAACGCACCGCTGGCCACGCTTGACCAGTACGTATCAAACATCAAGCAGTTGCACGCCCTGGCGTTCGATGCGGGCTCAAAAGACGAGAGCATCGCGGCTAACATCAAGATATTGGACGGCATGCTGACGAATTACAAGATTCCACATACCTACGAAGAGTACGACGGCGACCATCTCAACCGCATCGCCGAGCGCATTGAGCAGAAAATGCTACCGTTCTTTACGAGTAATTTGGTGTTTGAGGTGCGTAAGAAGCGGTAAATGAGAGTTTTGTTGGGGTTTTGTTGGGGTTTTGTTGGGCATAGTCTCCAGACTATGCCCAGGCGTTGTCCGGTCTCCGACCGGTAAATGCCATTCTAAGTTTGTTGATAAATTACATATTTTGTTCGCTTCTGCTCCGGTTGAAACTGGCCCGCATGCTTCGCCACAGGCCCGGTATGAACAGCCTTCTGAAGCAGCATCCAGCCAGGAACCGTTATACCAGATAGTGTATAGTACTGTTGGTACCGTGGGTTGTCAGGTTAAGTTCTCGGATGCCCACGTAGTAGTTATCAAAGACCATAGTTGCGGGGTCATGCTTCATCTGAAAGAAGGTCGAAGGGGTAATTAACACCAATAAATTCCCCCGTTGCACAACCTTCTCCACATGATAATGCCCGCACACGACCGTAACGTGGCAGGGCAGGTCTTTTATTAATTTGAGAAACTCTTCGCTCTGCCGAAACCGATAATGAGCGTCCATGTAAGTAACATCAGCCAGTATTGGCGGGTGATGCATAAATATCAGCAGGTTGTTGTCGCGCAAAGCCACCACATACTGCTGTAGCCAGGTCCATTGGGCTGGCGACAACTCCCCCGTTGACGTATCCAGGAACAAAGCGGGTCTTCCTTCCAGCGGTAAGGCATAGTACAGTTCGGTACCGTGCAAATGGTGGGTTAGGTTGAAAGCGTTGGCCAACATGACCGAATCATCATGGTTACCGGCAATAAGGCAGTACGGGTACGACAGCCTATCTAGCTGCTCTTTTACCCACTTATAAATTAGCTCGTCACCAACCGTACTGCAAATATCACCACCTATGACCAAACAAGCAGGCTTCAGCTCATTGATGTACGCTAGCGCATTCAAAAAGTTTTGTCGAACATCTACCCCCTGTGGCTTCTCATCGGGGCCACCAATATGCAGATCTGTAATGAAGGCAATACGCATGGAGATCGAATTTATCGATAAACGAGATGCTAAGTTTAGGCTTGTTCCAACGCTAACTTGCCGGCCCAGAATTAACTAGTTTTGGCTTCGTTCCAATACACATCCATTTCAGCCAACGTCATGTCGCTCAGCGATTTACCGCTAGCCCGGGCCCGTTCTTCTATGTATTGAAAGCGTTTAATAAACTTCTTATTGGTGCGTTCTAAAGCGGTCTCAGGATTGATGTCAATGAACCGGGCGTAATTAACAAGCGAGAATAACAGATCGCCGAATTCGCCTTCTGCCCGTTGATGATCAATAGCTTCGTTGGCTTCAGCGTTAAACTCAGCTTTGAATTCCTGCATTTCTTCTTCCACTTTGGCCCAAACCTGCTGTTTCTCGTCCCAATCGAAGCCAGCTCCGCGGGCTTTCTCCTGAATACGCATCGCCTTCACTAAAGCCGGTAACGACCCCGGCACGCCACCCAGCACAGATTTATTGCCTTCTTTTAGTTTGAGCTGTTCCCAGTTGGCTTTCACCTGCTCTTCGGTTTCCGCTTTCACTGTGCCGTAGATGTGCGGATGACGACTAATTAATTTGTCACAAATGCCATTTAAGACGTCGGCTATGTCGAAGTTACCGGTCTCAGAGGCAATTTTAGCGTAGAAAACTAAGTGCAGTTGAATATCGCCCAACTCTTTGCGGATCTCGGGTAAGTCACCTTCGAGAATAGCGTCCGACAGTTCATATGTTTCCTCAATGGTCAGGTGGCGGAGGCTATCTAAAGTCTGCTTACGATCCCAGGGACATTGGTCACGCAATTCGTCCATGATGGTTAGCAGCCGGTCAAATGCCATCAACTGTTCCTGACGGCGGGCGGGTAGATCCTGAAATTGTTTGGTTTCGCTCATAAACCCATAAGGTTTGGGGCGCTTTATTGGTTTACGGGAAATGTAATTTTATGATAAATTTCGCTCAGCGGTAGGGTCAGATCACCAAGCTTCGCTACACTATCGAGCGTTTTATAATCAGTATTGAGCCATACATCGGGCTGTTCGGTACGTTCGTAAACCGTCAGATAAGGCCTATCCTGGGCGGCATAGACCACATAATGCAAAGTTGGAACGTCTTTGTATAACGGTAATTTATCTTCGTTATCGTATCGATACGTGCCCGGCGACATGACCTCAACCACCAAGTACGGGTTTGTGATAATCGACTTAGACCCCTCTTTAAATTGCCAGGCTCCTTTCGTAACCATCAAATCGGGCTGGTAGTAGCTGCCATCAGGCTGAGAAACTTGTAAACCCGCATTACTGCTCGTTACCAGAAAGTCTTTGTCTTTATAATAAGAGAACAACAAGTAGTTGATGGCGGACACAATTAACTCGTGGAGAGCGGATGCTAAGCTCATTGCTATAATTTCACCATGTTGATATTCCAACTTCCCGGGGAACTCAGGGGCGATGTCAAGATACTCGGCTTCAGAAGCCGGTACACGCACCACATCCTGCGTTTTGAGCTGTTCCAGAAGGTATTCCGCCAGGTTTCCAACTGCTACCATTGTCGTATTGCTTTTGGGTAAAGCTACTAAAAAATCAGCGGTTACAGGCTATAGAGCAACCTGTCAGACTTCAATAGTCGAGACTTCTGTCATGACTATTCTCTCTGCCAAAGACACTGAAGCGTATAACAGGAATGTGCTGACTAACTTATTAAGATACGGTAGTTACCTCAAGCCCATGCTCCACTAATTTTTAACTGCTTGTTAATTCAAAACTAAGCTCTTTCTAATCTTGGCACTTCACCTTTGTCACGGACAAAGACAAAACACTACGCTATTTTGAATGATGCACGATTACGTTAGTTAGGTTTAATGTTTCACTTAATCGTTCAATTGTTATGAAAACCGTAGTACTGGCAGCTATGATTTCGCTGCCTATAGTAAGCCAAGCTCAACAAGCCACTGATTTTGTTCCCTTTCCCGACAACGGTGTCTATCTATCAGCCAATGATTTCACCCATCACGTTTTGACGGATGGTTTTGATAACCAGCCGGGTTATAGCTTGCGAGAAGAGATGTTTAAACCAGTCGTTAAAGTTACTCAGCCCAATGGCGAGGCCGTAGAGATCCCAGACGCTAAGTTGTGGGGCGAACGTAAGCAAGGAGCTGATTACCGCTTCTTCCAGGGCGATTTATACCGCGTAGAACACGCCGACCGCATTTATATATACAGCAAACCTGCTGATATGTCAATTGCCGGCGGAGGAAATTCAAACTCGTCAACATTATATTATTTTAGTCGTAAGGCGAATTCCCCCATTCACTTAATTACTGCTGATAATCTGGAAGACATTTATTACGATCAGCCAGATAAAACAGAGTCCTTCGAAAACTTAGATGAACTGGGCAAGGATCCGGCTCGTCAGGCGGCAAAACTCGTACGGTTGTTCTACATAGATGATACGCCAAGCCAGGCAGCTTATAAAGCCGATTAACCCTTGGCCTGTTACCTGTTTGTCTCGACCAATAAGGTTAGTTGAAAAATAAATGCCAGTCTACCTTGACTGGCATTTTACTTTTTTATTTACTTTGCACTACAAAGTACTTTATTTTATGCAACACTCCTTGTATACTACGCTCCAACAGCTGGTTGAAGGCACGCGGCAGCCTAACCTTAGAGCCGATAAACCTGGACGAGGGCTTATTGCCCTGACCAGCTTAGCCTTAGTAGGACTTATTCTGGTTACGCTACGTGGGTTATTAACCGACCACTGGTGGCTATTCGTGATGCTGACGTGGAATCTGTTCCTGGCCTTTTTTCCATTAGGCGTTGTATTGGTATTGCGTGATCTGCGATCGGCCGGTTTCCTGAACCGGTGGCTGCTGAGTGCCGGCGTCGCCATTTGGTTAACGTTTCTGCCCAATGCCCCCTACATCATCACGGATCTATTCCACATCAAACACATCGATAATCCCCTACTTTGGTTCGACACAATGACGCTGTTTCTGTTTGCACAAACGGGTTTGCTGGCCGGCTTGTATTCGACCCTGGTTGTGCATCGAATGTTACGTCCGTTATTAGGATTTCGTCTCAGCTGGATGCTGATGCTGACGAGTCAGATGTTGTCTGGCTTCGGTATTTACCTGGGGCGGTTTGGTAGGTGGAACAGCTGGCATGTGCTGACAAAGCCGTCTCTGCTAACCGAAGCCATTACGCAGTCCTATCACGATCATCTGAGCATTAAGCTGACGTTGTCGTACGGCTTTGTACTGGCGATGTTATACATAGCTTTTTACTGGTACATCGAGCAGGGAAATACAGAAAAGAAATAGTTTCATTCTTAATCAGTGTTTACAGGGACTACACCGCCTTTCCGATTGTTACGTTTATGGTATGTTTGCCTCATGATTGATGTTCGAAAGGTGTTGCGGAGCTTTCGGTTTGCCGGGCAGGGAATTGTAGACTTATTTCGCTACGAAAACAATGCTAAAGTACACCTGCTCATTGCCGGAATAGTCATTTTGATAGGGCTGTTCCTTAAGCTTAGTACAACCGAGTGGGCGGTTATCATAACCCAGATCGGAATTGTATGGGCCGCTGAAGCCTTCAACACAGCCATCGAAAAGCTATGCGATTTTGTTTCGCCCGGCCTGCACCCGCAAATCAAAGCCATTAAAGATTTGTCATCTGGCGCAGTTTTGATTCTGGCGCTGACGGCGGTAGTGGTAGGAATCATAATTTTGGGCGGTCATCTGCTGGAGCTATCACACACGGATTGACATTCATTAACCCGATTAACCAAACTTTGTAAGACGATACTCATGTACGAATCTCGCGAACATCTACAGACGCTGACGGAAATTCGCAGCCTGATGGAACGCTCCTCTAAGTTTCTGTCACTAAGCGGACTGTCGGGTGTTTCGGCAGGTATCATTGCACTCATTGGAGCGGCTGTGGTTTATATGCGCCTACGAACCGGATGGCTGACCATTCCGGGCTTCGATCGGCTTGAACTGTACGACAGCGCAGCGCATCAGGCAATTAAACAGTTTCTGGTAACGGTGGCGGTTGTAGTGCTGATTACGGCTTTGCTATCGGGTACGTATTTTACCGTCCGGAAAGCGCGTCGTCAGGGACAAAGCGTCTGGAACACATCGTCTCGGCGGCTTCTGTGGGCTATGGGGGTTCCGTTGGCCACTGGTGGCATGGTTTGCCTGGCCCTTCTCTACTACAACATTATATGGTTGGCTTTTCCGGCAACGCTTATTTTCTACGGATTAGCGCTGTTTAACGGTAGCCGATACACCGTCCGCGATGTTGAGTCATTAAGCTATTTCGAGATTGGCTTAGGGCTTCTATCGCTATTTTTTCCGGGCTATAACCTGCTGACCTGGGCTATTGGTTTCGGCATTTTACACATTGTATACGGCCTGGCGATGTACTACAAATATGAACGTAATACGGCATGATAAAAGACCTGCTGTCTCAGTTTAATAAGGCATTTGAAAGTAAAGCCCGGCTCAATATCATGTCAGTTCTGATGGTCAATGATTCAATGAGTTTCAACGGGCTGAAGGAGTTGCTTGGGCTTACCGATGGCAACCTTGCGGCTCATCTGCGAGCGTTGGAAGAAGCGGGCTACGTCGCTGTTCAGAAGCAGTTTGTCGGTCGCAAACCCAATACGACTTACTCGGCCACTGATGCTGGCCGACAGGCGTTTTCTGAGCATTTGAATGCTTTGGAAGAGTTTATTAAGAACTTGTAATGGCGCTCTAAACCCCGTTTTCGTTAGTCTATTTTTTGTAAGCAACCTGTAAGGTTTGACCTGATCCATTAGCTCGTGCCTATTTTTTTGATTTTTCAACTTTGCAAAACAAAGTACTTTATGAACTATCAACCACCACTTTCAGCAGCTCCTGAACCTGCTCGGCCAGCTGAGCTTTTAGGCGAATCAGTACACGATTCAACATCGCTACGTCAGTCGCCAATTCTGGAGCCGTTTCGCGATTTTCTCTTCGGAATCGGGCTCATAGCGCTTTTGCTGTCTAGCGGAGCTTTTCTGCTTTATGATTTGCTGGGCGACCGGCGTCAGGGCAACGACAGCAGCTTCACGCTGTTTATGTTCCATTATGGCATAACGGTTGCGTATTCGCTAGCGCTATTGAGCAACGGTCATTGGCGTTCTAAGCGCTATCCCGAACGACGTCCGGCGCGGTGGCTGGGGCTGCTCCTCTGGCTGTTGAGTGCCTACGCGCTGAACCGTGATCTGGCCGTCTTCCAACAGTCGACGGAGTGGTTATGCTGGGCGTTAGTGTTGGTGGGAGCCGCCATGGTCGCCTATGCCTGGAAAGAATCATTACCTATTCGACTACAGCAACTCTTGTATCTGGCGCTGGGCATCGGTTGTTGGCTGTTCATTTACATGGCCGTGTACATTGTTGAGTTATACCCCATTAGTGTTCCGGCGTTGATTGGTTTGGGGATGTCGGCGCATACGTTTGTCCCACTGGTGTTCGCGGTTGTGTTATGCAAGCGAATTTGGTTCGATGCTAAATCTGACGAACATCTACGCCCGGGCATCGCAGTTGGTTTGACGATACCGTTACTAGCGATCGGCGTATTCATGACCGGTTGGATGAACGATGTCAATAAGATGCAAAGCGTACGTATGGAAGCTACGACTCGACAAACCAGCGACCTACCCGAGTGGGCGCTTATTGCTCAACGTATTAAGCCGAACTGGATCACGAACCGTCTATTGTTAGCAGGTCGGGTGTACGATCAGGGCCACTTTTTTGACGGCGACGGTTGGGGGCTTTCGCACTTAACGGCCCTGGAAGATGTCCGGGAGCATGATCCTTTGGTAGTTATTGCGTCAAGAATTTTCCCGGCAACTACGCTGCCCGCAGCCGAACAGCTGAACCTGCTCAAAGTACTACACAACGAACGGCATGGCACGGAGGAAAAGTTTTGGACGGGGCGGCATCTAACCACCGAAGACGTGGTCTCTCAGGTACGTATCTGGCCTCAATTCAGGGTGAGCTATACCGAAAAAACGTTACGGATTCGTAATCAGGTCCGACAACCCGAAGAAGCCTTGTTTACCTTTCACCTACCATCGGGCTCAGTCGTTTCGTCCATGTCGTTGTGGGTTAACGGCCGCGAAGAGCCCGCTCGTTTAACGACCGTTGCCAAAGCAGACTCCGCTTACCGGCAAGTCGTCAACGTCGAGTCGAAAGTTAGGGCGCGTGACCCGTCGGTAGTGTATTGGCAGGAAGGCAGTCGCATTACCGTACGGGTGTTTCCGTGCCAGGCCAGCGAAGACCGGCGTGTAAAGATTGGCATTACATCGCCATTACGGCTGGAAGGAAGCCAGCTAGTTTATGAAAACCCGTATTTCGACGGGCCAAACGCCAGCGCGGCCAACGAGCTTATTAAGGTTGACTTTGCAACTGCCCCCAACAACCTACAATCGCCCTGGCTATTGGACGGTCTGGATGGTACAACGCTAACCCACCGGGACCATTACAATCCTGATTGGTCGTTACGTTTTGAGGCCCCACCTTTATCGAATGAGTCATTCGTGCTGGAAGGAAAAGCGTACCGGCTGGAGCCTTACAAGCCCGTTCAGGATACCTTTAAACCAACGGATGTTTTTCTGGATGTAAATGCCGCCTGGACTAAAGACGAGTTTAGGGCAGCTCTTCGCGCCACCAGCCAGCTAAACGGCCGGGCCTGGATATTTGACGATGGACTTAAACAAGTTTCCGCTCAAAACGCCAGCGATACGTACGAGCGGCTTGTGAAGCAACAGTTCAGCTTGTTTCCGGTCTACCGCATCACCAACCCGGCAACGTCTTTGCTCATCACTAAAGGTACGCCCGTTTCGCCTACCTTAAGCGATTTAAAGCATAGTGCCTTTGCCGACCGGATGCATCTGACGGCCACCCAACATCAGCCCCTCAATACGTTCTGCTTCGGCAATGAGCTGTCGCCTTACCTAAAAACATTAGCGGAGCTACGCGTTCTAAACGTCTTAAACGGTACGGGCGACGACCTGGCTGCTCATATTGTAAACCAGCACCAATTTCCTCATCAACTCAATGATTCTGCTCGGGTCATGCTATTTGAGGCCCGTGTTACCATCTGCGAGACGCCGATGCCTGTTCACCCGGACAAGGCTATAGAGAAAGCTGGTATAATTCATCCATCCAACGCGCCGGATCACCTGGCAAGGCTGTTCGCCTACAACCATCTCCTGCAACAGATCGGTCGGAATTACTTAACAGAAGGCTATCAGACTACCCAACTGATTCAGGAAGCTCAGCAGGCGAACGTTGTCTCTCCCCTATCTAGTTTGGTGGTGTTAGAAACCGAAGAAGATTATGATCGCTTTGGCATCCAAAAGGATAAACAGGGTCTCTCCAACGCCACATTAAAGGCTGAAGGCGCTGTACCAGAACCCCACGAGTGGGCATTGCTGATCATGGTGACTCTGCTAATTGGCTGGCTCTATTGGCGAAAACGGTATGCTCTCCATTGATTTAACCACCTGGTTAACCGTTGGCCTGCTCGTATTTGCGGGCCGACGGAGCCCATGGACGGGTCGATTAGTAGTGTTGCTGTTGCTTTCGCCCGGCCTGCGTTACGTATCGGCGCTGTTTACCTTTCCGATCCGACTAACGCTGAGCAACTGGGCAGGGGCTTTTCTGCGAACCGCTGGCCTGCAAGTGTCTGTCGACGGTAACGTGTTGGTACGTAGCGGGCAGGAGATGGCCGTTGATCCGGCTTGCATGGGCTTACAAATGACGGGTACTTCATTACTGGTAGCTTTGTTTCTGCTGATCTGGGCTGAAAAGCAACTGCAGAAACAAGTCCCTATCAGCTGGGCAATTGCGTATGGACTAACTGCATTTGGCCTGACCATCCTTTGCAATCTGTTCCGAATTATTATTCTCGTTGCCTTCGGTATCTTACCCGGTACCTGGGCCCACGAAGCCGTTGGCTTACTCTGCGTAGCCGTTTACGCGTGGCTTCCCGCCAGCGGACTGGCTACCTTCCTGGTAACGCAGTTTGGGCGTAGGCAGGAGATAGTCACGCACCCAATCTGGTCGATGCGGTGGTCCTTACTAACGCTGGCTGCCGGCTTCGGTTTGATGGCCTATACTGCCCGCCCAACAAAACCAATGACTGACCCTTGCAGCCTGAAATATCAGTATGGATATGCTTCTTTTTTATGCAAGCCGCTGCCAAACGGCTTCGTTCAGTTGTCAAAGCCGAACATACTGGTTTATCTGAAACCCTTACCCGACTGGTACAGTCTGGAACATAATCCGGCCGTTTGTTGGCGCGGGAGCGGCTATGAGTTGGGGCGCGTTCGCGAAACGGTATTGGATGGACATCCGGCCTACGTTGGCGAACTGCGTAAAAGCGGCAAAACGCTGCAAACCGCCTGGTGGTTTAGCAATGGCCAACACACTATGGTCAGCCAATTAGAGGTTCGGACGCGGATGCTACGGGGAGAAGCTAACTTTTCGCTGGTGAACGTAACGACACTGAGTAAACATGATCGATAATGCTATTAACTGCGGTAGGGACAGGTAAGATAAACCGTCAATAGAAAAAAGTGAACCAGACCATTGGCGAATAGGAACAGAGGTAATTCAACCTCCCATTTGGTTTAGGTGTTATACGTCAAAAGCTTGCTCAACGTATTATGCCTCAATCATCGTCAGCCAGGGTACCGCAATTAAGAAGTACCGCCCAAGATGACACACGACGTACCACCTGGGCCGAACTGTTAAACGATCTCGTCTTTACAGTCATCATTGCTCAGCTGGCCCAGCGCTTGCTTAAATCGCCCGACACGCCGTCGCTGTTTGGTTTTCTGCTGCTCTACGTTCCAGTCTGGTGGCTTTGGAACGGCGAAACGCATTACTCGACCCGTTTCGATAATGACCGCGACGTGTTGCATCGTTTCTTAGCCAGCTTTCAATTACTAGGCTTGATTGTGCTGGCTGCGGCCGTTCCGAATGCGCTGGAGACAAATCAGGCAGCTGTTGTCTACGCCTTAACGTATTCGGCCGTTCGGATAATTTTGTTGGTTGAATACGGCCGGGCCTGGTATTATATCCCGGATGCCCGACCCTATATCAAGCTCCTCATCACAGGGTTTGCAGTATCTGTTCTAATCTGGGGTATATCAGCCTTGGTGCCAGTTCCTTATCGCTTTATTTTATGGGGACTAGCCTTACTTATTGAGTTAGGCACTCCTTTATCGGCATCGAGTAAACGACTTCATGAAGAACTTCCTCCTGATGTACGGCACCTACCCGAACGGTATGGTTTATTCACGCTTCTGGTGCTTGGTCAGTCCGTTACCAGCACGGCACATAGTCTGATTCAGAAGGGCTTTGAGACAAATACCATACTGGCAACACTATTGGGCGGAGTTGTAATCATTGGCTTGTGGTGGGCTTATTTCGACCGCCTGGACGACGATGCGGTGCGGCAAGTTAAACAAGGTGGCAGTTCACATTTATACACCCTCTGGCTTTACCTGCATCTGCCGTTAACGGTCGCGTTAACGGTCATCGGCGTTGGTCTAACGCTCGCCATCCAATCCATTGATGCCGATGAACTACACCCCTCAACGAAGTGGCTACTCTTAGGGTCGCTATCGGGGTATTTTATGACTGAAGCTGGCATTAGCTTAACAACCCTGCGGGCAGGCCCATCGCACGTCGGCTTCATCCAGGGTATATCCGTGCGATTTGGATTAGCTGTGCTGTTGATCATAATTGGTCTAACCATTCAACTCAGCACACTAGCGTTGTTAGCGATCACTGCCGGGTTGATTGTAGGCCTGATTATTAGTGACTACTTCGCACCCGATCCACCCGAGAGCGCCGAGCGCATAAGCCTGGAAAAGGATGATCAACCAACCGAAAAGCCCATGTCACCGCTTTGAGAATGACATGGGCTTAGAGAATTTTGGGCGTGTAAAGACTACTGAGCCGCAAAGTCTGAGTCTTTGGCACCTTCGTTAAACTTGACCTTATCGACGCTCATTTGCCGTTGCTGCTGATCGCTGCCCTGCGTAAGGCTGGTTGGGTATTTTAACCCTTTAAAATCTTTATAATCGCTCAGGCGCGTCGTCATTTCTATTTCCTCGCCCCCGCGTGGTGATTTTTGTTTGGCAACGGTCTGCACTTTCAAACCAGAAGCGACATCGTAATAATCTGTCCAGCTGGTGCTGCCGTCCGACGATGTATTCGTTACCTTATACGCGTCTTTACCATCTATTTTTTCGGTTCCCGTTACGGTGCTTTTTACGCCCAGCTCAGCAAAGTGCAGTTCCGGAAACAGAGTTCCTTGCAGCATTGCCTGCTGCGCTTCTTTGCCTTCTAACGTCTGGCTACCTTGCATGCCTCCGCGAACCACTTTTACGCCATCGCTCGTCATCTTCATAACCTCCATACCGTTCGCATTAACGACCATCGAAAACTTGTTAGGCACTTTGAACCGTCGGGTTATCATGATTGGGTTGCCGTTAAACTCCGAAGACATTTCGACGCGTAGGTCATTAATACTTTTGAGGAGATCTTTGCCACCAATAGCCGCAATGTATTTGTCGATTACTTCGTTAGCGCCTGGTGTCGTTTGAGCTACTGCCGACACCCACACGGCCGACAGCATTAGAAGGGTTAGGGCTACTTTTTTCATAGTTTATGATGGTTAAGGAATAAAAGTAAAAGATTAAGTTATTCGATACTAAACGGTACGCGACAAGTTTCTTTCTTGACAGGATGAACAGGATTTTCAGGATTGAATTCGTCCTAAACATCTTGCCTATCCTGTTCATCCTGTCAAGAAAGAAACTTGTCGCGTGCTCCAATCAGTTTATAGCAACTAAACCACGACGTAACAACATCTACTTTTTTATCCAGAATTCTAGTAGGTAAACCAGCGCCCCGGCCAGATAACCAATAAGTGCCAGCCAGCTGATTCGGCGCAGATACCAGCCAAACTCCAGCCGCTCCATACCCATTACGGCGACTCCGGCGGCCGATCCAATCACAAGCATACTTCCGCCCGTACCAGCACAATACGCCAAAAACTCCCACAGTTTGGCATCGGCGGGGTAGGTTTGTAAATCATACATGCCCATAGCGGCTGCTACAATGGGGACGTTATCAACCACGGCAGATACAACGCCAATCAGCAGTACAATAACGTCCAGATTACCAATTGACGCATTGAGCGATTCGGCCAAACTACGCAGCACGCCAGTAACTTGCAGCGATCCAACCGCCAGCAAAATCCCCAGGAAAAACAGTATGCTTGGCGTGTCGATCTTACTAAGGGCGTAAGCCGCAGTAAATCGCTGCCGTTCGGCTTCGTCTTTATCTTTATGAATCAACTCGGACACAACCCAGATAAAGCCTAAAGCCATCATCATGCCCATGTAGGGAGGTAAGTGCGTGACCGTTTTGAAAATTGGTACCCACAGTAAGCCACCTAGTCCTACCGTCAGCATGAGTCGCCGGTCGCGCCGGGCTGCGGGCGTAATGTAAGGACGACTAACGCCTTGTTTAGCCGTCCCCACAGAGGCTTCGGTGTCGGGCTCATAACGCATTGTCAATATAACAAGCGGAGCCAGCAGGGCGACCAGACTGGGCAGAAGCAACGTCTTGATGATGTTGAGCGTTGTTACTTGCCCACCAATCCAAAGCATAGTGGTTGTTACGTCGCCAATGGGTGACCAGACCCCGCCGGCATTGGCAGCAATAATGACCATACCCGCCATAACTTTCCGCTGGTCAACATTCCGTACTAGCTTTCGGAGTACGGATACCATAACAATGGAGGCTGTCAGGTTGTCGAGTACCGCTGACAGAAAAAAGGCCAAAAAGCTGATAGTCCACAGCAACACGCGCGTGTTTCGGCTGGCGATGCGATCGGTAATAATCGTGAAGCCGTCGTGTGCATCAATCAACTCCACGATGGTCATGGCCCCAATCAGGAAAAATAAAATCTCGGCGATTTCGGTCAAATGCTCACCCAGATGCGTAACCACCTCATCTGGGTTTCGCCCACTCAAAGCATATACCGTCCAGCACGTAACACCAACCAGTAGGGCCGTTGCCGTCTTGTTTAAACCAATAGAGTGCTCAACCGTGATAAGTATATAGCCAACTACAAATATTATGATTAGGGTCAGCGTCATAGAATTTCAGAACTTGATTAACCCTTATATTGTCATTAAAATAATGGCAAAGAACCGGTTTATTATCCGCATCTCCTCACTTGGTCCCGATGGTATGGCGTTGTTTCCGTTCATTTTAGTGCGGCAGCCAAATCCCGGTCCTGTGTTAATTAACCACGAACGAATTCATTTGCGGCAGCAGGCCGAACTGGGCATTATACCGTTTTATGTGTGGTATGTGCTTGAATACATGGTTCGCCGGGTTCAGTATAGAGATCATTATATGGCCTACCGGAACATCAGCTTCGAGCGCGAAGCGTTTGCCAATGATGCGGACCTGACTTATTTAAGTAACCGTCGGTGGTTTGCGTTCCGGGCTTACTTGTGAAGTCTTTAGCTACTCAGCAGCTTGACCCTTATAGCCTAATACGCCCGCCATCACTACCACAGACGAAAGCACCACCACCAGCATCGCAATACCTTCCCGAAAGCCCAGTAGTCGCAGATCTTCAGGAATATTCAAGTATAACAAAATGGTAGTAAGGCCGCGTGGCGCAATCCAGAGTAACGGCTTTGGTGGGCCCTTATACGTTAACTTCAGCGTAACCCAGCGCCAGGCAATAATGATACCAATAAACAGACTACTCACAATGATGGCATCCAGATCAATCAGTTCGCGCGGAACGGCCGCGTAGCCAAAGATGAGAAAGAAGAACGTACGTACTACGAAAGACCCTTCAGCCGTCAGGTTCTTGAGTTGATCAAGCTCTTTTTCGAACAGGTCATTTTTCAGGATTTCGCTTAGCCGCCCCCGAATAAACAATTCCGTGTTATTCAGAAACAGTCCGAAAATCAATATCAACAACAGTGACGACAGATGATAGATCTCGGCCAGTGCATACACCAGAAAGAGCACTGAGATGATCGGCAGGAACTTGATGCGGTGGTTGATTCGGCCGATCAGGTACAACAGTAAAAAACAGCACCCCAACGACAATAAGGCCATCACCAGCGTGTCGCGCGTAAAGAGCCAAACGGCCCCGAATACTGAATTACGGCTTAACAACAAAAAATTATAGGCCATTACGCCGAGGATACTCGCAAAGGCCGACTCGTACACTACAAATTCCTGTTTGTCCAACGACAGATTCGATACGCTGGGGATGGCCACAGCACTACTAATGATTGAGAACGGGAGGGCAGCAATCAGGCAGCGATAAAACGAATCGTTAAGCAACAGGTAAAGCACTCCGGCCATAAGCAACGTTCCGCCGATAATCGACAGAAGCGACGCCAGTAGGGTTCGACGAAGTACACTCAGCTTCTCGGCGTGAAGTTCCAGATCCAGCCCTCCTTCGAGCACAACGAGAATAAGTCCTAATGTGCCAAGCGTAGGTAAAATTGTGTTGATGTAGGGAACCTGAACATCGAAGTAACCCGTCGCTTGCCGGGTTAGTACGCCGAGCAGCAACAGCAACAAAACAGAAGGTATTTTGAAGCGACTGCTGAACAAGTCGAAGGCGTACGAAATCAGCACCGACATACTCAGCACAATAATCAGAATCGAGGAATCCATGCGGCAAGTTAACTACAGATTGCGGTTTACGGTAGTCGGTTTACAGTAGTCCGCAGTCACAGCGAGCGCGCAAATGTCTTTGGTGGGGCCTGTAAACAGTAAACCGAATACCCATAAACCTATACCATCTCTGTAGCGATTTTAGCGGATAGCAAACAAAGCGGAATTCCTCCGCCGGGATGAACACTCCCTCCCACAAAGTACATGTTGTTGAACTGCCGCGAAAAATTCGCATGACGTAGAAAGGCCGCAAATCGGTTATTGCTGCTGTTGCCATACAGCGCCCCCTGAGAGGATGACGTTCTGGACTCGATACTACGTGGGTCCAGCACGGACTCCGTTTCAATAAGCGGCTCAATGTCGACGCCCAAATTATGGCTTAACTTGCGAATAACGTCACGTCGGGCTTGTTGAATGATGGCATCCCAGTCCTGGCCAGTATTGTTAGGCGCATTAAGCAGAATAAACCAGTTTTCGCAACCTGAGGGGGCATCGTCGGGCTTGTACTTCGACGTAATGTTCAGATAAATCGTTGGGTCGTTGTGCAACTCATTTCGGCCAAACAAGCTATCGAACTCCGCGCGGTAATCGTTACTAAAAAAGATGTTGTGCAACCCCAACTCCGCAAACTCGCGTTTGATTCCCCAGTAGAAGATTAGCCCTGAACTCGACTTGGGCTGGCGCAGAATTCGCTCGGGTTGCCGGGCATCGGGCAGTAATTTGCGGAACGTGTTTACGACATCCATATTAGAAATACAAAGCGCGAGTGGCGCCGGATTAACCAGCTGTTCGACCTCGGCTCCGCCTGCCCGACCTTTGGTATGAAGGCCAATTACTTTTTTGCCTTCGGTGACAATCTCCGTGACACGGGTGTTGAAATGAAAACGAACGCCCAGATCTTCGGCCAGCCGCACCAGACTGTTGGTAATACTAATCATACCGCCTGTCGGGAAGAACGCGCCGATGTTGTATTCCAAATGCGGGATGATATTCATCGTGGCGGGCGTCTGGTACGGGTCAGAGCCGTTATAGGTAGCATACCGATTGAATAACTGTACCAATTTCGGATGCTGAAACCGTCGTTCGTTAGCCTCGTTCATGGTTCCGAACACGCCAAGCCTGGGCAAGTTGAGGTACCCCCGCAGGGCATCTCGGTTGAGCCAGGTCGACGCTTTATGCAAGGACCGATGCAGGAAGAGCTTTTCCGTTACGTCGTATTTCACCGCACTGTCGTGCAGATGCTCCTGTAAATGCCTGGCCGGTTCGCCCAGTACTGTTTCTACTTCGCGGCCAAACCGATCATGGTCTGACCAGGCAGTTAAGCGCGTTCCATCATCCCAGAAGTAACGGCACGTTTCGTCCAGGCGGATGTATTCAAAGTAGTCGGCAGGATTTCGCCCAGCGAGTTGAAACAGTTCGTCAACCAGATGCGGCATGGTAAACAACGACGGCCCAGCATCGAAACGATACGTATGCAATTTACCAGCCTGCTGCTCAAATGATGAGAGTTTACCTCCCGGATAGGCGTTGGCTTCGTATACATCAACGTCGTATCCTTTAACAGCCAATCGAATAGAAGCCGCGATGCCAGCAATGCCGGCCCCAATAACAGCAGCAGTCATAACGCTAAGTTCAAATACACATAAACAAATAAGTGACTGACGCGAAAGCTGTATGCAAGCGCCAGTCACTTATAACCAACACCGAACTACTGTTGGCGGGCGTAATAAAATAAACTTACAGAAGGCGCAGTGGCTTTTTCGCTTATGGTGAAATAGCCCTTCCCATCTTTATCGAAGCAAATGGCTTCACCCTGGATCTCGGCGCGGTACGTAAACCGGCGTCGGTTGCCATACTGCAAGGCATCAGGTATACTTTGGCCCGGATCACGCTTCCAATAGAAAATGTCAGAGTACGTCCGTATCAGAATCTCCTGACCATCGGGCGAGATAGCCGCTGCGGTTATGTAAGCGGGCAATCCATCGCCCGTAGACGGTAGCTCGCCTAACCCTTCGGCAACGGTTATTTCGTTAATATTTTGTGGATAAGCCAACCGATACAGGTGTTTGTTATCTTCCCGCTTAGAAATGATATAAATATCTTTCGTTCCTGGGTCAACGAACATCGCTTCAGCGTCACGGGGGCCATCCGGATAGCGAAAGTTGATTCGCTCGACTTGAGTGACGGATGCTTGCAGACTACTGGGTTCAGGCAATCGGTAAATCTGACAAATGGGCGTCTGGGCATTGTTGTCGCCAATGTCGCCAATATAAATATAGTTTACGTTTGCCTGAGGACCGGGTCCAAAGGCGAGCTCTTCCCAATCGCGGTTGGTAACATTTGGAATCTTGATTTTTCCCTTCACTTTACCATCGTATCCCAGCAAAGCCAATTCGGCAGGCGACCCACTGTCCTGTTCAATCCAGAGATTACCGGGCTGACTACGGCTATCGGCCATACCCGACGCTTCGTCAATCTGGCCAGGTGCTACAGCGGCAGCGGTCGGGTCCGACGCAAACTGGGCCTGGTAAACACTGGCAACTTCGAGTTTGCACGAGACCATTGCCAGCAAACCAGTCAGCAAAATAAGAGTACGCATGAAGCATTCAAGTTGATTCTGTCGTCAAAGTAACGAAACAGCGAGCGAATTAGTCAATCAAACTGAAATAAGCTATCAATTAGCAATGCGTAACGAAGTGCTAACCTAGCTGGTACAAGGTATGATAAGCAACCGATTGCGCTGAATGATTAAGTTATTCCTTACTTGTTTCAAGAGCAGGTCACGCCAGGCCCCTGTTATCGATACGGACGACGGACTTAAGTCGCCAACTTCTGGAATAGATAGTTTTGTCAGCCTATAACCGAATCACGTACTACAAGTAGGCGGTAGATTAGGCGGGCAACAGAACACTGAATGTAGACCCGATACCCAACTGGCCTTTAGCCGTAATGTATCCCCGATGGTTTTCAACAACTTTTTGCACGATAGCTAATCCAATGCCCGTCCCCTGGTACTCGCTACGGCTATGCAGTCGCTGAAACACCTGAAAAATTCGTTGAGCATAGTGCGGCTCAAACCCAATGCCATTGTCGGCAACGTCAATCAGATTAAACAAACGGTCGCTGTCGGCAGCCACAATGTCGAAGTCGGTGTCACCTCCCCGAACCTGTCGGGACGTAATGTCAATTCGCGGACACTCAGCCGATTCGCTTGTTTTAGAAAATTTCAGTGCATTGCTGATCAAATTCTGGAACAGCTGCCGAAGTTGAGACGCGTCGCCGGGGATGCTGGGTAAGGGCTGCATGGTTACGATGGCCTTTTTATCATTGATGGCGGTTTCAAGATCGCTTATCACATCACTCATGAGCTCCCCTAAGTCTACTAAGCCAATGCTTTCGCGTTTGGTAGCAACGCGGGAATAAGCCAGCACATCTTTGATAAGAACCTGCATACGAGCCGCTGCCGACTGCATTCTGCGAATTATATCTGCCCCTTCGTCGCCAATGGTAGAGGCATATTGATTTCGGATAATATCGCCGAACGCCTGAATCTTGCGCAATGGCTCCTGCAAATCGTGACTGGCTACATACGCAAATTGCTCCAGATTCTTGTTTGAGCGCTGCAAATCAATAACCGATGCTTCTAACTGCTGCTGCAGCTTTTTCAAGGGGGTGTAATCGCCGAACGTTACCAACACCTCATCGCCCATTTTGGTAGACATGATATCGAGCCAGACATCGATACCGCTACCGTAGTAGTGAAAATCGAAGCGCAGGCTTTCGCCGGTGGCGTACGTTTTATAATAGCTATCGAACAGGCCATTGGTTTTATAATCAGGAAACCACGTGCTACCCAATGCACCGATAACTGCTTCTGGTTGCTGCCCTACGTAGGAAGCTAACTGCCGATTGGCAATCCGGAAACGGAAATCGATAACTTCGCCGACCTCATTATGGACGGGCTGAAACAGAAAAATACCGGTCTGCGATGTATCGATAACCGTCTGTAATTCCTGAGTTAGTTGCTCTAACTGTTTTTGCGCCCGTTTCAGATCGGTGATGTATTGAAATACTGCCAGTACGTCATTGCCTTGTTTAACCAACGTGATCTCGGCCCACAAATCGACATCATCGCCCTTGAAATGGTGTTCATACTGTTGCAATTCGCCTGTTTCCAGTGTAACCCGTAACCGATCGAAAAAGCCTTTCTGGGCGGCCATCGGAAACATGGTGAAGAGCGTATTGTTTCGCATGTATTCCAGAGAGCGGCCGGTAGCGCTGGCAGCGACAGGATTCGCGAGCTTGTATCGGAAGTCGACAGTGGTACCCGATTCGTTCAGTATGGGTTCATACAAGACCAGAGCCGTCGGCGAATTATTAATGACCGTTTGCAGCAAAGCTGCCGTTTGTTCAATCTGTTGCTGCGCCAGCTTAGTTTCCGACACATTGGAAATCGTGATGACCAGCTCATCGTCACTAAGCTTTCGGGTATTTACGTTTGCCCAATGGTCCCGCTGCCCATCGTAGTGATGCATCTCTACAAACTGAGGTTCTCCTGTTTCAATGGTTTTGCGGTAAGCCTCGAAGAGTTCAGATTGGTGCATACGCGGATGCAATTCTAACTCAGAACGCCCTACCAGTTGCTCAGCAGTAGACTGGACAAATTCAGCCGACCGCTGGTTAACCGACATAATAACAAAGTCGGTGATAACGCCATCCTCATTTCGAACGGCCCGTTCTGCAATAATTCCGTTCGACGAACTGTCGAGTACGCTGTTAAGGAAGTCCGCCTGCCGTTTGTTCTCAGCCGCCTGCTGCTGTATTTGCAGGGCGGCTTGTTTACTCTCGCTTATATCTGTGTAGGTTACGGTTACGCCATCCCCAAAAGGTGCAATGGCCATATCGTACCAAGTATCTCCGTATAAAACCTCAATATGTCGAGGCTGGTTTGTTTCCGCCACTTGCACATAATGATCGAACAAACCAGCCTCATGCAGTCCAGGAAACACAGCTAAGGCCCTTTGCCCAATAATCTCGCTCACCTCTCGATTACGAACATCAGCTCCGGCTTTATTGATGACCATAACAACGAAATCGATAATCAGCCCGGTCTCGTCCCGAACAGCCTCCATGGCTTTAATACCGCTGGGCGAGTTGTTTAATACATTATTGATCAGATCGGCCTGCCGCTTATTTTCCCTGGCCTGCTGTTCGGCATTTTGCTCGTTCTGCTTGCTCTCGGTAATATCGTTGAACGTAATAACGAGACCATCATTGAGCTTAACCACCGACATCTGATACCACAGCAACCCATCGCCAGCCGGGAAAGGGGTTTCAAATTGCGTTGGCTCGCTAGTCTCAACAACTTGTACAAACTTGTCAAACAAGCCAGCCTCCTTAACTCCATCCAGTTGGGCCAACATAGATACGCCAATTACTTCGTCCGTTAGGTTGAGCATTTTCTTGGCGGCACGGTTAAATCGGGCGAAGCTAAAATCGATGATATTACCCTGGTGATCGCGTATGGTCTCGTACGCAATGATACCGTTCAACGAAGCGTCCAGAATCCCATCCAGCAGCTGAGCCTGGTGCAGATTTGCCTGCTCAGCACTTTTCAGTGCGGGCACGTTACGAATCGTACTTAATACACCATCGCCTAATTTGGTCCGGTGCGTAAAGAACCATTCGTTGCGGGTCGAATCGAACGAGCTGTGCTCATGCGTTTGCCCGTTTTTTAATACTTCGCACAACTCTGCGAAAGATGGCTCCGTAAAGGCTGGATGCGACATATTGTCACCCAATACGGTCATGCCTACACCAACAACATACAGACCGCGGGTATTTTCGTACGATTTCCGGTTAGCATACTCGACCCGAAAATCAACAACCCGATGCTCATCATCACGCAGTGCCCTCGTCCAAACAACAGCATCAGGCAAGCTGTCGAGCAGTTCTAGGTATTGTAAACTAGCAGATTGGTCAGTGAGCATAACGAGTTGACGCGAGTAGGGCGACGCCCCAGTAAGCATAAGTTCAGCAAGTTACCGCTTTTGCCAGAAATGAACTTCATGGCTTGATAGATTTCCTATGTATCACTCGCAGGCCATTAGCAATGGTCATTTGCAAAATCGCAATTTCATATGGCATTAATTGGCTTCTGTGAGCTTCTGCCAATTTTAATTTGTAATTTTGCTACTCTCACAAACACCGCATCAACTGATGGCCTATCAATTATCTACTCTTAAACGAGGTCTACTGCTTCCGTTTGGTCTCTCCATGGTACTTTCGTTCGGTGTGCGGGCGCAGGATGCTCCAACGTACCAAACGCCCCCTAAAGCGCTGGCCGACCTCGTCACAGTGCCCCCAACGCCAGGTGTCAGCGTTAGGAGCAAAGGTGATGTATTATTAATTCTGGAGCAGGCAGCTGCCCCAACCATCGCCGAGCTGTCGCAGCCCGAACTTAAGCTGGCCGGGCTACGCATGAACCCGGCTAACAATGGCCCTAGCCGGGCTCGTTACATAACGAACCTGAAAATAAAGAAGATAGCCGGTAAAGATGAGATCGAGGTAAAAGGCTTACCTGCCAATCCGCTGATTAGCTTTGTGCAGTGGTCGCCCGATGAAACAAAAGTAGCCTTCGCTAACTCGACCGACAACCGGATAGACCTATACGTCGTCGATGTCGCTACGGCTACCGCCCAAAAAATCGGTACACTTGCACTGAATGCTACGCTGGGCACACCTTTCCGGTGGGTCTCTGACAGCAAGAGTCTGATCGTAAAAACGATTCCGGCGGGGCGGGGTGCTGCTCCTGAAGTAAGCCGCGTACCAGTTGGCCCTACTGTTCAGGAAAACGTTGGTGGCAAACGTGGCCAGGCCCCTACGTACCAGGACTTGCTCAAAAATCCGTCCGACGAAAAGCAATTTGCCTATTACGCCGTTTCGCAGGTTGTTCGACTCACGCTTGATGGTCAGTCCATACCTGTTGGCCAAGCGGGCATTATTGCATCGGCCGAGCCATCACCCAACGGTCAGTACATTTTGATTGAAACTGTCCACACACCGTTTTCATACCTGGTGCCGGTGTATCGGTTCCCGCGCAAAACGGAGGTCTACGCCATTAGCGGTTCTCTCGTGAAGACCCTCAACGACGGCCCCCTTCAGGAAAGTGTACCCTATAGCCCAGATGGCGCTCCTTCGGGACCACGCGAGTTCAACTGGCGTGACGATGCGCCAGCTTCGGTTTATTACACCGTTGCCCAAGACAATGGTGATCCAAAAGTAAAGGCCGACATCCGCGATAAAGTATACCTGACAGAAGCTCCTTTTTCGGCCGAACCCAAAGAAATATATGCGGCTCAGTACCGATTCGAGGGTTTTGAATGGGGGAATGAGTCGATGGCACTGGCTAACGAACGTTGGTGGCAAAACCGTAAAGAGGTTACCAAAACCGTCAACCCCAGCAACTGGCAAACAGCTGTGCTTTTCGACCGTTCGTATGAAGACCGCTACAGCAACCCTGGTCAGCCCGACACAAAACGAAATCAGTATGGTCGGGATGTCTTAAATATTTTGCCAAACAACGAAATTCTGATGCTCAATGGACAGGGAGCGTCACCCGAAGGCGATCGTCCGTTTGTGACTCTGCTGAATTTAAACACGAAGAAAACCGGCGAGCTTTGGCGATCGGCGGCCCCTTATTTCGAACGGCCCATTGCGGTCCTGGATGCGGCCAAACAAACGATTCTAACGACGCGCGAAACGCCGGATGAGAACCCTAACTATTTCGTACGCAATCTGAAAGCACGCGTTGCCCCTATTCAGGTCACGGCGTTTCCGCACCCTTATCCGCAACTAAAAGGCGTTCAGAAGCAGCAGCTTCGCTACAAACGTAACGATGACGTTGACCTGACCGCAACGCTCTACCTGCCTGCCGGCTACAAAAAAGAGCAGGGGCCACTGCCTACGTTCTTGTGGGCTTATCCTGCCGAGTTTAAGAGCAAAGATGCCGCTGGGCAAGTTTCGGGCTCCCCGTATCAGTTCAATCGAATTAGCTATTGGGGCGCTGCTGCCTTCGTGACCATGGGCTATGCCATTCTGGATAATGCCAGCATTCCCATCGTGGGTGAAGGCGACAAAGAACCAAACGATACGTACGTTGAACAGTTAGTGGCCAGTGCCAAAGCCGCCATCGACGAGGGCGTTCGCTTAGGCGTTGTCGACTCCAGCCGCGTTGGGGTGGGTGGGCACTCATACGGCGCATTCATGACAGCGAACCTGCTTACGCATAGCAAACTGTTTAAAGGCGGCATTGCCCGCAGTGGCGCTTATAACCGGACCTTAACGCCGTTTGGCTTCCAGAATGAGCAACGCAGCTACTGGCAGGCTCCGGAGGTGTACAACAAGATGTCGCCGTTCATGAATGCCGACAAAATGAAGACGCCCCTGCTGCTCATCCACGGTGAAGCGGATAACAACACTGGTACGTTCCCGATTCAGTCTGAGCGGTACTACAATGCGCTGAAAGGCTTTGGTGCAACTACCAAACTGGTGTTTTTACCTTACGAGAGCCACGGCTACACAGCCAAAGAATCGTTGTTACACATGCTGTATGAGATGAATGGCTGGTTAGATAAATACGTGAAGAATGCACCCGCTACTCAGGCTAGCCAGACAGGCAAAGCCGGTAAACTTGGTGGTGGCAAGTGAGATGTGCCGGCAATCTGACCGTTGGTTAAGTAATTGACTAATTGGCGTTTGCCTGTTTCGTAAATTAACGACTAAAAGATCGCTACCGAACACTTTTATTCATTACTACGTATGGCAGATCGTCGTCACAACTTCACAATATTTCCACAAAGCTACAAGTATGGCTGCTGGCTGGCCGTTACGCATTCTATGAATATATACAGTATGTATTGGGGTCCCTACACCGGAATGCCCTGGCCTGTATCGCTCTATGATAATTCTGTAAATTACTATGATAGCTGGCTTGGCGAAAATTATGGGCTACTTATGGACAGCGGCATACTTACAGAATTTGCGTCCAGAAACAGATTACAATACCAAAAACTGTACGGTGACACAAGCGTTGTTAGCAGCAAGATCGGTCAGTCGCCGGTAATGGTAGCGGGCCGACTAGCGGGCAGTGGCAACGATTCGCATTTCTTTGTCATTACAGGTGTCAAAAACGGCAAAGTGTATTGGAGCGACCCAAAGCCAGACGGACAAGCCAGCTGGGGTGTTACTACATTCGCCGAATTCAAGAAAACACACCCAAACGCATTTGAGCACGCCTTTTGGTTGGGTTAATCTAAGTACTCGTCGTTGCAATAGTTAGGTTTTAGAGCGTTTGCCTTTATAAAGACAAACGCTCTATTTTTTATGAAAACTCGCCTATTGTTCATTACCGCCACGCTCCTGCTCGGCCTTTGCGGTGCGCTCACCTTTCGCTCAACAGCTGATGGCTGGGTCAGTATATTTGATGGAAAAACGCTGAATGGTTGGAAAGCAGCCGAAAATCCAGGTACCTTCAGCGTTCAGGATGGCGCTATTGTAGTATTCGGCCCCAGAGCCCACCTGTTTTACGAAGGCCCCGTAAACAACCACAACTTCAAAAACTTTGAGTGGAAAGCGCAGGTAAAAACTATGCCAGGTGCTAACTCAGGTATGTTTATTCATACCGCTTACCAAGAGAACGGCTGGCCCAGCAAAGGCTACGAAATCCAGGTCAATCAGACTCACACAGATTGGCGCAAAACAGGTAGCGTCTATGCCCTTCAGGACGTAAAAGAAGTATTTGTAAAGGATAATGAGTGGTACACGGAACACATCATTGTGAAAGGTAAAAACGTGACCGTAAAGATCAACGATAAAGTCATTAATAATTACACCGAGCCCGACAGCATCAGCCAGGGCAGTTCAGGAAAGAAACTAAGCGCTGGCACTATTGCCCTACAAGGCCACGACCCAAAGAGCAAAGTCTACTACAAAGACATCATGGTAAGAACGCTGCCAGACTGATTGCCCTCAACAGCAAACGAGACCGCCACCGAATCAGTCGACTTGGTGGCGGTCTCGTTTGCTGCCCAACTTACTTAGCGGAACCGCTGAATGCTGAAGTTCTGCGCGTTGCCAGTCTGACCAATGAGGGCATTAAGGGTATAAATCTGGTTATTAACGGCGACGCTGGTGGTTGCGCCATTGTAACCGGCCGCGTCATACTTGATAACCGACGCTGTTTGCCAATTGTCTGTGCTACGTACCTGAGCCACACGGTTCCCACCAGTTACAACGTACAGGTCGCCGTTCAACAACGTCAACCCGTCGCCAGGCAGACTGTTGGGAGTAGGACTCGTATTGGCCACTACTATCTCTGAGATGGCATTGCCGTTGGCCAAGTCAACTTTATACAGTTTACCCTGACCGGTGTTTGCCACGATCAGGAAGTTGTTAGGGTGGTACACAATGCCATTCAGGCCGAAACCAGGGTTGCCAAACCGGGCATCATCTCTCGCCAGAATACTGGCTACGCCAGCAGCTGTTACTTTGTAGATGACCGGCGAGAACGAGTCTGTCACATAAGCTGTGCCGTCGGGACTAATGGTCACGTCGTTGGCAAAGTTCGGATCAGCCGCCGGCAACAGCGCGTCCAGATCAGTCCGTCGTATTAATTGGCGGGTACTCAGGTCAAAAACCAGCAGCTCTGCCGTCTGTCGGGTAGTTTCGGGAGAGCTCCGGTCTGACCGGCCCTGATCGCTGTTACAGACAAACACGCGACCATCGGCCACCTTCATACCAATGCCCGCAATAAATCCGGGAGCTGTGAGTAAATCTTCATACCGGCCATCTGTATCGACGGTACCGATTTTACCCTGCGGAATAGACGTAACCAGGAACTTACCCAACTGCGATGAATACGCTATTCCTTCGGGATATTGCCGGGCGGCAACAAATTCAATGCGCTCGGGGAACGGCGCATTAGGGCTATTGCGATGATCTTCACAAGCCGTCAGAGCACCGGCTGTTATCAGCACCGTGCCCACTAACCAGGATGTTTTCATGGGGTAGTTGTCGAGTATAACGTATGTTTAGTGAATGCGGGCACTCGCTCCGCTACCGAAAAGAATAGTTACTTCAAGCAATTTGTTTAAAGTATTTACAAGTTGGTCTTGAAACTCGTTTGACGCACCTATACACGCTACTTAAATTGCTGAATACTGTAATCTCTCGCCTGAAGTTCAGCGGCATTATTAATAGCTGCATTAACCTCACCAATACGAGCATTGATCGTATAGATGCGGCCACTGACTTCTACGTTCGTTGTTGACTGATCGTAGCCAATCGAATCTGTCCTGACCACACTGGCCGTATTCCACCCATCGATACTACGCACGAGCGATACACGATTCTGCCCGTTAACGACGTAAAGGTCATTGTTAACCAGCACCATCCCATCACCACCTTTCAGGGTCACGCCTGTCACTTGTTTGACAATACCCACATTCACTAAATCCACTTTGAACAATTCCCCCGTACTGGACTTCACAACAATCAGGAATTTATCGGGGTGGTAAACAATACCATTTAGGTTAATCTCCTGCATACTTGCCATCTGCGGGTCATTCCCGAACAGAGGGTCGTCTTTGAGTATGCTGGCTTCAAAAGCAGGTGTCACTTTATAAATAACCGGCGAAAAAGAGTCTGTTATATAAGCGTTGCCAGCCTCATCGAAGGTGATATCGTTGGCAAAGTAATGAGCTTCTGGTACGTTAGGACGTAAGGAATCAAGTCGAACTACCTTAATCAGCTCCCGATCAGCCAGATTGAACACAAACAAGCTTGCCGTTTTGAGTATCGTTTCAGGCTTACTTTTTGTTGAAACGCCTAAATCGCTGTTACATACGTACAGTCTCCCGTCGCGCACCTTCATTCCCAGACTGCTAATGAGTCGGTTATCCGAAATAAAATCGGCATACCGACCATTGGGGTCAACTACGCCTACTTTACCCTGGGTGAGTGAGCTCACCAAAAATCTGTCGATGGATGGGGCGTAGGTAATTCCCTCCGGGTACAGTCGATCCGACGAAAACTGAATCCGTTCGGGCACTGTAGAAGCATTAAACTCAGGGTCTGTTGTGTTGCAGCCTAGAAGACTTACCATTACAGCGAGTACTCCCCAAACCGGGCTTAATTTCGTCGTCATTACGGTTCAATTTAAGCTATTCCGCCAACGTTTCTATCCTGGCCAATTTATAAATACGATCTTTTGTTGAAATTCACACATTGGCTGATAAAAACCATCAGTTAGATTTTGAGTTTTAGATTTATACAAACCTCTGCAATGTTATGAAGCATTTTGAAACCCTTACAGAAGCGATGGAAGATCTTCGTGGACGTGGCTATACGCATGAATTTGCCCCGAAAAAAGACTTTCTGGAAGAAAAAAGCACAGCTACCAAACTTAAAAGCGAAGAGTTTAATGTTGATGAGTTTCATCGCTTTGAAGGAACCTCAGACCCCGGTGATGAAATGACCCTGTACGCCATTACAGCCTCTAATGGATTGAAAGGTGTATTTGTTTCAGCACAAGGGACATATTCAAACGAAGTGTCGTCAGAATTGATGGTTAAGTTTAATATTACTGACCGCGCCGAAGTTAATACAGACGGAGCTGTGAAGCCAATCAATGCGCCTGAGGTTGGTCAATAAGCCATTTCTGTGATATTTGCAAGAAACCGACCCGGAACATATAAAATTTTCCGGGTTTTTAACTATATTTGCGGCCTTTACAAAAACGCGTCGTTCTTTTTCGTGCTGATACGCCATGAAGTTATCCGAATTTAAATTTGATTTGCCCGAGAGTCTCATTGCTAAATACCCAGTTGAGCGGGGTGAATCGAGGTTGATGGTTGTCGACCGAAAAACTAAAACTATTGAACACAAGCAATTTTCGGATATACTGAGCTATTTCGGTGATGGAGATGTGATGGTCATTAACAACACCAAAGTATTCCCAGCGCGGCTTTACGGTAATAAAGAAAAAACGGGTGCTAAGATCGAAGTTTTCCTATTGCGTGAGTTGAATCGTGAAATGAAGCTTTGGGATGTTCTGGTAGACCCCGCCCGTAAGATCCGTGTTGGTAACAAACTGTATTTTGGTGATAGTGATCTGGTAGCTGAAGTCATTGATAATACAACCTCACGCGGCCGGACCATTCGCTTTCTTTTCGATGGTAATCATGAAGAATTCATGAAAGCGGTCGATGAATTGGGCGAGACGCCCCTACCCCGCGAAATCAACCGGGAGGCCGAAAACGCCGATCGTGATCTATATCAGACCGTGTTTGCCCAACATGTTGGTGCTGTAGCCGCTCCTACCGCCGGTTTGCATTTTACTCGCGCTATGATGAAGCGAATGGAGATTAAAGGAATTCATTTTGCGCCCATTACGCTGCACGTTGGTTTAGGCACCTTCCGCCAAGTAGATGTGGAAGACCTGACCAAACATAAGACAGATTCCGAAAACTACCGCATTGGTGAAGATTCGGCCCAGATTGTAAATACGGCACTCGATGCAGGCAAACGGGTGTGCGCCGTAGGTACGACTTCGCTGAAAGCCATAGAATCGTCGGTATCGGCTAATAGCCGCCTGAAACCAGTTGAAGGCTGGACAGATAAGTTTATCTTCCCACCTTACGATTTCAAGATTGCCAACTCGTTGCTAACGAGCTTGCATTTACCAGAATCAATTCTAATCATGATGACGAGCGCCTTTGGTGGCCATGACTTAATTCGGCAGGCTTACGAAACGGCCATTAAAGAAAAATACCGCTTCTTTAGCTACGGTGATGCTATGCTGATTCTTTGATTAGTGAGTCAAGCAATCGAGCAGTAATTTTGGGGCCTCAGGGCCCCTTTTTTATGACTGATCAACTTGCTGACGTAGCTGCTCATCGACTATTTGCTATCATCGTTGCCGGAGGAAGCGGCAGTCGGATGAAATCAAGCATCTCAAAACAGTTTTTACCGCTCAACGGAAAACCAATTCTTCAACACACCATCGAACGGTTTTTGGCCGTTTCTCCTGCCCCGCAAATCATTCTTGTGCTTCCGGCCCGTGATTTACTCACCTGGGCAACGCTTTGTGAACAACACGATTTTTATCCGCCCATCGAAACCGTTAATGGGGGTCCCACTCGCTTTCAATCGGTGCGTAACGGGCTAGCCGCCATACGCGCTACGGATGGCTTGGTAGCTGTCCATGATGGTGTGCGCCCATTCGTTTCTCCCGAAATTATTCAGCATAGCTTTGAGACAGCCGCTCGAACTGGGTCAGCCGTTACGTGTGTTCCCGTGAAAGATTCGGTACGTATTGTCGATACAGAGGGCAATAGTCAGGCCGTTGACCGAAGTCGATACCGGTTAGTACAAACTCCACAAACGTTTCGTTTAGACCTATTTCGCCAGGCTTTTCAAACCGAAGAACAGCCCTTTTTTACGGACTGCGCCAGCGTAATGGAACACGCTGGTTTTCCCATTACGCTCATTGAGGGGGCCTACGAAAACATAAAGATTACGACACCCGAGGATTTGCCCTGACTGCCTGAACTAGTTTGAACCGGAATTTACAGGATTTCGTACAAGTTTTTAACAAGTAAAATCCTGCCAACCCCTTTAGTTCAGTAAAAATCCTGGTTCAGGCAGCCCGGTTTAGACTGGTTTACACAATTAAACTATTCAGCAAACTCTCCAGATGTTCATCTGTCGTGAGGGGATTCATAAGCGACACGCGCAGGTAAACGCGCCCGCGTAATGTTGTCTGCACCATGTAAAAGCGCCCATCGTTAAGCACCTGCTTACGAATGTGGCTATTAAGCTGGTCAAGCTCATTGTCATCTAAGCCCGTCCTAACGTATCGGAAGCACACGATGTTACTTTCGGGCTCAACTGCTAACTCAAATTCTGGCCGCTGACTAAGCAATCGGGCAAAGCGACGTGCCAGGTCGTACAACGTCTCGACATAGTCCGTAAAAATCTCTTCTCCGTAGGTTCGTAATACTGTGTATATCTTAGCGCTCATCATGAGCTTGGTACACTCAAAGGTTCGCTTACCGGAGTTAAACCAATCCTTGGTTGTGGCGTCGGCCCACAGGTATTGCGCTTTTTGTTGAAAGGTCCGATACGAATCAGCATCACGACGATACAGTACAGCTGTCACTAATGCCGGAATCATCATCATTTTGTGAAAATCAACAACAATTGAATCGGCACGTTCAATACCCCGAACAAGTGGCTTGTATTTTTCGGACAGAGCTGCCACGCCCCCATGAGCCCCATCGGCATGAAACCAAAGACTATGAGTTTCGCAGAAATCAGCGATTGCCGTTAGGTTATCGTATGCCCCCGTCGAGGTTGAGCAGGCGCTACCAACGACAGCAAATACGGTTAGGCCCTTTGCTTTAGCTTCTTGCCAGTAAGGCTCCAGCAGCTCCGTGCGCATCTGAAAGCGGTCATTAACGGGAATCGTAATGATACCGTCCGTGCCCAGCCCCATAATACGAGCGGCCCGGTCTACGCAGTAGTGCGCTTCCTCCGATACCATAATTGCTAATCGGTCAGTGTTACCTTCTCCCCAGACATCGGTCGGCGCTGATACAGCACGGGCAGTCAGTAAGGCTGTAAGGTTGGCGAGTGTACCACCCGATGTGAGCAGTCCACCGGCATCCGTCCCAAGTTCTAACCGTCCGGCCAGCCACTGCATCACAATACGTTCGAGTGCGTTAGCCGTCATGCCCATCTCATAAACGCCCGTGCCTTGGTTCAACAAACCGGTTAGTAAGCCTGTTATAGCCGCCAAAGGCAATGGGGGCGCAATCTGATGCCCCATGAACTGTGGGTGATGCAGATGAATGGATCGCCTTACCATTTCTTCAAATAGTGGTAAAGGATTTGCATTAACAGGCTGAGCGAAGTCCTGCCGCCAAAAGGCGAGTTGCTCGTCGGGCTCCTGATAAGTAATAACAGCTTCTCGTCCTGTTTTAGCCCGTTCCAGGTGATCGGCTAATAAATCAACCAGCGCATGAGCTTGCTGACGAAAACTTTCGGAAGAATACGCGGTCGTTAAAAGGCTGCCCATTGTAGTTGACGTTTTGGCAAAATAAGTCGTTATATCTGATAGCTGGAAATACTTATTTTTGATGAATTGATAACCAAAATGCATCAGTGGATTTATACCAGCTTAAACACTTTCTTGCCTTAGCGAATACATTGAATTATCGCCGTACAGCAGAAGCAATGTCCATTGCACAACCAGCGCTAAGCCGGCAGATTCAGCAGCTGGAAAGCGAAGTTGGGGCTTTGCTGTTCTACCGCAATAAGCGTAATATTTCTCTGACTCCCGCCGGAGTTTATTTGAAGCACGAAGCCGGACGACTTGTTGAGCAATTGGAGCAAACATGTCGGCGAACCGCACAGATTCACCGGGGCGAAGCGGGCGACATTCGAATTGGGCACGCTAGTTCGGCGATGCAATCTATCCTTCCCAAGCTACTTGTCAGCATTCGGGACAAGACCCCGGACCTGCGGGCTTTACTCATGGAGACAACTAACCGTTTTCAGATGGAAGCTTTACAGCATCGAGAAATTGATGTGGGCTTTTCGCCTAATATCATTGCTCCTTTCGACATTAGCAGCCGGGTTGTTTACACGGAAAACTTTGTCGTCATTCTACCTGAAAATCATCCAGTAAGCGCACATACTTTTACGGACTTGTCAATTTTCGCCCACGACGCTTTTATTTTACCTCCTCAAGCCGAAGGGAGTGGGTATGTTGAGAGTATCCAGGCGTTGTGCCAACAGTATGGTTTTCTACCGCATATTGCTTACGAATCAGCGTATTCGGGTACCGTGCTGCGGCTGGTCGAAGCTGGCATGGGCATATCTATTGAACCAGCCTCAACCTTACGTGGCCAGAACCTGCATTTAAAAACCATTGAACTAACCAACGTACCACAAAAAGCAGAGATGCGCATGCTGTGGCTGACCGAGCGCACCGCTGAGCTTCAACCCTTTTTTGATCTGGTCGACCGGATATTATAACCCATGCGTGACCGACTTTCCGCCGATCAATATGCCAATGGCATTCTTATGGGCGACCGACTGCTGTTGAGCCGGGCCATTACGCTCGTCGAGAGTCGACGCCCGGATGATCAGGAGCTGGCTCAACAGGTTCTCGACCGTGTGTTACCTAAAACAGGACATTCAATTCGAATTGGGATAACCGGCGTACCAGGCGTTGGTAAAAGTACATTCATCGAAACATTCGGGAAACAGCTGACTAGTTTAGGGCATCATCTGGCCGTATTAGCCGTAGACCCCACAAGCCAGCGCTCCGGTGGTAGTCTGTTAGGTGACAAAACCCGTATGGAAACGCTCTCCATGGATCGTAACGCCTACATCCGTCCCTCGCCGGCGGGTGATTCGCTGGGTGGCGTTGCGCATCGCACCCGCGAAACGATTCTTCTCTGCGAAGCGGCCGGATTCGACATTATTCTGGTGGAAACCGTTGGGGTTGGCCAGTCCGAAACCGTTGTGCATGGTATGGTAGACTTTTTCTTACTGCTAATGCTGGCCGGTGCCGGTGATGAACTCCAGGGCATGAAACGAGGGATCATGGAGCTAGCCGACGCCCTCGCCATTACCAAAGCAGACGGCGAAAATCAGGCTGCTGCTAACCGAGCGCGTGTTGAGTACCAAAATGCCCTGCATCTGTTTCCACCGACCGGCACAGGTTGGTTTCCCCCCGTGTTAACTTGTTCGGCCCTGACTGGGGAAGGGATAGAATTAATTTGGCAGACTATTGAAGATCAACAGCGATTAATGGTGCAGAATGGGCACCACAGTCAGCGTCGCCAGGAACAGCAACTTACCTGGTTTAAGTCACTCCTTCGACATCACTTAGAGAAGCAGTTTTATAACCAGCCGGGTATGGACGAACGATTAAAGTTTTTAGAGAATCAGGTACGTATCGGCCAGCTACTTCCGGTGCCTGCCGTACAAGCCTTGCTGCATCATCACCCAAAAGAGCATTAGAAGGAGACAATTTCTTTCTTTCATCTGTATGCGTATAGTAGGATTAGTTCTGAGCCTTTGGCTAACGGTGTTGACAGCATACGCTCAGCGAGATACACTCATCACCATAACCTCGTCGGGCGGCTTACAATTTGATCAGAAGCGGCTTATCATCAAGCCTAATACCCGACTGAGGCTCATTTTTCAAAACAAAGATGACATGGCCCATAACCTGGTGGTAACCCGGCCAAATTCTCGATTGCGTGTAGTGGAGTTTGCCTTGGCGCTTGGAAATAAAGGCCCGCAGCAACACCATGTACCCGTCATGGACGACGTACTGGCGCATACGGTAAGTGTAGAACCGGGCAATGCAGATTCACTAACCGTTGTGCTGGCAGAAGGCGCTTATCCGTTTGTTTGTACGTATCCGGGCCACGGCTACGTTATGTACGGCATTATTTATGCTACTAACGACCCGAAACGCCTACCAGCTCCCGAGCAGGATCGAAACCTACCCAATCCAGACAGGACAGCTGAAGTTGCCCATCAGCATCAGGCCGTCGAATCAGGCCACCCTTATCCGTTAAAGCTGCCCGCTGTTTACCGAACGTTCATGCCCGATTGTGGACCGGCGGCTATTGCAGTCGGAATGCCTGGTCCTGAGGGTGGTCAATCGTACGTATTCGATGCTGGTCAGTGTCGGCTACGCTATGCCTGGTCGGGCGGCTTCGTTGACAATAGCGAGCAATGGGATGGCAAAGGCCAGCGGTTCACAAAGGTAGTAGGCGAGATTTATTACCGTGATTCGGGCGGCTTCCCCTGGAAAATTGGTACAACTTCTCAACCACCTCGGTTCAAAGGCTACCGTCTGGTAAATCGGTACCCAGAATTTCATTACTCAGTCAATGGCATTGATGTACGGGAGTTGATCAAACCACTCTCTACGGGTCGTGGCTTTATCCGCACGTTTATCCTTAGCCCAAACCGGCAATCTATAAAGTTCGTGGCTACGGCTCAGCCCGGTATTAAATTCAAGCCATCCGTCGGTCGTTTCCAACATGGAGAATTACAGTTACCAGCTGGTACACGCCAATTTACCTTAACCGTATCGACACTGTAGCCTTATGCTAGCCTCCCTTCTCCTTTCATCGTTACTACTTTCATCTTTCCCTACCGATACCATTTCGGATTATTATGAGGTCGAAACGATTGCTACCCCGCCGGGGCTGGTGGCTGAAACAGGTGGCCTGTCATTTCTGCCGGATGGTCGAATGGCGGCCTGCTTCCATCGGGGTGAGGTCATGCTGTATAATCCTAAAACAAAAACCTGGAAGCTGTTCGCCGAAGGTCTGCACGACCCGCTCGGTGTGGTAGCCATCAATAACTGTGAATTGCTTGTCGTTCAACGGCCCGAACTCACCCGTATAACTGATACTGATGGCGACGGCGTAGCCGATTTATATCAGACAGTTACTGACCAGTTTGGCATGTCGGGTAATTACCATGAGTTTGCGTTTGGCCCGGTACGCGATGCAAAAGGTAATCTTTACATCAGTCTTAACACAGCGTCTAACGGCGCCGGTATCCGTGACGAAGTTCGAGGGCAGTATGACGCGCTTGGCCGACAGGGGCGAATGTATGCCTGCGTTCCGTACCGGGGATGGGTCATGCAGATAACCCCTGAGGGTAAAGTAAAACCCTATGCCAGCGGATTTCGATCGCCCAATGGCATCGGTTTCGATGCACAGGGACGGCTGTTCGTCACTGACAACCAGGGCGACTGGTTGGGGACTAGCAAGTTATATCACGTTGAAGAAGGAAAATTTTATGGACATCCGGCCAGTTTAGTCTGGCGACCGGGTTTTCCAAACATAGATCCGCTTACCTTGCCCGTAGCAACGCTCGATAGTATGCGAACGGTTGAAAGCATTGCGTTTCCGCATGAGATGATGGCACATTCGCCCACACAGATTGCGTTCGATAACACAGGTGGTAAATTTGGCCCATTTTCGGGTCAGCTATTCGTAGGTGAAATGGATTTCCCACATCTGCTGCGGGTTCTGCCCGATGAAGTAGATGGCAGTATCCAGGGAGCCTGTTTACCTTTCTTCGACAAAGCAGGATCCGGTCGTACTAAGTTACGTATTGGCAACAACCGTCTGGCCTTCGCCCCCGATGGGAGTTTGTATCTCGGGCAGGCTGATCACGGGTGGCTCGGTGACCGGGGTATCCAACGGATTCGCTACAAAGGACAACAGACCGGCGTAGGCATTCCGCTCGACATTCTGGCTATGAAATTAACCCCAACCGGATTCGACCTTACCTTTACTCAGCCTGTTGATGAGCCAACGGCAAATGATCTGGCTAACTACCGTTTTCGCAGCTACTATTATGAATATCATCAGGCGTATGGCTCCCCCCAAATGGACACTCGTTCGGTAGCGGTTTCAGGTGTACGTTTGTCGGCTGACCACAAAACGGTATCACTCACCTTGACCGAGTTGAAGCCAAATCGCATCTATGAGCTTACACTGGGTGATTTACGCGCCGATAAAGGACAGAAGAAGCGCATGAATCGGCTAGTATGTTACACATTGAATAAACTAGTCAGGCAACCCCGACAAGAACCATAACGTTGAACTCATCGGGGCTCCAAGCCGCTATTTACCAGCTAAGAACATAGTTGTCACTTCGGCAACACGCTTCCCCTGGAAACGAGCCGCGTTGAGGGCGACTTCGTCGGGAGGAACGGAGCCATTTTGGCTCGTGTGCGACGTACCATACGGATTACCAGATTGAAATTGAATTGGGTCCGCATAACCTGGCCCTACGATAATACTTCCCCAATGATAAAATGTATTGTTCAAAGCTAAAATCGTTGATTCATGACCACCATGGGCTGTAGCTGCGCTTGTAAACGACGAGGTAATCTTATTCACCAATTTACCTTGTCCCCAAAGTGGTCCGGTTGTATCAATGAATTGCTTTAGTTGTGCTGCTGGCAGACCATACCGTGTCGGTGCTCCCAGAATGATGGCATCAGCCCATTCTAAATCAGCTAGTGTGGCCTCCGGAACGTCCTGAGTTTCGAGTCGGTGAGCAGACCAACCCTCATTTGAGGCAATGGCCTCTTGTGGCGCAAGCTCTTTCACTTTCAAAACTTTTACTTCTGCTCCGGCAGCTTTAGCGCCCTCTTCTACAGCACGAGCCATTTTGTATGTCGTGCCAGTTGCACTGTAATAAATTACTGCAATTTTCACCATAACGATTGGGTTTGTCTGATAAGCAATTTGAACGTCAGTAATTACGAGTTATCACATTGAATGTATATACTCATAAATGAGACACAAAAAAGGAATTTTAGAAAATTCCTTTTTTGCACTGTTTACGAGTTACCCAGTGTGCGATCCGGCTCATTCGTACGAGTCGTTGGAATAGCCCCTTCAGCCGTGCTCCGATTCCAATCGGCATCAGCTACTTTGTCAGCTTCGTGTACACCCTGGGTTGGGTGTTGGTAAGCAGTCATCGGGCTATCTTCGTCGGTTGAGGCATCATCAGCATCAGCAGGCAAGGGAGGCTGCCCCCATGAAGCCCTCTTCGATTCCTCTATATCGACATCCGATGGACCGTCATTCTCATTGTTTGAGTCAGCTGCCATTACTTTTATATCTTCATAGTCATCAGCGAAGTTTGTATCGTTGACGTCCATTTGCCGAGAAGGCAAATCATTATCGCGCTGTATGTCGTTCAATTGCGTTAAGCCCTGATCTGGGGCCAGGCCTTGTGTGCTTTGTCTCTGCTTAGACGCAAAAGACTCATCATTTTCTTTGCGGAGTTTGCTACTTAAGCTCATAACGTTGTTAGTTTGATCGTGTACTATAAGTTTGTCACCACTTGCTGATTAGATCAGTAGGTAGGTTCATGATCAGTATCAGTACCAGTTTGTGATATCTGCTCTGCATCATCAACCTGCGTACCAGCGCTATCATCCTGCTCGACGGCGTGGCCTTGCTCCTTAGCTTCTTTTTGAGCATTTGGCACGTCTACCTCGTCGGCCGATGCGTAATCGTCAGGGCCATGGGTTGTTACGTCTACCATAGCGGTATTTGTAAGTGTTTTATCGTTAGGTGCATTGTTAGCCCCTTCGTCGGTTACTTCCATGGTACTATTGTCCGTGTCACCCATCCGAATAACGCCGTTCTTGCTGTCCATATCAATACCGCCAAAGGGTCGGTTGTTACGCCCATCCTGCCCGCCACGCACCTCCATACTATCGAGACCGTTAGACGAGTTCTCGATCTCATCTCTGTTTTTATTGTCCTGTACATACCGGTCATCATCAGCATCATCGGAGCCAAATGGACCTTCTGTGCGGCCAGTTATCTGCGCATCTTTGCGCTCTACATCTTTCTCGTCTTTCATGTCGCTGAGTCGGTTAATTAGATAGAATAACTTCGTTACAGGCAAAAAGTTTGTGGGTTAGTTAGTGTCGATAACTGGTGCAATGGGTGTGAAGCGCTTTGCCCCAAAGCGCTTCAGGGAGACGATTGGAGTAAGCTTAGCCTACCGAAAAGTTAATATACCTACCGAAAAATATACTTCACCTATATACCATTGTGTAACCAGCGAACTACCCATTACCTTTCGGTTAAAATTCATTGAAAGAGGAATCAGCATCGTCAGTTTCAGCCAACACAACCGACAACTATACAGTAGGTGAACACAGAAGACGATTCAGGCAATAGATAAAGATTTTTAATAGTTGGATAAAGCGTAATGCAGAAAGCAGATCGACGATGACGATCTGCTTTTTTATTGGCTTACAATATCTTAGCAGCTCAGCTTAATGGGATTGTTTTAACGACTAAGCCCTGTAAAAAAAAGAGGCCATCAATAGATTGATAGCCTCTTCTTGCGTAAAGTCATCTAGATTTTGTCAGTCAACGTCCCAGAACAATTTGGTATTAAATACGTCAACGGTACCTTGGGCTGTTACATTAGCCGTGTTTGAGCCAGCCTCGGTGTTCGGGTAGAACAGCCGTACGGGCCGACGAGCATCGGTCACCTGAACGCTCTGTGGTGTTACAGGCAGGCCCGTTTTGCGATATTCTGACCAGGCTTCAAAGCCATTCAGATTTGCGGCAGCCAGCCATTTCTGAATGGAAATAGCTGCGAGTTTGTCCGGCGAAGCGTCCCAGCTATAATTGACTACTTTGCTGCCTTTGAAAGCATCGGCTCCCGCTGTATTGGCTCCTAACGCCCGGAACGACTGCTTGATACCCTCTTCGAAATACGCTTGAGCCGTGTTTGGCAGCGTAACGTCAGCATACCGCTGCTTGGCTTCGGCCAGGTTTAGTTGTACCTCAGCCGCCGTCATGATCACGAACGGGCGGTTGAACTGACCGCGAATTAGCAGGCTTGGACCAACCGCACTGGTGTTGCCCGGTAAAAAACCGGACGAAGCGCCGAACGGCGTACCAACGTAGTTGGCTGCAATCTCTGCCCGCGTGCTGGTACCGGGATTCGATTGATTTTCGTTACCAACGGCGTAAGCAATGCGCTTCATCCGCAACGTATCGCCCGACGCTTTCAGGCTGTTAATTAGGAACTGCGTGATGCGTGGGAAGTTATTCAACGCCCGGCGTGCATTTGTCTCGCTGTACCCCCACCGATCGTAGATAGGATTGATTTTACCGGCGGTAGCTACGAAAAAATTAGGCCCACCAACCGCAACATCTTCGCCCGTAATGAAGCCAGCCCCACCCGATACAATCTTGTTGATCTCGGTTTTAATGTATGCGTCGCGACCAGCAACGCGGGACTGACGCATTAGAATCCGCATTTTCACCGAGTTAGCGAACTGAGCCCATTTGGTGATGTTACCACCGAATATGATGTCTGTACCATTAAATATGGTCCTATACGACGCATTTGCTTGTAATTCAGTAGCACCGGCTTTTATATCTGATGCAGCTTCATCCAGCAACGTAATCAGCGACTCATACACTGCTTTCTGATCATCGAACTTCGGAGCAAGTACAGCCCCTCCTTTTAGTGCCTCCGTATACGGAACGTTGCCGTACATATCCACCAACTGCTGAAAAATCAGGGCTTTCATTACCTTAGCCGGGCCTTTCAAAAACTTTTGCCCATTCGCATCGGCATTGTCGATTACAAACTGATAATCATTGAGATTATCGTAGTAGCCGTCCCAATAGTTAAAATCGCCATTGGTGAAGTTATAGCCGAACTGCGTCGTACTGATGATGTACCCGTTCGATTGCGTCCACTGCCCCGACCAATACGAACCCAATTCATTGACGTTAAGCAAGTTTCCAGCTGCATCTGGATTCCAGGTCGTTGTTTTGAGCGCATTGGTAAATACAAAGTTCGGCGTGGCCGTTGGCAGTGTGTTAGGGTTAGTATTTATGTCGAAGAACTGCTCTTTGCAGGCACTGCTGGCCAGGGTCAGAGCGGTCAATAGAAAAACAACTTTTAGTTTCATGTCGGTCAAAATCACAGATGATTAGAACGTAAGATTAAGATTGATACCATACTGACGCACCGGTGGCGTTTGCGTTGTCGTGTTGATACCGATACCCGTTGCGGAAGTCGTCGACGGTATAGCAATATCACCCGGTGCCGGATTACCCTGATAGCTAAATTCAGGATCGGTGTAGTAATTCTTCTTGTCTACGATCGTGAACACGTTACGGCCATACAACGCAATGCTTGCTCCCGAGAAGATCCGTGTTTTGGACAGTAAGCTCTGGGGAAACGTGTATGATAGGTTGATGTCCCGGAGTTTAATGAACCAGGCCGGGCTAACGAAGTTTTCTGAAATAACCCGATAGTTATCCGCCCATAACGAATACTCAGCCTCTGCCACCTGAACGGTCGTGTTGGGCGTTACGGTTTTGCCATCGCTACCCAGGATGGCTGAGTTCGGGAAGATGTGCGGGTAGCGGTTTTCTGTCCATTCACCCGATCCCGTGAAGGTCATCTGACGGCCCAGGTCGCTGTACGTAACGTTGCCACCCCGATACTCGAAGTTGAATGTAAAGCCGAAGTTACCGTACTCTAGTTTCGATCCCATGCCAGCAATGTGGCGGGGGAGTGTGCCACCGCGTGGGGTTAAGGTCGTTTGACGCAACGGATAGCCCGTCGTTGGATTGACTAGTACATAACCCGAACCATCCGGCGCGTACTGATAACCATCCGTTTTCAGAATTGGGAATCGCTCGCCTTTGATTACGTTCGTATTAGCGTATGCGTAACCGCCGTACTGGAATTCATTAATATTTGGGTATAACTCCAGTACCTTATTATCGTTATACGAGTAGCGCAGGCTGACATCCCAGGTAAATTTGCCGCCCCTGGCGATCAGATACTTAAGCTCAGCTTCGTACCCCCAGTTGCGCGTCTCGCCGACGTTAATGAGCAGGTTACTGAAACCCGTTGTGTTCGGAATCCGGGCCGTAACTACCTGCCCTTTTGAATTTTGGTTGTAGGCCGAAACGTCAATGTTGATCCGGTCATTCAGCAATTGGAATTCTCCACCAATCTCGGTCGAATAAACCACCTCTGGTTTTAGGTTTGCATCGGGCAAACGATTACCAACCGTTAGCCCGACCGTGTTTCCATAAGGAAAGCCTCCGCCATTCCCATATACCAGGTCCAGACCATAGAGCGGGATGTTATCATTCGCGTTTTTGTTAAAGTTTGCCCGAATCTTGGCGTAGTTCAGGAACGACGATTTGAGACCAGGGATAGCATCCGTAGCAATGAACGAAACGGCAGCCCCGTAGTAGGGATACGACCACAGATTGCTCGGCCGGGTAGATTTGTAAAAACGCGAGGTCTGATCGTAACGGAACGATCCATTCAGAATCAACCAGTTTTTATAGTTCGAGGTGAGGTCAGCATAATATCCCACTCGGCGTTCTTGCGTGTTACCCTCGCCCCCAGTCAGTTCACCCTGCCTGTTGGCTACGTTATATACATCAGGAACCACAATTGAGCTTGAGCCAACGGCAATTCCTTTTGTCGTTCGCTGATAAACACTGTTCCCCAGAATTAGCTTATTGTCGAATGGGCCAAGCACTTTACTAAGCTGCGCGAAGAATTCGTTGTTAACTACATTCTCCGTGTTAGAGTAGTCAAGCACCGAACCAAGAACATCTGAAATAGCCCGGTAGATTCCTGTACCGTCTCCCTCGCGGAAGAATGGCTCGGGAATAAAAGATTTCGTTTTTGCCCAATCCGAGTAAGTGAATTTGCCGGTCGTGTTTTTGCCCGTCCTCGAGTTATTCATCACCCCGAGTCGTTCGGTAAACGTCAACCAGGAAGTAGGCCGGAAATTCAGACTCAGGTTCCCGTTCAGGTTGGCATCCTTATACTTTGCTCGGTTGTTATCAGCGTCGAAGTATGGGTTGTTGTAGTAATCGTTATAGAACCCATTTGGATTGGCCAGCGGATTGTTCCGCCAGTCGCGCAACTCAGACAATGGCAGGTTAGCCGGCTGGTTGATTACGTTGAAATAAAAATCCGACGTAGTCCGATCATAAGCCGCCTGAACATAAGCCGCGTTGAAGCTGGCGGTCAACTTACCGTATTCTTTGGTAGCTGACAAACGGGCACCCGTCCGATCACTCTTATCGTGGGGAACAATACCCGCAATTTTCTGATTTTCCAGCGACAGGTAGAACGAGCTGGTTTCATCGCCACCCTGGAAGTTGATCTGGTTATTCATCGAAACGCCCGTATCGAACGCCTTCCGTCGGCCATTTTTAATGGCTGAGTACGGAACAATAAGTTGGCTACCATCTTCGGCGGTACGGCCCAGAATCCGCATTGAGCCATCAAAGGGGTCGCCAAACTGCTGATTCTCATACGAACGCCAGTTACCCTGCATCCGCACCAGAGGGTCATTGCTGTAGCCAGGCGATCCAGGAGAAGGATAATAGTGAGACCCCGACCCGAATTGGTCCTGAAACTTTGGCAGGAAGCTGATTTGCTCGATGTTGGTACTGTTAGAGTAACCGATACGCAGTTTACCTTTAGTACCTCTCTTAGTCGTGATGAGAATGGCGCCGTTGATACCCGCTGACCCATACAACGTAGCCGCCTGACCACCTTTCAGGATAGTCACGCTTTCAATGTCATTTGGGTTTATGGTGGCCAGAATCGTTGAGGTGGTCTGCATACCATCCAGCACGACCAGGGCCTCATTGTTACCCGTTAACGAGCGATAGCCTCGCAAAACGACCTTTACCGCCGGGTCAACGCTGTTATTAACGTTATAAACGGCCAAACCCGTTACCTTTCCTGAGAGCGCCTGCGCTAATTGAGGAGAGCGCCCAACCGTTACGTCGCCCGTTTCCACCTTCGAGACGGCATAACCAAGTTCCCGCTGACTTTTCCGAATCCCCTGGGCCGTCACAACAATCTCCTGAAGATTAGAGGCATCGGGTTTCAACGTTACGTTAATAGTCGATTGGTTCTGGACAGGTATGCTCTGAGTGGCGAATCCTATAAAACTGACCAGCAATTCTTGTCCACTAGCGGCACTAATCTGATAGCTACCGTCCGAACTACTAGTAGTACCCTGAGTAGTACCTTTAATGACGATACTCACACCCGGCAATACCGAGCCGTCTTCTGATGAAGTGATCTTTCCAGTTATGGCTCGTGTCTGAGCCAGCAACGGAATAGCGAATAAACACAGTAAGAACTGCGTCAGTAGAAATTTACGCATAGAACGTTGTTTAAGTTAAGATGTACTACTTGGGTAATAATACAATCACAAAAGTAAAGAATATATTTATAATAATATTTTGCCTACGCAACAATTTTACGACAATAGGCGACATCAAGTCTCGTTTAGGCGAATATTCTTCTGGAGATAAGCCATTAACTCAAACGCGATGCTATCTTTTAAAAAAGGTTTCCACTTATTACTCAATAGCATTTTAACACTACATTTCAACAATTATAATGTGAAATACCGCATTGGTTACCTAAGCCATTACCTGCTGATTTACAACAATTTGTATAAGAAGGGGGCATATGAGCATTACTGCGGCAAAAAGCGAATATTGGCGCTTTATAATCATTAAGTAAGATTTTCATCAAACGAACCTATTATGTAATATAGCCTTACATCATTAAGTATATTTATAAACTAAGTATTAAGCCTATTTTAAAACAATGTTAAAAATGTACGGTTTCAACGTAAAATTTTAGCCTACTATAAATTTCCAATAGATTATATAGATCTCAGTTCTTCACATTAAAATTTTCTACTGAATTCACGTCCTATTGTTGACTGTAAAATAACATAAGTACTAAGTAGTAACACTTAAAAATTATATTCTATGCGCTATACATTAAAAAGTGCGTATATACACTTTATTCTGCAATTTGCTTAAATTGCAAACTGTTTTACCCAATATAAGCGCCACTAATAGATAAAATAAGCTGTTTTATCCTTAACAAAGCGTTAATTTTGGCTTCACTTAGTTTTATAGTTCAAACTCAATTCCATCAACTTTTATGAGAAAAGTTCTAATTGGAAGCTGGCTACTGTCGTTGCTGTTTTGCCTGCCGCTATTAGCACAGGACGCAGCCATAACAGGACGCGTTACTTCATCAGACGACGGCTCGGGATTACCGGGTGTAAGTATTGTTGTAAAAGGAACAAGCCGTGGCACAACAACCGACGCCAATGGTAACTACCAAATTAACGCAGCCCCGAATTCGACTTTAACGTTTTCGTTCGTGGGTTTCAAATCACAGGACGTGGCGGTGGGGTCTCGCAGTAGCGTTAACGTAGTGTTACAAAACGATGCGTCTACCTTGAATGAAGTAGTAGTGACAGGGTTCGGTATTCGACGTACAGAGCGGGAAATCGGTACATCGATTACAAAACTGAACAGCTCCCAGATTAATCAGGCAGCTCCCGTTAACATTGCGAATGGCCTTACGGGCAAAGTTGCTGGCTTACAGGTCAATTTAACAAACAATGCAGTAGGAGCCTCTCCACGCTTAACAATTCGTGGTAACCGCTCATTTCTGGGTAACAACCAGGCACTGCTAGTAGTCGACGGAGCGCTCACAGATATCAGTTTCCTTTCATCTATCAACCCAAATGATATTGAAAGTACAACGATTCTTAAAGGTCCTAGTGCGGCTGCGCTTTATGGCTCAGATGCCTCAAACGGCGTATTAGTCATTACGACTAAGCGTGGAACAAACAATAACAAGCCACAGATCTCGTACACTAACAACACTCAGTTTGAGAGCGTATCGTACATGCCTGATCTGCAAACCAGTTTCGGATCAAACGGTGGTGAAGGCGCTCCGTTTATTGATGCTAACGGCCAGCGTCTATACGTACCCTTTGAAAACCAAAGTTTTGGTCCGGCCTACGACGGTTCGCTTCAACCGTTGGGATATGGTATACAAGTGCGCAATCCAGATGGCTCACTCCGATTGGATACTCTGCGAGTGCCTTATGCAGCACCAGGCAAAGACCCCCGGAAGGCGTTCTTCAATACCGGATCAACAGTTCAGCATGATCTCTCGTATCGCGTAGGCGATGCCCAGAACTTCTTTGGACTAGGCGTTCAGCGAGTTGATCAGACCGGTATCGTACCCAATGATCGTTTTAACCGGACGAACCTGCTGGTGAACGGCGGACGGACAATTAACAAGTTTTCGGCTACGGCAAAGGCTAACTTCACCTATCAAAACACGAATGTTGAAAACGGTGATTTTGGTCAGGGCCGACCGGTATACTGGAACTTGTTGAACCAGCCAGCCCATGCTCCGCTAACCGACCCTCGGCTTAAGGATATTACGTCACCTTACGGTGATGTGAATGGGTACTTCAATGCGTATTATCCAAACCCTTGGTGGCAGGTGACGGGTGACAATTCGCGTCGTCGGACAAACCAATACAATTTTCAGGGATATGCCGACGTAGCGTATCAATTCACCGATTGGTTAAACGTATTGTACCGTGTATCTGGTCAGCTTTCGAACCAGCAGTTGAAAGCCCATGTGGCCGACGTATCGTTTAGCGATTATGCCATTAGTGACCCTTGGGGCGCTGGTAATATTGCCTCATCCGTTCGGCGCCGTAGTGCGACCGTCACTGATCAAACCGATACACGCACCCGCTTTACTGGAGATCTGTTAGTTACAGTGAGTCCTACATTTGGCGATTTTACTACCAAGTTAATATTAGGTCAACAGACACGTACTGACTACCGTCGTTATACGTATGCTAACGCTGCCGCTCTGGTCATTCCAGGGGTGTACAATATCTCGAACCGCCTGGGCGAACCGAATGTGCAGGAATTTAACCAGCAAAGCCGCTTGCTTGGTGCGTTTGGTGATCTGACATTAGGCTATCGTGATATTGTTTTTCTACATGCTACTGGACGTAATGACTGGACGTCATTGTTGGCACCGGGCAACCGCTCATTCTTCTACCCAAGCGTTGACGCGTCGGTTATTCTGACAGAAGCATTACCATCGCTCAAGAGTAACAACGCCCTGACTTATTTGAAGCTTCGGGGCGGTATTGCCCGCGCTGGTAACGTAAACGTAGCACCCTACCAATTGCAGAACGTGTTTAACCCGGGGACAAACCAAAGCACAGGCACAAATCCAACTTCGGGTGGAACGCAGTTCCCATATGGTAGTCAGCCTGGTTTTGAGTTAGGTAATACGCAAAATGACCCTAACTTGAAACCCGAGTTTACAACGAACCGTGAAGTGGGCGTTGAAATAGGTTTGTTTGATCGCGTCAATTTGGAAGCGGTATACTACACGACAACGACGACCAATCAGACGGTACCCATTCAGATCTCTCGGGCAACAGGCTATACATCAGCATTGATTAATACAGGCGCGATGGATAACCGTGGAGTGGAATTAGAGCTGCGGACATTACGGCCAATTGTAAATGCAGGTGGCTTTACCTGGAATATCAATACGAACTATACGTTCCTGGATAATAAAGTAACGTCGGTTTATCCTGGACTTGATCGGATTAATATTCCATTGAACGATGGTACAGGTTCATCCGTGTTCGCGGCTGTTAATCAGCCTTATCCAGCACTGTACTTATCGGATATTCAACGCGTATCTGATGAGAATAGTCCTTACTTCGGACGGCCCATCGTTAACTCAACAACGGGTTACCCGATTCTGGATGCCAACATTAAGTATTTCGGTACGACTCAACCACGGCATCGCTTCGGTTTAACCAACACCTTTGGGTTTAAAGATTTTACCCTTTCGGCAGTCGTTGAATACCGTGGGGGCAACGTGATCTATAATGAGATTGGTAACGCCCTTGAGTTTACAGGAGCAGGCATTCGGTCGACCTACAATGGCCGACAGAACTTCATCTACCCGAACTCTGTCATTCAGAATTCGGATGGTTCGTATACACCAAATACGAGCGTGTCGACTCGCGATGGCAACCTGGAATTCTGGACCAATTCGGGCTACCATAATGCTGGTTCGAGCTACGTAACGAGTGCCGCCTTCTGGAAACTTCGGGAAGTAGTGCTTGGCTATAACGTACCAACCGCCTTTTTAAGCAAGCTTAAACTTTTCAGCAATGTTAATATTGCGATTACTGGCCGGAACTTACTTATGCTGCGTCCAAAAACAAACGTCTTCTCCGATCCGGAGTTCTCGTTGGATAACAGTAACGCGCAGGGTACAACAGACGAATATCAGACACCTCCTACACGGTTCTACGGTTTCCGTGTTAGCCTTGGTTTCTAAATCTTAATCAGCAACTAACAATGTTCAATATAAAGAGAATAACTGTTGGCGTATTGGCTATACTGCTCACGGTGACGTCAAGTTGTAAAGAAGATTACCTTGACATCAATAACAACCCGAACCAGGCAACGTCGGCAACACCCGACCTGGTTTTGCCCAGCGCTCTGGCGTCTACGGCCAGTTATGTACAGACTCGGTTTCCGTTCCTGAACTTATGGATGGGTTATTGGAACTGGAGTGGTAATTACTCGATTGGTACGTCTGATAAAAACTATCAGTTCACTAACGGGTTTGGTGCTCCAATCTGGGATAATGGCTACTTGATTCTAAAAAACTATAATTACATAGATACTCAAGGAGCCACGTTAAATCAACCGGTAGTTCAGGGGATTGCTAAGATCATGAAAGCGTATCACTTCCAGATCCTGGTTGATACGTACGGCAACATACCCTATACTGAAGCGCTGAATGGTCTTACTACTGCATCGCCAAAGTATGATGATCAGGTGGCTATCTACGAAGATCTCTTTAAGCAGGTTGATGCAGCTCTGGCGCTTTTCGACCAAGCCGATGCCAAATCAGCTCAGGGTGAAACAGTATTAGACCCCGGTGCGAATGACATTGTGTTCGGTGGCGATGTCGACTTACATGAGCGTTTGGTCTTGTGGCGGGAATTTGCCAATACGTTGAAGCTACGGATGTTATTACGCCAGTCAGAAAAACCCGAACGTCAAGCTTTCGTTCAGGCACAACTGGCTATTCTGAATGCCTCTGACTATGGCTATCTAGGACAAGGGGCAAACGCTGCTGTTAACCCTGGTTACACAAATTCGGCTAACCGCCAGAATCCATTTTATGGCAATTTTGGCGAAACAGTAACGGGCACGCCTACCGAATTAAACAATCAGTATAGGGGTAACAAGTACGCCATTGATTTTTATCAGCAAACCAATGATCCGCGACTAGCCCGATTTTATGCCCCGGTCGGCGGTACTGGCACAAACTTCAACGCTACCTATTTTGGTACCATTGATCCTCAGGTGAATAGTGCGGTGTCAGCTATTGGCCCGGCCCTGGTTGACAGTCCGGACCAGGATGCGGTTATTTTATCGTCACACGAGTCTTTGTTTCTGCAAGCGGAAGCGGCTCAACGTGGATGGATTCCGGGCAATGCTAAAACGTTGTATCAGCAGGCAATCACCGAATCATTCCTAAATACTGGTTTGACGGCTGCACAGGCCGCAACGTATTATGCTCAGCCAGTCAATAATGTGAGCTATGATGCATCAGCTAACAAGCTAGAGGCTATCATCACGCAGAAATGGGCGTCGCTCAATGGATTTACCCCCTTTGAGGCCTGGGCTGATTATCGTCGATTAGGTTACCCAAACGTACCGATTTCTCAGGACCCGAGCACAACGGTTCGGCAGATTCCAGTACGTCTGCTGTACCCAACGAGCGAGTTTAACTACAACGCAACGAATGCAAACGCGCAGGGAACGGTGAGTCAATTCACGACGAAGATTTTCTGGGTAAAGTAAAACGTTAACACCCGTAAAGACACAACCATGAAAAAGTTCTTATATGTTATCGTCGCTGCGAGCCTGACCGGTAGTCTAAGCTCTTGCCTGAACGATGACGAACACTACGTTGATTTTAAAAATGTTGGAGCAATCGCTGAGATTCCATCTTCGGCATTCTATGGTCTGGAAGATACTCGAAGTTATCTGAAGGTAGCGGCAGCTGCCGACACGTTTGATGTCAAAGTCTCTTCCCCAAACATACCCTCGCAGGATGTTCAGATTTCAGTAGCCATCGACGAAGCAGCTTTAACAGCTTTTAACGCGCAGAATGATACTGATTACAAAATCTTGCCAGCATCGCTTTATCAGCTGACTACACCTACTGTTACGGTGAAAGCAGGCACCCGATTAGCGCCAGTTTCTTTCCAGCTGAATACAACGTCATTAAGCTTCACTGACAACTACGCGATTCCGTTTGTAATTAAAACGGCAACGAATAATGTGACGGTGAGTAGCAATTACGGCACAAAGATTCTGGCTATTAAACTGCGTAATAACTACGAAGGTACTTATCAGGCAACAGGTCGTTTCACGCACCCGAATCCGGCTAGCTCTCGGGATATTAATAAGTCAAAGACTTTGGCATCAATCGACGAGACAACCAGCCAAACAGAGTATGCTGATTTAGGAGGTAGTGGTTATCTGATGTGGTTAAAAATTAATGCGGATAATACCGTTACACTTACTCCAAGAAATGGAGCGCCAACAACGGTTCAAACGGGTGTTAACACCTATGACCCGGCTACACGCACGTTCACACTTAACTACCGGTACGCTGGTGCTGGTGGCGACCGGGTGATCACGGAAAAGCTTCAGCGAGTTGATTAACGATTAAATTCATCAAACGTGCAAAAAGGCAGCTAGTTGGCTGCCTTTTTGCACGTTTAGAAATCACTAAACGACCTGCTCCGAAGTTACTTGTTCAGCCTTATTCGCCCCTGTTAGTTCGGCCAGCAGCTCATCAACATTTACAGTAGCAAAGCTACTGGCGTAATCAGCCATAGCGTAAGGGATAATTAACTCTCCCTGATTAATAAGCCCACCACAGCTGTACACTACGTTGGGGACGTAACCCTCCCGCTCGTTTTCGTCGGGGCTCAGGATAGGCTCTGTCGTGCGGCCAATGACTTTGCTGGGGTCATTCAAATCAAGCAAGAAAGCCCCGATGGCGTATTTCCGCATTGGGCCAACGCCGTGGCTTAATACCAACCAACCGGCTTCGGTCTCAATGGGCGAACCACAGTTGCCCAACTGGACGTACTCCCAATGATAGGTTGGTTTTAAGATCAACTCTTTGGTTTGCCAGAAATACAGATCATCCGAATACATCAGGTAGATGTTCTCCCCATCCTGCCGCGAAATCATAGCATATTTGCCGTTGATTTTTCGCGGAAATAAGGCCATACCTTTGTTAGAAACTTCAGCCCCATTCAGCGTGCTGATGCTAAAGTGCGTAAAATCCTTTGTTTCCAGCAGTTGAGGAAACGTTACGCGACCGTTGTAGGCGGTGTAGGTTGCATAATACGTTACTTCGCCATCATCGTCGATGAACTGCACAAAACGGGCATCTTCAATTCCGTTTGTCTCGTTGGGCGAGGTCGGGAAAATACATCGCTCGTCGAGGCTCTGATCATCTTCAAAGTGAATTTCGTAGTTCGACCGGGCCAACGCCAATAGTCCGCTAGCAATGGTTTCATACTCGGCATTGTAGCGATATTGTGCTGACACTCGCTTGATTTGCGCATCTAGCTCGGAAAGACTAAACTCGTCACCCAGGCCTGCCATCATTTTTTCCTGAATACTGTTCTCCAATCGAAGTTCATACAGCTTGCGTTCAAACTGCGCCCGGTTAAATCGGTGGTTCTGCACAATCTCGGGCGATGTTACGTAACGCGAAGGTTTCCGCAGAACGATTTTTCCTTCCTGATCAATGTAGCCCATTCGAAACGATATGGAGGAAATATGCCCCTCCCCCGTTGCCCGTAAGCTCAGGATGAAGCGTTTGTAACCCGGCGGTACATTGCTTTGGTCGGGGTGCCAAATCATCGACGGATTAAACAAGGCCGCTGATTCGAGCGAGTACTCCATTGTAAAATAGGCCCCCAGTAAGAGCTTTCGCTCCAATGTCAATGGTTCGTCGGTTAATAACTGGGGTTTGATTTGCTCAAATCGCTGAAGCAGGAAGCGTTCGAGCTTATAGTGACGCCCACCAAATTCGTGGATAACCTCGTCCAGCTTCCGCTCAGCTTCGTCGTCACTCATCGCTCCTACCCGCGCAATGATTTTCAAGGTCCGGGTAGTGCTTCCTAAATCAAAAGGACGAAACAAGACACGCGTTGGATCGGGCCGGAGAACAATACCCGTGCGGGTTGCTTTTATACTCATCTGCGTTGAAGACAATTTTTTGGTAATACAAAATACAACGAAAGCGCAGCCGAAAACAAGGTGACCGCCTAAAGTTATAGGGTTATAAAGTTGCGGAGATCAACCCAAATAAATGGGCTTATCCGACAACTTTATAACCCTATTCGTTCTGTAGCGGCCTACTAGCTATCTACTAGTGTCGAAATCGCTACGTCAACTGACTTTTTTTCGGTTCGATCCTTTTGCAAAGTGTATAACTCAGCCAGCGCCAGCAAGTAAGACAGCGTGGACTCTGCTCCCTGATTCTGATTGACCCGATCAATGTGCAGACCGTCGCGGCACCCCCCAGTCTGCTGGTCGTATAGGGGAAGGCCAAGGTCGTTTAGTCCCGAGAACCATTTGAAGACACGGATGGCGGTGCGATACCATTCATCATCTCCGGTCACGTTAAAGGCGGCAATGCAGGCCGAAACGGTACTCTGCGCTTCCAGTGGTTGCTGATCAAAATAAGCCCGTGGTTCTCCTTTTGTATAGAAACCATTTGAGCCAATAGGCTGGAAATGCCCCCGGTCAGCCGTTTGTAGATTGATCAGCCAACGCAGCGACTTCAGCCCAATTTGCACCAACCGCTCATCCCCCGAACGCACAAATACGTGTGCTAGTACGGCGTTGTCGTAAGCTAGTGTATTCTCAAACCAGGGCCAGTCTTCAGTTGCCGTTTCTGTATAGCAGAACAGCAGTTTATTTAGCAACTGTCGCTGAATATTCTTGGCTAACCGGTCGTCGTTAAATTTTTTCTGATACTCATAGATGCCTAGCAATGCAAACGACCAAGCTCGTGGTGAGGTCATATCGACAACGGTTGGCAGCACTTTCTCGATGAGGCTCATGGCCCACGTAACGGTGTTACGGTCGGTGGCCCGGCCAATGCAACTACCAAGCGCCCAGATGGTGCGGCCGGTGCTGTCATCGGAGCCAAACTCTTCGAGCCAGCGACGGTCATAACTCATGAAGTTACGGAACCGATGGTGCTCTTCCGTGTACGCATGGTTTAGGAATGCGCAGTAGTTATCAGCCGCCTGTGCAAGTTGCCGATCGCCTAATCCAGCTTCCTGAAGCGTGAGCGCCAGAATTAATGCCCGAGCGTTATCGTCAGTGCAGTAGCCTTCCTCATAAAACGGAAGATGATACCGGGCGTGCTGAGCAATACCGGTCGAATCGGTCATTCGGTAGAGGTGATCAAGCCGTATGGCGGGCAGCTTAACCGCAGCACTGCCCATACCACCCATGGTGTAAGGCGCCTGATTATTAACGATGCTCATCCGCTCCTGCCGGGCCTGGGCAAATGAGTTGGCATACGATTGAATTACCCGCTCCCAGATCATCTCGCGGCCCATCATGTACGCTTTTTTACGAATGACGTGGCGACTGGATTCGTCAACGAGTAAGTTTATAATTCCTTCGGCAATAGCGTCCGAATCACCAAACGGAACAAGCACACCCCGGCCGTCGGCTAGTAGCTCTTCGGCGTGCCAATAAGGCGTGGAAACAACTGCTTTTCCGCAACCAAACGCGTAGGATAGCGTACCAGACGTAATCTGGGCGGGATTAAGGTAAGGTGTTATGTAAATGTCGGCCGATCCGAGGTACTCTAGTAAATCGTCTAACTCAACAAACTGGTTGTAAAAACGGACATTATCACGAACACCCAGATCAGCCGCTAGTTGTTTCAGGCTTTCGCGATATACTTCACCTTCATGCTTTACTAAGTTAGGGTGGGTGGCGCCAAGCACCATATAAACCACGTTCGGCACTTGTTCAACAATACGTGGTAAGGCTTTAATTACGTTTTCAATGCCTTTGTTGGGCGATAGTAAACCAAACGTCAGCAGTGTTTGCTTACCCTCCATGCCAAATTTGTCTTTGTAAAAATGAGGGTCGACAAACGGCATGTCCGGAATACCGTGTGGAATCAAATCTATTTTCTCAGCGGGAACCTCGTAAATATTAATCAGGAAATCGCGCCCTTTTTCAGACATACAAATCACCCGTGACGATAAATCGGCGATGCTTTTTAACACCAGCAGTTGCTCTTCATTCGGACTTTTCAGAATTGTGTGAAATGTCGTCACAATGGGCATGGTCAGATTACGTAGCAAAGTCAGGATATAACTGCCAGCCGGGCCACCGTAAATACCATATTCATGTTGCAGACAAACAACGTCGGCATCTTTAGAATTAAGGAATTCAGCGGCTCTGCGGTAAGCCTCCTGGTCGTGCTGGTAGAAATCGTACCGAACTTCACTGGGGTAGTTGTAACCTTCCTGTGTATCGTTTACGGATACGACTAAAGCGTTGGAGTCGGGAATGAATGAGTCGTAAGATGTAAAGAGGTCGGACGTAAATGTGGCAATCCCACACTGACGAGGTAAGTAATCACCAATGAAGGCCACATTTTTAGGCTTGTGATCCCACACTACTGAGTTTTTCTGATGATTTATCATAATCGTTGAATGGGTATAGTATGTTACTGGAAAAAGCCAAGTACTACTAACACATGGTAATAAGCGCCTTAGCCTCACTTTTGTTTGCCAAAACCAAACATTTAAATGACATATTCTATGCTTTAACTTCACTAAGCAAATAATACGTATGCATAACTGCTTTTAAACATAATTTATATTGAAATAGGCTAAAAAGTAAATATCCCGTTCGGGCACGCTTTTGCCTTACGAACGGGATAGGTTAAGCGACTTAACAGCCTAGTTTATTGTTTTCTTATGCGTTGGATTGTGCGTTGTAACTGCTTATTCTGTTGTCGAAGCTGGTTCACCTCTTTTTTAAGCTCGATTATATAGAGCATTGTTTCTTCAATTTTGGCTAGTAACGCAGCATCCATGGTCGAAGCGTTGTAGCCGTCCTTGACGACCTCTTGGGCGGAAGGAACCCCGGGCAAGTGTTTGTTGACGCTCACATATTTGGCTACCTGCTCTAAAGGCCGGAGTTGATAACCAGGCTCAAACACCCGATCTGCCCAGTCAGCAGGGCTTTTCACGAGCAACTTCCCCATAGTGGGCCGGGCCAGCAACACGTCGCCCCGCTCGTTCACGGTTAACACTTTATCGGTTTGTGCTACAGCCGGACTATGACTCGTCAGGTTTTCCAGCCGTATTCCTGCATCATCAATTCGTTCGCTACGTACATGCAGTCGCGCTGTAGGAGCGCTCGTGCCAATACCCACATTGGCGTTATGACCCAGCACAACCGCATCGCTAACCGATACGCCCGCCCCCGCACCAATGGCGGTTGCGTTGGTCAGGTTTTGCGCTAAGGCATCAGCCCCCGTGCCAAGGAAGGTGTTTCGCGAGCCACCATCACGGTTGCCAGTGGTATAGCCGATATAAACGTTGTCATCGCCATTCCCATTAGACGGACCAGCTCCGTTGCCAACGAAGGTGTTATGGCTTCCTGTGGCATTACCTTTACCTGATAACGTCCCAAAGAACGTATTGCCTTTACCAGTCGTCGTGCTGTAGCCAGATTGATACCCGACAAACGTATTCGAGTCAGCTACGGCGTTGTAGCCAGATTGGTAGCCGAGGTAAGTGTTTTGAGAGCCGGTTTTGTTGGCAGCACCTGCATAACCGCCCGAAAACAAATTATAATTACCGATAGTATTGTTGTATCCAGACCTATACCCTAGGAATGCATTGTCATGGCCTGTTGTATTTGCACTTCCTGTGTAATAACCCATGAATGCATTGTATGAGCCACTGGTATTTGCCTGTCCTGCCTGTGCGCCTAGGACCACGTTAAAAGAGCCACTCTGATTGTTGTATCCAGAATAGTATCCTAAAAACACGTTATGCTTTCCTGTTTCATTTCTCCGTCCGGATGACCATCCAAAAAAGGAATTACTTTCTCCGGTGGTGTTAGCCAAACCAGCATTGTACCCAGTGAATGTATTCGTAGCTCCAGTTGTATTAGCGTACCCAGCCTTGCTGCCAATGAACACATTGCCAGCGGCAGTATTGTTAAAACCTGCTGAATCACCAACGACTACGTTATGGTCAACGCCATCAGCATATCCATTATAACCGGCGGATGCTCCAAGGTACACGTTGTATGAACCACGAGATTTAGATATGTCTGCATATATGCCTCCACCATAACCAGCATACTTACCAATAGCAACGTTCTGATTACCTCCTAGCGAGTAGCCTGCCCAGTAACCCAAGTACGTATTATCATTACCGTTTGACCGTAAGCCAGCAATGTAACCTACAAAAGTGTTATTCGATCCCTGACTAACTCCACCAGCTCCCCCACCAACGTAGACATTTGATTGAGCATTTTTCACATTTATGAATTGACCGACACCCAAGCCAATCAGGGTATTACTTCCTCCTGGTGTCGCTGACTCTGGGCCTGTAATTACTAGATTGTTTTGAGCCCAAGTGGTGGCACAACAGGTTGCTACTAAACTTACAATAAAAAGAAACCGGTAAAAAGGAACCATACTATAGTGTTTAAACAGTGAACAAATGAAAATTTGTCGGTAATCTACAACACTGGTTACATCCGTCCAAATACTATTTTGTCTTCGTTAATCCCCACCCTTTTTGCCTAACTTGCGGCCTTACTTACGTTCAAAACTTGACGTTTGACGTTACGTATTCATACCGTTTCACGTCAAACCTCGAACCGACCTCTTTGAATGATCTGGCAGCGCATTTCTCAATCTATCCTTTCCAATCGGGTGGCTCTGGTAGCCGTCGTACTGCTCGGCACAATTTTTATGGGCTTCCAGGCCAGCCGCGTAAAACTCTCTTACGAACTCGCTAAAATTCTGCCCGTTAGTGACCCGGAGTTCCAGCGTTACGAAGCCTTTAAGTCCCGCTTTGGGCAGGATGGCAGCGTGATGGTGCTGAGCATCGAATCAGATAGTATGTATCGGCTTAGCTTCTTTAACGATTGGTATAACTTGAGTCAGAAGATACGGGCTATTGGAGGAATTAAAGATGTAGTATCAAATGCTAGTTTGTACGACATCGTCCGTGATGATTCGGCGCATACGTTTCGCATTAAGCCGCTTGTACCTCGCCCCCTGACAACGCAGGCTGGCGTAGATAGTCTGCGCGATAAGATTGCCGCCTTACCCTTTTACCGGGGTTTGGTTTCAGACAGTACCGGCCGGGCGCACCTGATGGCCGTTACGTTCGACCAAAAATTAGTCAACACCAAGAGTCGAATTGATATAGTTCGTCGGGTTGAAGCCGTCGCCGATTCGTTTGGCACTCAGCATAAGTTAACCGTGCACATGTCAGGCATGCCTTACATCCGAACGGAATTCTCGGCTAAGGTGAGCAAGGAGATGAGCCTCTTTATGGGCTTAGCTTTCTTGGTAACAGCGGTCATTCTGTTCTATTTTTTCCGCTCGTTAACCGTCGTCTTTGCAGCGCTGGCGGTTGTGGGCGTGGGTGTTATCTGGGCAACCGGCTATATCGTTTTGTTTGGGTACGACATTACGTTACTGACTGGCCTCATTCCTCCACTGATCATTGTCATCGGTGTTCCCAACGCTATTTTCCTGCTGAACCGATACCACGAAGAGCTAAACCGGCGACGTAGTCGAGAAGAAGCGATAGCCATTGCCACCGAGAAAGTAGGCGAAACGACTTTCTTCGCCAACGTCACGACGAGCATTGGCTTCTTTGTCTTTTATTTCACCGCAAGTCCTCTCCTGCTACAGTTTGGTCTGGTCGCGGCCTTCGGCATCATGACGACCTATGCGGTATCGCTGATCCTGATTCCTATTATTTTCAGCTATTTACCAACACCTTCGCCTAAACAGCGTGGCCATCTGGAGCGAAAACAAGTCAGTGGTTTCTTAACCTGGGTTGACCGCATAGCGCACACCCGTCGGACAGCCATCTATACCTTTATCGCCGTCGTAACGGGCATTGCCATCGTTGGTGCACTACGTATCAACGCCATTGGTTATGTAGTTGATGACCTGCCTAAAAATGACCCGATCTACACTGATTTAAAGTTTATTGAAAGCCGTTTTAAAGGGGTGATGCCTTTTGAAGTGAGCATTGACACCAAACGTCCGGGCCGAGTACTATCGCCCCAGACGATGACTAAGATCAGACTGCTCGAGCGCGAGTTCAGCAAGCATACCGAGTTCACACGACCGCTTTCGCTGGTAGAAGCCATCAAGTTTTTCTATCAGGCTTACCGAGGTGGCGACCCTAAATATTTTGCGTTGCCAGGGGCATTAGAGCTAAATCAGTTAGCCAGCTACGCCCCTCAGCTGAAAGGCTCCGAAAGCCGCTTCAAGGGTTATTTAGACAGCACTAAGCAATACACCCGAGTCAGCTTTCAAATGCCCGATGTTGGCACGGTGCGTACGACACAGCTCCTGAACGAACTTCAACCCAAAGCTGACTCTATTTTCAATATAGATCGGGCAACGGGTAAACGCGTAGCCGCCGATGAACAGTACGACGTCCATATTACAGGCAACAGCGTCGTGTTTACTAAAGGCAACGACTATCTGTTAACGAACCTGGCCGAGAGTACGGTACTGGCGATTGTACTGGTTTCGGTAATTCTGGTCATTCTTTTACGCGACATTCGTTTGAGCCTGATTGCTATTTTGCCAAGCGTTGTGCCCTTAATCGTTACTGCGGGTATTATGGGCTTCTGCGGTATTCACCTGAAGCCGTCTACGATCCTGATTTTCAGCATTGCGTTTGGTATCTCATCGGATGGCACGATCTATTTTATCACAAAGTATCGCGATGAGTTACGTAATCAGAAACTTAGCCTTGAACGAGCCGTATCGGAGACCATTCGGTATACGGGGATCAGTATGTTCTACACCGCCATGATTTTGTTTGCGGGTTTCGCCATTTTCACCGCATCAACGTTTCAGGGCACAGTGGCACTTGGCATTCTGGTTTCTATTACGCTGCTGATGGGTATGGCGTCTAATTTGATTTTACTACCGGCGTTTTTGTTAACCGTGAACAAGAGAAGAAGCCAGCAAGCTTCGGTAAACGTTTAGACGGGTTAGCAATAGTTTTCAGTTGGTTGCGGTCTGGAGACTGCGTTCGGCCGTTACCGGCTTCCTGGTTGAACGTAGTCTGAAGACTATGCCAACCAAGGTTATGCCCGACTAGGGAGCTAACGAGGTTTTAAACTTCTTCCAGCAGCGTATCAAATGACAGGAACTGGTTGCTAAAGCGGTGCTTAATCCGCTCCTGCATAGCATCGGCGTGGAGATGTTGGTATGATGAGTAGTCATCCATCGTTCTGAAATCAAATTGCACAGAATAAGTCACGCCCCCGTTATCAAGCTCGGTAAGAAGACGGAGCATTCGGTAACTGACTGGTAATTGAGTGGCCATTACGGCTGGCAGATAGAACGCTTTCATCCAGCGGAGCCAGTCTGAAGCAATTTCACTGGCCACACTGTAGGTAGTATTGTAGAGGATCATACTACCCAAACAAACGATTCTCTGCATAAGTTAGCCATTTGGTTGTTTCTTTGTCCGAACAATTCTAACTCGTTTGATTAATGCTTTACAATATTCTCCGACATGCCCATTCCGGATTGCGCTGGATTGTGCTCATCCTGCTGGTAGCCGCCGTAGTTATAGCCATCCAACGGCTTAGCGCTAAAAACTCATACACAGATGGCAATCGAAAGCTGTATTTGTTCGCCCTGATTGCAACGCACCTGCAAGTAACGGGCGGCTTGCTATTGTATTTAATTCCGGCAAGCGCTGGCGGTAGTCCCAAAGTCAATTTTGACCTGGCCATGGACAAGTTCTACCGGTTTTATACAGTAGAGCACATTACAACAATGCTCATTGCTGCTGTTCTTGTGACTATTGGTTACTCCAGACACAAGCGGCTCACTGACGCCATAAGTAAACATCGTATGGTTGCTATATTTTATGGTCTAGGTCTATTACTCATCTTGTTAGCTATCCCCTGGCCATTCAGAGTCGCTGGTGCAGGTTGGTTTTAATTAACTAATATAGTGTGCTCATAAGCGGCCCATGAGGTGGAGTCATCTCCACCTCATGGGCCAGTTTTTTCTAACTTAAAAAATTACGACATCAGAGTCTATGCAATTTGTTCATCTTCTATATTAAATTATTATTTATCTTACTTATTTTCTATTATATAATGATCTAATTATCAATAAATTATAATCTTATACGTTCACCAACTACATTAAAAGTGTAGAATATATTCCTCATTTATTTGGCAATAATTCCACAATTCAATACTTTTATAACACGTAATTTGAATTTGACCTATATTAATGATGAGGAAAATGCTCCTGACAACAGTTTGTGTTGTCTCGTTTGGCATCGTTCAAGCTCAAACCGTAGCCGCCGTAACTGAAGTACCCACCGTAATCAATGGAACACCCACTGTAGCTGAAGTACCCGCCGTAACCTCTGATAACGTAAGCTTTTACGAGCAGATCCCACTCGTTAGTGACGTCATCAGCTTTGCCAAAAAACATCTCACCATTCGCTATCGCTCTGGCGGTACTACCACCCACGGGTTTGATTGCTCGGGCTTCACCCGGTTTTGCTTTAAACATTTCGGCATTTCATTACCTCACTCCAGCGCTGCCCAGGGCAACGTTGGCCAGGCTATTGACAAGGACGAAGCGCAACCCGGCGATCTGATCTTATTCAAAGGACACAGTTCAGGAGGCAGTCGAATTGGCCATGTTGGTCTGATCACAGAAGTGGTTGGTAACCGAGTAAAATTTATTCATTCCGCCTGGAACGGTGGCGTTCGTTACGACTACCTTCACGCCGATTATTACAAACGACGATTTATGGGCGTTCGTCGCGTCGTTCATTTGCTGGCAGAAAAGTAAGCAGCTTCCCAGCTGCTTTTTTCTTGTTTCAATAGCGGCAGGAAAGCCGCTTTACTGTTTCAGTGTAGTGCCTGCCCCTTGCTCCACTGCCAAAGCAACTTCATCAGCATGGCAGATAATTACCTTCGAGACTCCCTGTTGCAGGGCCTGAAAAGCGTTATCCAGCTTTGGTATCATGCCTTTATTGATGGTTCCGGCGGCTTTGTACTCGGCATACAAAGTAGGTGTCAATTCTAAAATTACACTACTATCATCATTGGGATCGGCCAGAACTCCCTTCTTCTCAAAACAGTATATTAGTGTTACACTGTTGTGATGGCTCATATCTACCGCAATCGCCGACGCCATTGTGTCGGCATTTGTGTTTAGCAAGTTACCCACCTCGTCGTATGTGATGGGCGCAAACACAGGAGTCAATTCCTGACGGAGAAAGAACTGGATTTGTCCTGAATCAACCTCTTTAATGTCGCCAACAAATCCATAATTAATGTCTTTAACCGGGCGCTTCTCAGACAACACAGTGCTGGCGTCGGCTCCGGTAAGGCCAATGGCGTTTACGTCCAGCGCCTGGAGCTTAGCCACTATTTGCTTATTGACCAAACCTCCATACACCATCGTCACTACGTTGAGCATAGCCTGGTCAGTAATACGGCGCCCGTCAACCATGGTCGTTTCGACACCCAGCTTAGCCGCTATCTGAGTAGCAATTTTCCCTCCGCCGTGAATGAGTAGCTTCGGACCAGCCAGCTTAGCAAAAGCCGTCAGGAAACGTTGTAAAGCAGCAGAATCGTCGATGACATTCCCGCCTATTTTTATAACAGTAAGATTATCCATTGTTTTTAAACACAGAGGTGTGAATTAATGGAAACGTGTTCTTGATGCTTCACATCCATTCCTCTCTGCTTACGCTAAATTTTGCAGGATCTCTTTTAAAACAGCCTGGGCCGACCATTCACGGTTGGCAGCCTGCTCAATCACCAAGGATTGTGGACTGTCGAGGACGTTATCCGCCACTTTTAAATTACGCCGAACCGGTAAACAATGCATGAACTTCCCATTGTTGGTTAGGTTCATATGGTCCATTGTGACGGCCCACGAAGGATCTTGGGTCAATACTTGCCCGTACTGTGTATACGACGACCAGTTCTTTCCGTAGATGTAATCTGCCCCGGCAAACGCTTCGTCTTGATTATAAATGACCTTAGCGTTTCCAACAAACTCGGGGGCCAGCTCGTAGCCCTCGGGGTGCGTCACCACGAACTCTACGTCACCCGAGGCTGCCCGGGCATTCATCCACTCGCAGAACGAATTAGCCACCGCCTGGGGCAAGGGTTTAAAATGCGGTAACCAGGTCAGCACTACTTTCGGACGAGCCAGGCTTAATTTCGCTTTCGATTCTTCAATCGTGATACAATCGGCCAATGATTGTAGTGGATGACGTGTTGCCGACTCCAGATTGACAATTGGCACCGGACGGCGCACCGTACCGGCGTACCTGGCAAACTGGTGCATTACCTGCTCCTGATAATCTTTATCACGGTCTTTCAACTCGGCAAAGGCCCGAATCCCGATAACGTCACAATAGCGGCCAATTACGGCGGCTGCTTCACGAACGTGTTCGGCTTTATCACCATTCATAAGCACGCCCTCTTCCATTTCCAGTCCCCAGCTATCCTGGCCAACGTTCATGATCATGACGTTCATACCCAGGTTCTGAGCTGCTTTTTGCGTGCTTAACCGAGTGCGTAGACTCGAATTAAAGAAAATTAAACCGATGGTCTTGTTCTTGCCTAATTGTTGGTCGGCGAAAGGATTGGCTTTAGCGTCAAGGCCAGACTGTATTAGTGCATTAAGGTCAGTGACGTCGGCTAGGGAGAGAAAGTTGGTCATTGTTATTTAACCGCAAAGGCGCAAAAGATAGCGCAAAGGTCGCAAAGAAGTTATAGATTGTTAACTAAGCGTCGAACTCCATCTTTTAATAAGGCCACATTAAAGTTTATGAGTAAGCCAAGTCGGCAGCCTGAGAGCTTCAAATATGTGATTACTTGTGCCGTATGCACATCGTTAAGACTTTCTACTGCCTTTAACTCGACGATTACTTTCTGCTCAATCAACAAATCAATTCTGTAACCGACATCGAGTTTGATGCTATCATACACAAGTGGAAGCCCTTTTTGACGTTCGACAGATAGGCCGACATTACTTAGCTCATAGTTTAGACACTCTCGTAAGCTGACTCAAGTAACCCTGGCCCTAACCGCCGATGTACTTTTAACGAACACTCAAAAGTGATTTTGGCAATTTCATTTTCGGTCATTTTCTTGCGCCCTTTGCGCTTTACCTTGCGCCTTTGCGGTTAATGAACAACCTTCATTTCTTTTCCTAACGCTTCCAGGAATTGATCGGCTTCGTCAATGCCAAGCGCTAAAGAAGGTAGTAGACGAATGATATTCTTACCTGCTACACCCGTGAATTGCTTGTGCTCGAACAGCAGCGTCTTACGCAGCGCATCAACCGGAAAATCGTATTCGATACCAATCATCAAGCCGCGGCCGCGTAATTCTTTATAACCACCAATCTGCCGAATGCCGTCCATCAGGTAATTACCCATACGCGTGGCATTTTCCATCAGCCCTTCGTCTTTCATGATGTCCAGCACGGCAATGGCAGCCGTACAAGCCAGGTGATTTCCGCCGAAGGTAGTACCCAGCAAACCGTAGCTCGCCCTAAATGAAGGAGAAATCAGGATGCCACCGATAGGAAAGCCATTACCCATTCCCTTCGCCATGGAGATAATATCAGCCCTGATACCACTGAATTGATGCGAGAAAAACTTACCGGAACGTCCGTAGCCACATTGAACGCCATCGAGAATTAGGACAGCGCCTGTCTCGTCGCAACGCTGACGAAGTGCCTGCAAAAATTCATCAGTCGCTACGTTAATGCCCCCTACCCCCTGAATGCCTTCGATAATGACGGCGCAGGTCTCCGACGTTATGCCCGCCCGAACCGCTTCAACGTTATTGTAGGGCAGAAACGTAACGTGTTTACTGTAATTCACCGGAGCAACGATTGATGCGTTATCAGTAGCCGCGACAGCGCCAGCCGTGCGTCCGTGAAACGACTTCGAGAAGGCCACTACCTGAGTCCGGCCGTTATGAAACGACGCCAGTTTCAAGGCGTTTTCGTTGGCTTCAGCTCCCGAGTTACACAAAAACAATGTATAATCGGGGTGATCAGACAGAGCACCTAGTTTATCGGCTAACTCCTGCTGCTGGGGAATCCGGACGGAGTTTGAATAGAACGAAATCTTATGCAGCTGGTCGCTGATCGCCTGCACATAGCGAGGGTGCGTGTGCCCGACCGAAATTACGGCATGACCACCATACAGATCAAGATAGCGCGTCCCGTTGACGTCCCACAGGTAGCTTCCCTGCGCCCGAACCGGTTCAATATCGTATAACGGATAAACGTTAAAAAGCTCAGCCATTTCTTAAAAAAGTAACAATCCTACTCTGACTTCCAAAATCTGGTGCAAGTTTACGGATTATCAGGCGAAAAAGACCGAACTACAAAAAGGAAGCCGACGAGACTTCCTTTTCGCTATTCTTTTCAAATTTTGCTATACAGAGCGAACGAATGACCGAAGTGCGTCCAGCGAGGCCTCAGGCTCTTCTACCATGCCCAGATGTCCCGAATGTTCAAGTATCGTCAGGTTTACGTTAGGGACTACTTCTGCCAGCTTCTGACTCTTTTCCAGAGGTACAAGCTGATCATACCGACCGGCCACAATCGATACAGGAAACGTAGCCTGCTGGATAACGTGCGTGCGGTCAGGGCGGGATAAAATTGCCTGAATCCCCGCAAGCAGCGCATCTTTAGGTAGTTCGCTGTACCGATCAATTAACTGCACTATTGTTTGTTGCATCTTCGGCTGGTTCTCCGCAGCAAACATGTTTGTGATCGCCGTTTCGAGAAAGGACCGGCCTCCAGAAGCGTCCAGTTTCTGAATGACTTGCTGACGTTGTTCCTTTTTAGCTTCGTCGTCAGCGTAGGCCGTCGAGTGAAACAGACATAGTCCCTGCACATAGTCGGGGCACCGCTCAGCGAAAGCTAGGGCCATGTATCCGCCCATCGAATGACCGACTAATAGCACTTTGTCTAGCTGCGCTGCTTGCAGGCGGGCCAACAAGTCTTCGGCATACGCTTCGATAGTTGTGTGGTTGGTCAGGCGGGCAAAATCTGGTGTAAGAACTGACGTTTCTAAAGCCAAATCGGCGTAGATGCCGTCCCAAATGGAAGCATCTACGCCGTGGCCGTGAATGAGAACCAGCGTTGCGGGCTCAGGCATAAGCAGGTTTGTTTATTGAACCAGATCCAAGATAATTAACACGACACCCACCAAGAGAGCAATACCGCCAATGACGGCACCGAATCCATTCCCAATCAGCAGCAATAGCAAGCCAGCTGCAGCAACGATAATACCAATGGTCATCCTGGACTGAGCCATGGTCTTCTCGGGCGATAGCTTGTTTTTAATTTGCTTGTCAATCCGTTTGGCAGTCATGCGCTCCAGGAGGTTCATCTTTTTTGCAGATGCTGACGTTGTCGGTGCCGAGAGCGTTTTGGTGGCTACCGTATTGAGCATGTTCCGCACCCGATCCATCCGCTTGTTCAGCTTCTTGTGAGCTGCTAGCTTGCTGTCATTCCGCACATAAGTCTCAATCTGCGTCATGGCAGCCTTTGCTTGTGCTACCTGCTGCACAGGTGTTGGCTCAAGCGCTGGAGCAGCACTCGTCGGCTCGATAACCTCCGCAGGCTGGGCTTGCTCTAGGGTCGCTACGGCAGCTACTGCTTCTATTTTAGGAGCATTGTAATGCTCTACCGGACCGCGCTGGAAATACGCAACCGGGCGGCTGCACGAAGCAAGTGTAGCAATGCCCAGTAGGGCAGCAAAAAAACGGTTAGTTAAGGTTTGCATAGACACATCTGAGTTAGGTGAACCTTGTAGTTATCAACCCATCAACCCAACATGGTTTGCTTTGTTAAGCCATAGACAAGAAAACCAGACAATGTTACATAAATCTTACGTAAGGGGACGGTGAATTAGCAGCCTCATAAAGCTTGCTAACTATTTGTTTGGCTATTGCTTCATAAAATTAATCGGCGTTCACACAGTCTCACTGACTATATCAACGCCGATCATTATAGAAAAGAGCTGACTATTCTAAAACACCTAGCAGAATAAGTACAATACCAACTATTAAAAGAATCAGACCAAGGACACCGATAACTCCCGTAAAGAGGAGAGATAAGATAAGTCCAATGGCTCCAATGATGATACCATTACGGGCGTTACGATTCAGCGCCTTTGCTTCGTCGGGCGCTACGTGGTTCTTAATTTTTTTGTCAATCTTCTTGAGCATTGTCCGCTCCATCAGCGACATCTTCTTGGCAGATGCTGTATTTGTCGACACGGCCGCTTTCTCACCAGAAACGGTCAACAACTCCTTAACCCGCTCAAGGCGATTGGTTAATTTCTTGTTTGACGCCAGTTTGTTATCGTTCCGGACATAAGCCTCCACCTGATTCATCACTTGTTTGGCCTGGGCAACTTGTTCGGCTGGTGCAGGAGCTGTCTCAGTAGCCAAAGGACTCACCTCAGCTGGTTGAGTAGCTTCAACCGGCGTTACTACGGCAACGGTTTCCTGTTTTGGTGATTTAAAACTTTCGCGTTGGCTTTTCTGAAAATAAGCTACTGGACGACTGCATGAAGAAATAACAGCGACCCCCATAAGGGCTGCGAAAAGATGCTTGGAGAATGTGCTCATAGAGTACGGGATTTAAAGGATAAACGTTTAATGTATCATCCACAACAACTGCATCTTCTATGGTTTGTTGTGGATTGACAAAAAAATTTGATTGAACGCAGTTGCTTAAGTACGTTGATACCTTTTTACCTATTTTATCAATAGAGCTAAAAGGTATCAACGTATTAATTTGATTATCAACACCCTGTAATTTACAGGAGACCAACTAATAAGACAACCGCTCCGGCTAGTAATAAAATTACTCCGAGGGTAGAGCTAGCTCCTGTTAATAATAAAATAAGCGCCACAATGACCAGGACGGCTCCAGCGGCCAGAACACCCGTATTAGCCATTGCCTTGTTCGGATTGCTAGGTGCCAGTTGCTTGTTGATTTTCTTATTCATTTTCTTCAGCACCATCCGCTCCATCAGGTTTGCTTTGTGCGATTTGTTGGTTGCTGCCGATGTCAAGGCTGAACTTGTCGAAGCAGAGGCCAGCATTGTCCGAACGCGACCCAACCGCTTTTGTAATGATTTGTCACTCGCTAGCTTACTATCGCTACTAACCAGTGCATCCATTTGATGTAAGGCCGCCTTCGCCTGGGCAACTTGTTCGGCAGGGGAAGTAACTAATGCTGGCGTTTGGACTGACGGTGCAGCGGGAGTTTCTAGCATAGGAGAAGCCACTGGCGTAGCCGGTGCTGTTGCAAAATGCTCCCGTGAACTTTTTTGAAAATAAGCTACTGGACGGCTGCAGGCAGTAAATAAACTAACCATCAACAAGCCACCTAAAAGGCGTTGAGTACTGATTTTCATAAGTAACATACGTTATAATGAATGTAACAGATTAATTATCAAGGGATAAACTGAACGCTTGTTGCTTTGTTACACACAAATGAAGAATTCCGAGTAAATGGCAAAAAACAAGCCCCGATTTCCTGTGAAATCGGGGCTTGTTTTTTGCCATTCTATTCGACAGACTAGGCCACTGAGCGTAACTGATACGTACTGGATTTTCCGAACTTCTCACGGGCATATTCCAGACTGACGATGAGCTCTTTAACGCCTGATTGCGATGGCATCTCGAACATGGCATCGGTGATGATAGACTCGCAGATCGAGCGGAGTCCACGAGCCCCCAGCCCATACTGCAACGCCTGATCAACAATATAATTCAGTGCACTGGGGTCCCAATGGAGCGTAATACCTTCCATTTGGAAAAGCTTATCGTATTGCTTCGTGATCGCGTTCTTCGGTTCTGTCAGGATCTGCATCAAAGCCGCACGATCTAAAGGTTCAAGGTGCGTCAGCACCGGCAACCGCCCAATAAGCTCGGGAATCAATCCGAATGATTTCAGGTCGAGGGCCGAAATATAACGCATCAAATGTCCCTTCTCGAAGGTATCATTGAGCCGTCGGTCACCCGAGAAACCAATGGGCCGGGTGTTGATCCGTTTGGTAATATGCCGCTCAATGCCGTCAAACGCGCCCCCGCAGATAAACAAGATGTTTTCGGTATTCAGAGCAATCAGCCGTTGATCGGGATGTTTACGTCCTCCCTGGGGTGGTACGTTTACGACCGAACCTTCTAACAGCTTCAGTAAAGCCTGCTGCACACCTTCTCCGCTAACGTCGCGGGTAATGCTGGGGTTATCCGCCTTACGAGCAATTTTGTCGATCTCGTCAATATAAACAATGCCACGTTCGGCCGCTTCGACGTTGTAATCGGCCGCCTGCAGGAGCCTCGTCAAAATCGTCTCGACGTCTTCCCCCACGTAGCCAGCCTCGGTGATGACCGTTGCATCGGCTATACAGAATGGTACTTCAAGAATTTTCGCAATGGAGCGGGCTAAGTATGTTTTTCCGGTACCGGTTTCACCGACCATAATAATGTTCGATTTTTCAATCGTCACATCATCGTTGGTCTTGGGCTGCATTAGCCGCTTATAGTGATTGTAGACAGCAACGCAAATAGATTTTTTAGCATTGTCCTGACCAATTACATACTGGTCAAGGTGATGCTTCATATCTATTGGCTTTATGAGGTTAATGTTTACCTCGGCCGGTTCACTACGCTGAGGGCGCATTTCTTCTAACACCACTTGGTGTCCCTGCTCAATGCAGTAGTTGCAGATGTGCGCGTCGATTCCTGACAGCAGCAGCATCACCTCGTTTTTGCGCCGTCCGCAGAACGAGCAACTGATTTGTGGCATGTACGTTTGCAGAGTAAAAGGGCTGGTTGTTTAACAGATAAAACGCCTGAAAATGGGCCTTACCTGGGCTTGGTTAACGGTTCTTTTAGGTCCTTTGTTACTTTTGTTCTGGTAAATAAAGACGACCCAGGCGAACCCGGGTCGTCAGCAGTAAACAAAGTTATTAATCGGTCGTGAGATGGCCAAATGCAAAAGCCTTGATTTGTGGAGGGTGGCCCGAATCAGATCGCACTTCCTTCGCTTAATATCCCCTCTGATTGCCTGTTGCACAACCCATTACGCTCGTAAGTCTACGTATTAACTGAAAATATTGACCTTTTAATAAGAGCATTGGCTTAGTCTTGGTTGTTGATTTATATTGCACTTCGTCTCCCATCATTATTCCATGAAAAATTTATCTATATCCTTACTCGTAGCTTTAGTGCTACTGGGTTCGTTCTGGCTTTGGAAGCACTTCTATCCCACCAAGCCAACCGTATTTGCTGGCCGGTGGACGCCCGAGCAAGCCAAAGCATGGTACGCTAAGCAACCCTGGCTGGTAGGCGCTAACTTCACTCCAAGTACTGCGATCAACCAGTTGGAAATGTGGCAGGCTGACTCCTTTGATTCGGTCACCATTGATCGTGAACTGGGGTACGCTGAAGGAGTCGGTATGAACGTCATGCGCGTATTTCTGCATAATCTTTTGTGGGAAAATGATGCCGAAGGTTTTAAGAAGCGCATCGACCAATTTCTTCGGATTGCTGACAGGCACAAAATCAAGATTATGTTTGTGCTCTTCGATTCGTGCTGGAACGATGAGTTTGCCCTAGGCAAGCAACCGACTCCCAAACCCGGTATTCACAACTCGGGCTGGGTACGCGCCCCCGGCACCAAGCGGCTCAAAGACCCATCAACCTGGCATGGTCTGGAAAGCTACACGAAAGGTGTCATATCAGCTTTTGCCCATGATCCGCGTGTGATTGCCTGGGATCTGTATAATGAACCAACGAACTCAGGCTACATGGATGATGTGATGCCCTTGTTAACCAAGACATTCGAGTGGGCGCGCGTTGTCAGGCCAAGCCAACCCATAACAGTTGGTTCCTGGAATGATCATCGCCGTTCCAACGATTTAATAAGAGCAAACTCCGACATTATCACCTTTCACGATTACCAGGAGGCCTCCAAGTTAGAAGAAGCAATCGAGGACCTTCAGAAAACCGGACGGCCCATTATCTGCACCGAGTATATGGCCCGTACACGTAACAGCACGTTTCAGACTTGTTTACCCGTGTTTAAAAAGTATAACGTAGGGGCCATTAACTGGGGGTTAGTGAAAGGAAAAACAAACACGGTTTATGCCTGGGACGCCCCCATGCCTAGCGGAGAAGAACCTAAAATCTGGTTTCATGACATCTTCCGGCCCGATGGTTCTGTATACAGTTCAGAGGAGGTCGCCGTTATCCGCCAACTAACCGGCAACCCTTCTCTCCTGACAGAATCCAAAACGATGAAGCTGGCGAATCCTTAATTTCTCACAAGGACAACAATAAAAAAGCGTAGAGGGCCGAACCCGCTACGCTTTTTTTGTCTGACTAATGATGGCTGAACTACGCCGTTTTTTCCCGACGTAACACTTCATCGATTAAGCCGTATTCTTTAGCTTCTTCAGCCCGCATCCATTTGTCGCGATCCGAATCTTTCTCAATCTGCTCGACGCTCTTACCCGAGTGATCAGCTAAAATCTGATACAGTTCTTCCCGTAACTTAACAATTTCACGAGCCGTGATTTCGATGTCCACCGACTGCCCCTGCGCACCGCCCGATGGCTGGTGAATCATGATCCGGGCGTGCGGTAACGCCGACCGTTTGCCGGCAGCACCACCGGCCAGCAGTACGGCTCCCATTGAAGCCGCCAAGCTCGTGCAAACCGTGGCCACGTCAGGACGAACGTACTGCATGGTGTCGTAAATCCCTAAACCGGCGTAGACAGATCCACCGGGGCTATTCAAATACATCAGAATATCTTTCTTTGGATCGGCCGACTCCAGGAACAACAGCTGCGCTACAATGATGTTAGCGATGTTATCGTCGACGGGCAGACCCATGAAAATAATACGATCAGCCATCAGGCGCGAGAATACGTCTACCTCACGGAAGTTCATCGGGCGTTCTTCAATGACCGAGCGCGTCATATTTTCGACGGTGTGGTTCATGTAACCGTCCACAGTTAGGCCATTGAGGCCCATATGGTGCACGGCGAACTTGCGGAATTCTTTTTCGTAATTCATAAATTGGGTTTACTCTTTAAGTTTAAAAACGAATAACGATTAATGTAAGTTTCGGTTAATTTGAACACGGAGAGAACCGAGGTCTCACAGAGATCTCAAAGCTTACCTTCAGAGTTTATGTGATATAACTCCGTAGCCTCTGTGAAACCCCAGTTCTCTTCGTGTTTAACGCTATCTTGCACCTAACGATGCAAAATTGCGTTATCATCCCGAAAATCAGTGTCGGTTTTAGTTTAGATTTTATCGTTGTTACTTGATATGAAGGCATCCATCGCAGAAAAGATACGGCTGCTACGACTCCAGCGCGGTTTATCGCAGGAAAACATGGCCGACTTACTGAGTTTGTCCACTACGGCCTACGGCGACATTGAGCGTGGTAAAACCGACCTGACCCTCTCCCGGCTGGCTCAGATTGCCAACGCCTTAAACATTCCACCCGTTACGCTTTTCACCGACGACGCCATTACTGCGCAAGTTGTTGACGACAAACCGGTTGAAGTGACTAACCACGAACTCGAAACCCTCCGGCTGACGCTCGAAAAACAGCAGGTCGAGCTAGACAAGCTTCGCCTGGAAGCCGATTACTGGAAACGCAAATACGATGACCGCATCGCTATGGAAATCGCCAGAGCAATGGGCGTCGAGCAGAAACGGGAACGGATTGGATTCTGATTCTTTTGTCAAAACAGAAGAGTCATTTACCTTGCAGCAGGAACGCAAATGATGTGTAGAAACGGCCCAGCTTTTTCTGCTCAATTCGGTTTTGCGGGGTATAGATTTAAAAACGAATGAACGAACAAAGTAGAAACTTCCTCTATCAGTACCTTAACAATGCCTCTCCGACCGGCTTCGAGTCGTCGGGACAGCAGATCTGGTTGGATTACCTCAAGCCTTATACCGATGAGTACATTGTCGATACCTACGGTACGGCAGTGGGTGTTATCGGGCCGGGTAAAGATTACAAAGTCGTTATTGAAGCCCACTCCGACGAGATTTCGTGGTTTGTGAATTACATCTCCGACGACGGCTACCTCTTTGTTCGGCGAAACGGCGGTTCCGATGCACTCATTGCGCCATCAATGCGGGTTCACCTGCACACCAAGAAAGGCGTTGTCGACGGTGTGTTCGGTTGGCCGGCCATCCACGTTCGTGATCTGGCCAAAGACACGGCTCCCAAAGTAACAGACTTGTTTATTGACGTAGGTGCCGCTACGAAACAGGAAGTACTCGACATGGGCATTCACGTCGGTACGGTCTGCACTTTCTCCGACGGGCTTATGGAGTTAAACGGGCGTTATTTTGTGGGTCGGGCGCTGGACAATCGCATGGGGGGTTTCATGATTGCGGAAGTGGCCCGGTTGCTTAAAGAAAACAACGTAACACTCCCCTTCACGCTTTACATCGTCAACGCGGTTCAGGAAGAAATTGGCCTGCGTGGGGCCGAAATGATTGCCCGACGGCTTCGCCCCGACCTGGCCATCTGCACCGATGTCACGCACGACACTCAATCGCCCAAATACGACAAAAAAGAGCAGGGTGATCTGAAATGTGGCGATGGCCCTGTGTTATGCTACGGCCCGGCGGTGCAGAACAACGTGCTTGATTTTATGATTGGCGTAGCTGAGCAGCAGAACATATCGTTCCAGCGTCAGGCGGTTAGTCGCTCAACCGGCACTGATACTGACGCTTTTGCGTACGCCACAGAAGGCATTGCCTCTGCCCTGATTTCACTGCCTTTGAAGTATATGCACACGACTGTTGAAACCGTCCACATGGACGATGTTCAGAACGTAATCAAGCTTATGTACGAGACGCTACTGGCCCTGAAGGGTGGCGAAGATTTTCGGTACATTAAATAGTCATAGCGAACACATACGAAAGAGTCCAACTGCAATTGGGCTCTTTTTTTGTGCCAATCAGAACGTCAACGCAATTAATGCAGCGGCAACCCAACCGGCGATATGAATGCACAATCTATGGGGAAACTAGTCCTCATGTGGTATGCTTAAAACCTGATGAGGCTACCTTCACCCAATGTTTTAACCATTTATATATCAACCCTTTAATTCAAAGTAAAACGCTGCTGCTCACGCTGGCATGAAATTTTGCAGTGTTATAAAAATAGTTCACTCTTAAACACTTACGACGATGCGTAGCACCCGTGATTTTTTTGTTGGCATTGCAACCGGCGTAACGATCGGTTTATTGACGGCTCCGCGCACTGGTCGCGAGTCTCGCCAGTGGTTGAAAAGTGAGTATGATAAACGTACCCAATCAGGTGATTCTTCGTCTGGCCCAGGTTTGAAAGAGAAGTTGATGACTGCTTACGAACAAGTTAAAGAGCAGGTTAACAACTACATTCAACAGCAGAAAAATCACAAAGAGCGGATGACCGATACAGGTAAATTCGATTATCAGCTCAATCGGGCCCCAAAGCCTCTCGCGCCGTCCGATGACCAGTCGTTACCTTCATCAACGCATCAAACACGGCGTGAACATAAAGCTCAGATCATTCCGGAATAAATTGCGGGTAGCTTGTACTATAGTTTGCTATTTCGCCATAAGATTACCTTATACGATTTTTTGGTACCGGTACTGACTGGTACCAAAAAATCTACGCTCCAGCCGACCGATCTGATATTGTTCAGACCAACACGCTGGAGCGTAGATTTTTTGCGAAAACGAATAGTCTCTCTTTTAACAGCACTAATTCCGGCGGAAACCTCCTCCTTGTCCGCGTCCTCCCCGGTTTCCTGAACCGCGTTCTTGAAATGGGTCGCGGGGTGGTGTAATGCCAGCGCCAAAATTCCGCAGGTTATACACGAAGCTCACCATGAAGTAGCGGTTCAGCACCTGGCTTTGCACCTCCTCTACATACGTATCGGTTACGTTCCGGACAATACTGCGGTTCTGATTCAGCAAGTCGAACGCCTGAAAGCGCAACTCGGCCTGCTTCTGTTTAAACAACTGCTTGGCTAAGGTTGCGTTCCAAAGCGTAAACGACTGATTAAAGCTTGCCGAATTACCACCGTAGCGATTATAATATACATCTGTGGAGATGGTGAAATTGAACGGCAGTTGGTAGAATACATCCAACGTAACGGTCTGGTTGAGGAACGTTGTATTCTGCTGCGGTTGCAGCGAGTACTTCGCCGACTGGAGATTGATGTTACCGACTAAATTAAGGTCTAGTTTCTCGGTGAAATTTGAGCTAATCCCCACGCCCTGGCCCACAAACCAGTTCCGGGACTGGTTTGATTGGTTATTGATAAAGCTCGTACCCCGGTTATACGTCACATTGGTTGTGAAGTTCAGATTCGCTTTCTGCTCACCGAATTTGACAGGCTGTCCCAGCACCAGCGACCCGTTTACGGTATAGTACCCGTCCGTATTTATGGGCTGCGTCGTTTGTGCCCCGGCCTGAGTAAACGTTGTTGAATTAACAATTTTGTTATCAGTGCGGCTGATGTTTAAAAAAGCGAACAGGTTTCGAAACGTGTTCGGCTCGAACCGATTGAAATTTAGTGATAAAGTCTGGTTGAACTCCGGCTGTAGACTTGGGTTCCCTGTCTGAATATTCAGCGGATTTGTGTTATTGAAAACTGGCTGCAACTGATTCACGCTGGGCGCATTGATACGGGTACGGTAGTTAATACGAAGCGCCCGATTCCTGGCGAAGTTATAGGTAAACATTGCATTGGGCAACAGACTAGTATATGTCCTGCTTATGTCTATTCGACCAAGGCTTGTATCGCTCCTAACATTATCTGAACGCATGCTGGTTTGCTGCCCATCGAGGCCAAGTGAGTACGAATATTTCAGCCGTCGGGTTTGCCACGTAACGCCACCTCGGTTGGTGTTAAAGGTGTTTATAAAGCTGTTACTGAGTAGCGTATTAAATCTGTCGTACTGCCCAGTCGATTCGTTGCGATCATTGACGATACGGTCTGACGTGTTGCGGTTCATGGAAACCGTGTAATGAAATTCAAGCGTTTGCCGCAGCGACAGCGGTTCCGTGTAGCTCACGTTGATGCTGTTCGTCATTGAGTTTGTTTGCTGACTGCTGCGCTGATTGATATTTCTATCAAATAATCCATTAACGGCAGTCTGACTACCAGGCGTTGCCGTTCCAGAAACGGCCGTAGTCGACACAGCCGTTGTAGAAAGCGGAGTATTGGCCCGGACAAATCGATTCTGCGACTGATTAAAGCCTATATTTTCCTGATCGTTAGCCGATACGTTCCAGTTCAGCGATACCGTACGGCCGCGTTTCCGAAATTTACGAAACAACAACAGCTGGTTATTCGCGTTAAGGCCATTACCTGTCGACCGATAGTTCGTGCTACTGGTGTTGGTCGTGTCTGGGCCACTGAGCGTACGGGATTGGCTGGTGTTGTTATAGCTGGAATTGAGCCACGACACACTTGGAATCAACCGGATGGTGGTTAATGAATCAAGCCGGTAGTCAAGTCGTAGATTAGCGCGGTTGTTGGTATTGCTGTTTGTTGATCCGTTGGTTTGATACCGCACAAACGACGAATCTGTCCGGGCTGGCGTTCCACCGTTTACAACATCTGTTGTCGGCAGCACGTTTTCCCGGCGGCTACTTTGGTTCGTGAACGTATTGGTGTTCGAGATGTTGTAACTGCTCGCCACGTCAACTTTTTTACCCCACGCATCGCGGTAGTTAAGACCACCGGCCCACGACTGGGTAATGGCGTTGCTACCTACCTGATTCTGACCACCAAAATTGCCGCCCCCAGCTCCACCGCGAATTACGTTACTTCCTCCACCACCGCCCTGCCCTTGACCAGCCCCGCCAAAACTGCCCCCAAGACCTAAATCCTGCGCCGTAAACCCCTGCTGGTTAATATTATTGGCCATGCCTAACACAGAAATTTGACGACTACCGTTGAACTGGTTAAGACTCACCCGACCGTTATAACGAGCATTATCGCCCGGCTTTGGTCCTACGCCAATGGACTCCTGACCGAAACTGCCCTTACGCTTGTCTTTCTTGGTCGTGATATTAATCGTTTTATCACGGTTGCCATCGTCCACCCCCGAAAAGGCAGACTGTTCCGACATCTGGTCGAAAAGTTGAACCTTATCAATTATATCAGCGGGCAGATTACGCGTCGCCATTTTCGGATCATCGCCAAAGAATGGCTTACCATCTACCAAGACTTTCTTAACAGCCTGGCCCTGTGCCGTAACCGTTCCATCGCGATCGACCTGAACGCCGGGGAGTTTTTTGAGCAGTTCCTCTACCTGCGCGTTGGGCCTCGTTTTAAACGAACCAGCGTTAAACTCCAGCGTATCGCCCTTGACGGCAATAGGCGCCCGTTCGCCCTGTACCTGCACTTCGCCCAACGTCTGCGATTGGGCGACCAGGTCCAGCGTACCAGCATCGACTGCCGGGGTCGCGCTGGTGACCGATACCCGTCGGACTTTACTTCGATAGCCGACATAAGTGACCAGTACCCGATACTGCCCTTCGGCTACTTTGGGGAATGTAAAGTGCCCATCGCCATCGGTAATACCGAACGTAACGAGCGACGAATCACGGCCCGACAACAAAGACACCGACGCTTCGAGCAACGGTTTACGAGTTACGGAGTCGACCACCGTCCCACGGATTGCACCCGATTGGGCCTGGGCAAAGTTTTGGCTGCTAAGTATGGATATACAGGCTATAAAGAAAAAGCTGTAGAGTAGTTGTTTCATAAACCGTTGATTTGCCGATCACACACTTCATTGGGTAGCTGATGCACCGAATTAATTTCGGCCTGGGAAGGCACCAGCATTCATCATCTTCTGCCGGAAGTCGGCCATAGTTCTCCGACGTAGTTGACTCATTTCTTCATCAGAAATAGGTTTGGCCTCTTTGGGAGGCTGTACAGTAGCTTCAGCAACGGCTTCGGTAGAAACTCCGGTCGCTTTAAACGACTCGCTATCCGACTCGATCTGGAGCACAACACCTTTCTCGGGGGTTAGCCGGGCAACGGGCGAATACGTGAAGGGCAGATCAGTGGTATACCAGATTGTGTAGGTCTCTTCGGGCGCGTTATCGCTACTTTGAGCAGCAGCGCCATTACTGTTAGGCCCGCCCTGCCTTCTGGACATCCGACGCGTAACGGTGGCCTTGTGACAAACATAACCCGCAATCTTTTTAGTCTTGTCGGACAATTGCCACCCTTCGGCCGCGGGCATCGAGCGTTCCGTCCGATACGTCTGCGTAGCCGAATCTTTCTTGACGGTCATCACTTCAATGGCCTTCCGATTGGCCAGATCCAGAAACGTTGTTTGCTCAAAAGGGGGCGTCATGTTCATGGTGCGCGGTTGTCCATCACGCTGGCCTGAACCACCCGCTCCCTGATCGCCCATCCGGCGCATCATAAAGTTCTGAGGCCGATCACGTTCTTCCCTGGCCATTGTCCCGGCAAAAACCAACTTCTGTGTAAACGAAATAACTCGGTCTGAGCCGCCTTCGGGGGCGTCAGGAGCACCCGGACTGCCGGGCCTCACCTCCTGGCCATTGACAACCGTGCGCATCTGCGACATATCGATCCGGCGCATTCCTTCATAGGTGATTTTACCGGAAACGGGCGTTTGGCCACATGCCGAAAGAGCAAGCAGACCAGTAGCAGCGAGAGTGACAAGAAATTTCATAGGGAAAGGAGCAGTTTACGAAAGTAAACGTTGCACAAATTACTCAACTCTCTACCAAAACGTTGCTAAAAGTCGTTAAATCAATGCCGAACGCCTATTTTCAGCTTCCAAATAGCTTATAATGTTTCCCAACCGCATTGTTTCATTAGTCCCTTCGCAAACCGAATTGCTTTTCGACCTCGGCCTGGACGAAGAGGTTGTTGGCATTACCAAATTTTGCGTTTACCCGGCTGATAAAGTCAAAAATAAAGCCATTGTAGGCGGCACCAAAACGGTGCATCTCGACCGAATTCACGCGCTGCAACCCGACCTGATCATTGCCAATAAAGAAGAAAACACGCGCGACCAGATTGAACAACTTCAACGGCATTACCGAGTCCACGTCACCGACATGGCCACCTTGCCTGATGCGATAGCGATGATTCGGGACGTGGGAGCATTAGTAGGTAAACAGGAAGCTGCCGAAAGTATAGCACAATGGATTGAACAAACGCTCAGCCCTTTGCCCACCGCCCCACGACTAACCGTTGCTTATTTCATCTGGCGCAACCCCTACATGGTAGCAGCTAACGATACGTTTATTCATGCGATGCTGGAAAGAGCCGGATTCCAGAATATCTTTTCTAATCGCACGCGTTACCCAGACATAAAGGCTGACGATTTGCGGGCAGCCCAGCCTGACCTGATCTTCCTGTCGTCGGAGCCGTACCCATTCATCGAAAAACACATCCCTGAATTTGAGGCTATCTGCCCTTCGTCGCGGGTGCTGATTGTCGATGGTGAACTATTCTCCTGGTACGGAAGTCGGTTGTTGCGGGCGGCCGATTATTTTAAGAACTTGCATAAGCAAATTGCCAACTAACTTTATGATTACGGACATTTCGCAGCTCGATCCTAAGGGCACCTATACCTACGCCGACTATCTGAAATGGCAGTTTGACGAGAGCGTTGAGCTTATCAAAGGTAAACTGCATCGAATGTCTCCGGCCCCTAAACGTAAGCATCAGGACGCATCGGTAAATCTGGAATATACTCTTTTACAATATTTTGAGGATAAACCCTGTAAAGTATACGACGCGCCATTTGATGTACGACTGCCGGTGCAGAATCGAAAAAAGCCGAATCAGATCTACACCGTTATTCAGCCTGATATTTGTGTAATATGCGACCTAACCATGTTAGATGATGACGGCTGTATGGGCGCTCCCGACTGGATTATCGAGATTACGTCGCCCCGAACGGCCAAACATGATTTCAACGAGAAATATAACCTGTACGAAGAAGCAGGCGTCCGGGAATACTGGATTGTTCAGCCGGTAGAGAAAGCAGTGAACGTGTACACCCTAGAAAACGGCGAATATGCGTTGGTCGACGTGTATGAGTCGGGGAATATTCCGTGCCGCATCTTCCCTGACCTGCTTGTACCCCACGAACGAATCTTTCGCTAGATGAACGTACCGCTCACTGACCATACCCTTTCGGTTGCTTCGGTTAACCTGATCTTGTTTGCCGCCCGGCAAAAAGGGGCCAATGCCGAGCAGTTGGCCCAATCGATCGGTGTTAGTACCGATCAACTTCGTGATCCCGATGGCCGGATTGCGATTCGCCAGGTACAAGCGCTGTGGCGCGAGATTGTAGCCGCCACGGGTGATCCAAACATTGCACTAAAACTGGGGGAAATGATTAATCCAGCCGGTGTTGGTGTTTTGGCCTACGTTATGATGCACTGTCCTACACTTGGCAAAGCCTTTGAGAAATTATGCCAGTATCAGGACATTGTCTGCGAAGGTATCCGGACGGTAGGTCACCAGGAAGGCGAACAGTATATTCTATCACTTGAATTAATCAGTCCTGACATTATCTATCCAGCCTATGCGGTAAACTCAGAGCTGTCAATTTACCTATCCGCCATTCGGGCGATGACCGGATTACACATAACCGCCCGTGAGGTTCGCTTTTCGTATCCTCGTCCGTTGGATATAACCGAACACGAACGGGTTTTCAGTCCTGCTCAACTGTCGTTCGATGCCGATGTAACAGCGATGGTGCTGGATGCTGCGCTGCTCAACACTCCGATTATGAACGCCAGCCCCAGCCTGTTCACCTTGTTTAATCAACACGCTGACGATCTCTTACAGCGGCTTCATAAACCTACGCTCAGTGCCCGCGTCCGAGCCGAAATCATTACGCTTATGAAAGGCGAAGAGCCGACCCTGGCCACGGTCGCCGACCGGTTGGCTATGGGCATCCGGACGCTTCAACTCCACCTCAAAGACGAAGGCACAACGTATCAGCAATTGCTGGATGGCATCCGGAAAGAGCTGGCGGTCAAACACCTGCGCGAGCCGAACTTAAGTACCACCGACATTGCTTATTTATTGGGTTTCGCCGAGCCGAGCGTTTTCTTCCGTTCATTCAAAAAATGGACTGGGCAAACCCCAGGTGCGTATCGCATGGCGGCCCAAGTTGCCTAAGGCGGGCGGTCCGCCGTTGCGGGGAAACCCCGCGCACCGTTAGTTGAATTGCTAAGCGAGATTGCCAGCCACAACTTAACCTTTGGGCTATGCGGGTTTCCGACCACGCTACGGCACGCTACAACGTCCCTAAACTCGTATGCTTGAAACTATCAAAGTATTTCAGGCCATATCCTGCTACACGGTCCATGCTGGAATGGGCGACGAGTATAATCCCTGCCAGCATCAGCGTTTGATTGCCCATCATCAGGCCAACCAACCCGATAATTATACCCAGCGCTTTATGATGCACTAGATTGTAAGTCACTGCGCCGACGGCTGGGTTAATTAAATAACCAATCATACTTATATCGGGTAATAACAGCAAGGCTGGAAACCACCACCAGGCGAACGTTAGCCGGGAGAACAAATAAATGCAGCCTAGAAACAAAGCTAATTCTTCGAGTTTGAGTAAGGTTTTCATTGGATTGAACGAGTTATAAATGATTATTGACTAAGCTACTACGGGAGTATTTGCGGTTGAAACAGGTGTAAATGAACGCTGTAACCGATGCTGAGCGAACCAACTCAACGTGTCTGTCAGCGCTTGTCTCATAGGTGTTGGCCGAAAATCAGGGAAGGCTTCCCGTACTTTTGTATCATCTAGCAAAACTGTGTTTTCGTAGAGATACAACATTTCCTTTACTTCGCGCAGGATCGGGATAAACAGCCCCAGAAAGCTGATTGTGAACCGGCTATAAACCCGTGTGCTTAGAGATTTACCTACCAGTTCACTGATTTGCCCGAACCAGGCACGTGCTGAAGGCAAAACAGTCCCGCCGTAATTCCAGACTTCGTAGGGCGCTACGGGTAACTGAGTAGGTTGGTGCAGCATAAGCCGAGCTATAATTTCAGCCGCGTCGGGGGTATATACTGCCTGATGAGGTACGTCGGCGTTTAGCAACCAGGGAAGCGCCTTGCCATGCAGCGCTCCTTCAAAAATAGGTGCCACACTCTCATGGAGAACGTTGGGGCCCCAGAAGTCAGGCAAACGAACATTCAGTACCCGGCAACGGCCAACCTGGGCAGCCTGCTCAAGCATGGCTTCGATCTCGACACGCAATTGCCCTTTTCTGGTAATGGGTCTGGGCTGACTGTCTTCACGAATGGGCTCTTTACGATTGCCGAAGTTGTATATGTTACCCGGAAAAACAACAGTAGCGGAGTTCAGTGAAGCCGCATCAATTACTTTTTGCGTAACAGCCTGCATATTTCCAAACCATTGGTGGTAAGGATAATTAATACCGTGAAAGATATGCGTTTTGTCCGCTGCTATGCCGTTGAGCAGAGTCGTATTCTGCACATCGCCTTCCACTGTGGTAAGCGTCGATGCGTTCGGGAATAAAGCCTCCGCTTTGGCCTTATTGCGTACCAGAATGGTAACGGGCAACTGACGAGCCAGTAGGTTAGTGGTGACCGCATAACCAATACTACCGGTAGCGCCTAAGATGAGGCTGTTTGTTGAGCTTTTGTTGGGAGTTGTGTTCATGACGTTTGTGAGTTAATTAGTACACAACAAAGGTCAGGCTCTCTCCCCAGCAGGTCGATGACGAAACATGAAAAGCGAGTGACGAATTACGAAAAAGTGTAGCCTGGACCGCACGGGCGGCTCCACGCTGGTCCGGGTAGCTGCTGGTTCGACAGCCCGGCCAGGCTACTAACTCCACGCCTGGCGCAGAAACCGAAGCCAGTTGCCATGCATGATGCCACGAATATCGCCATCCGTGTAACCGCGTTGCCGGAGCAAATCCGGAATTTTCTGTAAATCGGCAATTGTTTCCAGATCGTACGGGCATTGCTCCTTGCCAAAAGCGCCGTCCAGGTCGGAGCCGATACCAACATGCCGGGCATTTCCGGCCAGCTGACAGATATGATCGAGGTGGTCAATCATCACGGCTAGATTACAGTTTGTACCTTCAGGGGTTGACTGGCCACGTACCCAGCCCGGCACCATCATCCAGGCATCCAGCGCCCCACCAATAACGGCGTCGCGGGCGATAAGTTCTTTTAGTTGCTCGTCGCTGAACTGCCGATTGTGATTCACGAGTGCCCGGCAGTTGTTATGGCTCGCCCAAACCGAGCCATTAAAATGGTCGAGAGCCTCCCAGAAACTATCGTCGCAGAGGTGAGTAGCATCGAGAATGATGTTGAACCGTTCCATCTCGCGAAGTAAGGCATGGCCAGCCGGCCCCATAAAGCCAGTTGCATCGGTTCCCTGAGCGTAGCGACCCGGACCGTAATGCGCTGGCCCAATAGCCCGCAGCCCGTACTGATACGCCCGCTCAACGTAGGCGGGCGTCACAATCGAGTCGGCGCCTTCCAGACTCAATATGTAGCCAACGGGTTTCAGATCATTGGGCGTACCATCATTCCAGAGCGCCAGATGATTCTCAAGACCGGCCAGATCAAGAATCTGCACTATCTCACCAGCCGCTTCCATAGCTTCGTACCAGGCGCGCTGGCCCTGCGTTTGTGCCCAGGCCTGCTCGGGCGAGTGCCAGCCGGGCAACGGATTATCGGGGGCAACGTAGCGGGCGATTTGGGTGGCAACCACGAGGCCGACGTTACCCCGGCGCAGGTCAGGCAGCGATACGGTTGCTTTGGCGCGGTCGGGCTTGTCGGTCATGCCCTGTTCTCGTTCTCTTAGGTAATCGACGGGCTGGCGCAGATCGCGATTCCACTCCAGGGCATTCATGCTTAAATCGAGGTGGGCGTCAATGGTAAACATATGCGTTTTAAGTAACGGTGAGTCAATACGTGGTCAGGTTGTAAAATTGTACGAGCGCTGTCGTGCTAAGGTACTAGCAAAGCAAGAGCCTCAACACGACAGTGAACCGAATACCTTATACAGAAATAATACGATCTCGGGCGATGGTTTGCCATTCGCCAGTCACTATTCCCTTTTCGATGGTGTGAGCCCGTTCGTAGAGGGCGCAGGTTGGGCAGATGTGGTTCGGTAGGCCATACAGCACGTCGCCAATCTGATACGAGTGTCCTTTCCCGGCTTCCATAACCAGATGCTCTTCACTCTGGCCAATAGCCTTCAATTCAGGCGCATTCAGGAACGTAACACGCTGCGCTAATTCCGACTCAGCGGCAATGGATTTATGCCCTAAATCCAGGCAAATCTTCGTCGGATCGGGCAACGAAATAACCCGTGTTACAACCAAGCCTGCGGGTAGGAATGGCTGTTCGGAAAGAATCGTTCCGTAGCCTTTATCCCAGTAAATAAACGTACCGGGGCTGCATTCAACACCGGTACGTTTAGCATGAATCGGAAAGGTTGGGCTTCCGCCAGCTACTATAACAGGTTTATCGAACTCTCGTGCGGTCAGCGTTTCGGCGAGTTGCTGCACCGGTCGAAAAGCAGCATCGCACTCGGCCGTACGCAGGTCAATATCCGGATTTCGAATGTGCCCATCGTAGGCATGTAGCCCTACAGGCCGTACACCTTCTAACTCAGCCAGGGCTTCGTAAAGCGTCAGTGCAGCTTCATCTGGAGCGATACCCGTACGGTTCATTCCCACATTCAAATCGATATAAACCGGGATTACCATACCTGCTTCTACTGCCAAATCTGATAGATGTTGTGCAGTGACGAGGTTATCGACCAAACAGCTAAACTGAGTATAAGAATTAGTTTTTATCAATTCAATGAACCGATGTTGTTTCGCCCCAATAGGTTGGTAAGCCAGTAGCACGTCAGGGGCACCCACCATGGCCAGCATCTCAGCTTCGGCAATGGTTGCGCACTTGAATTTGCGGATACCAGCCGCCATCATCAGTTGCGTAGCTTCTCTTGATTTGTGCGTTTTGACATGCGGTCGCAACCGGCTGATGTCGTCAATGGACCGTATCAGCAACGAAATATTTTGCCGAACCCGGTCCGGATAAACAACTAATGCCGGACTGTCCAGCTCCGTAACATCGTTAATGAAATACCAGGGTGTTTGCTCCATGAATCAGGCTAGTTCGAACAACGCTTCAATCTCGACTGGAATGTTATCGGGCAACGAGCCAAATCCCACCGCCGACCGTACGCCAATGCCGTTTTCTTCGCCCCAGACTTCGGCGAAGAGTTCGCTACAACCGTTAATAACGTAAGGGTGCCGTTCAAAATCGGGCGTGCAATTAACCATGCCCAACACTTTGATTACCCGTTTCACCCGGTCGAGACTACCTAAGTTGGTTTTGATGGTCGATAAAATTGTCAGTCCAACCTGGCGAGCGGCTAACTTGCCCTGCTCCATGTCCATGTCAGCGCCAATCCGGCCAATGATCAGGCTTTTGTCATTTTGTACGGGACCGTGCCCCGAAACGTACAGGTATTTGCCGTCGATCAGATACGGCTTATAAACGCCCAGTGGTTTAGGAGCAGGCGGTAAAGAGAGGCCGGTTTGGGCAAAGGCTTCGTCGGGTGTAAGTACTGTGGTTTGCATGTTTGTTGTACGTAGTAGTGATTGACTGTTTGAGTAGTGCTGCGCCAATCCATGACGCTTTCTGGTTGAGTTGATTAACTTTTTTATAAGGCCAAATAAGCGCTTTCTTACTTTCATGTAGATTAAGCACTGGTGTTTGCTATTACGTGCAAGCCAGTGCTTATTCCAACTTCAGTTGGCTAATCTTCATCGTATTGCCTTCGATTTTGAGGCCGTCCTGATACAAAATGGCGCGGTATTCGATTTCGTCGTACGATCGAATATTTCCCCGCACAATTTCCAGGCTCTGCTCGCCGGTTTTAGCGACCGGGTAAATATCCGTCTCCGTCCATTTCTGGTTAAACTCTTCGTTGAGCGAACTTTGCACCGGCCGATACTCAAAGCCAAGCCGGTAGTTGTTTCCATTGCCTGGCTTGGTCAGGTCGGCCGTCAGCTTTAGATTGCCGTTGGTCAGCTTTTCGGCTTTTACCGTTCTAAAATGAGCGGGTTCGAGCGCCGGAGCGATATTCTTCAGCTTGACAACAATCGGGTTGGGCCACTTATGGTTATTGTAAATTCGTTGCGCCCGCACCACCGAAATCTCCAGCCCCTCGGGTGTTTGTTTGAAACGTGCTTTCCCATCATTTGCGGGCTGATACTCGACAATATTTCCCGTTTGGCCCAGTACGCTGATTTCGGTTGAGCCGGTCGCTTTTACGGACTTGAGCAGGAACGTCCGGCGTTGCCCGCGCGGCCAGTCGGGCATGTTGGTCAGATAAGCGAAGACCGTGTTTTCGTCTTTTTGCTTCGTAAACCAGACATCCCCTTCGTTGCGTACAATCCAGGGCCGCACATTATGCACGGCTTCGTGATTAATAAAGTGCCAGGCACCAATTTCCATTAGCCGTCCCTGCTGGCCTTCGTTCAGGTCACCCCACTGCGTTGGCCCGATGTTGAGCAAATATGAACCACCCTTTGCCCGCGATTCGATAAGCACGTTAATCAGTTCGGTGCCCGATTTGTAGTGATCGTTGGTCGGTTTGTAGCTCCAGTCGGTGCCCATTGTCATGTTGCTTTCCCAGGCCGTCGTCAGCGTTTCGCCGGGTAGGTATTGCTCGGGCGTTTGCAGCACCCCACGGGTGATGAGGCAGTTCGGCTGGTATTTCCAGACGGTCGCTTTCACCTCTTCGCGCAGTACGTCGCTGTCGATAAAGAACAAATCGACAGGCCCGTAGTTGGTCATCAGCTCTTTGCATTGCTCCTCCACAAACTGCTTATACTTGGCGTGGAAGGGCTTTGCCTTCTCCCAATGGTCGTTGCGGGTGATGTCTTTCATGCCGTTGCGGTAGGCAAACACAAAGTCTTCGGGCGAGTAGTAGAAGCCGACGGCGAGTCCCCATTTGCGGCAGGCATCGACGTATTGCCGAACAATATCCTTCTTGTAGGGGGTGTTCATGACACCGAAGTCGGTGGTTTTGGTGTCCCACATACAGAAGCCCGCATGGTGTTTGGTGGTAAACATGATGTATTTCATACCCGCGTTTTTGGCCAGAATCACCAGTCGTTCGGGGTTCCAATCCTTCGGATCAAAGGTTTTGGGCAGCTCATTGATGTACCGCTCTACATAGTCGGGTGATGCACCCACTAGTGAATGGCTAATAACGATGCCCAACTGCGTATCGACGTTCCAGTGAATGAACATGCCAAAACCAGCGTCTTTGAGCCATTCTTCGCGTTCGGGCTTATTATGGTTGGCTCCAATCTGGGCGTTTAGGTCGGAGACGAATGGGCTTAGTAATAGAAAGACAAGAAAACAAAGAATGCGCATGGTACGTGAACTGGTAAAACGACTACAGACGGCAACCGAAGCCTCGTCCGTACTTAATTTATTATAAACTCATCGAGTAAAAGCCAGGCATTCGTCCCGGCACCGTATTCGCCCGCCGGAATGATACCTTTGTTCATCGCCTGAACGCGAACGTAGCGTGCATGGACCGGCTTAAATTTGGCCTCCACGGGATTGATACCGTTGATTGAGAACTGGGTTTGCTCGTAGACATCCCGATACGTCTTCCCATCTTCGGAAACGGCAAATCGAAGCTGCGTGGGTGCCCACATGCGTTGCCAGTGGTAGTTGAGAACGTGCGTCCCAATCCGCGAAATGGTCTGGACGGTTTGCAAATCAATGACGGCCTCCACATCGTTTCTCTGAAAGCCGAGCCACTCGCCGGTGTTATAGCGACTTGTGCCGTTCACGCCATTGATAGCCACCAGCATACTGGCCGGTCGGTAGTTGCCTTTAGGCGGGTACGTAAACGTAATGGGCTTGCCGGTGGCTTTACTGATGGTAAACTCTTTCTGGAAGACACGCCCGTGCTGTTGGCTGTCTTTAAAGACGGCGGCTTTCACAACACCGCTGGTACTGATCGTCAGCGGTCGGTCGTACTCAGGACTATCCTTAGTAGGAATCGTTCCATCGGTGTTGTAGCGGATAACGGCATTGGGTAAGGTGGTCGTCAAGATTATCTGCACCGTTCCATTGTTGCTTACGGTTACGGTATCGGTTACTTCATCGAAGCGGTTGGCGTAATTAATCTTTCGGCGGCTGAGCATGGGTTCCTGCAACCGCAGCCGACGCAAAAAATCGGTGTAGTTGCGCTGCGACCGCTGACTCCAGGCAATTTCGGCCACGGCCAGGGCGCGCGGAAAAATCATGTACTCCGCCTTCTCAGGACTGTCCATGTATTCGCTCCAGGCATTCCCCTGAACACCCGTCAGGTAAGCAGCCTCCCCGGCGGTGACTTCGGCCGGAACCGGCTCATACGCATAGACTTTGCTCAGGGGCGTGTAGCCAGCGGCCGTTAGCGGTTCTTCGGGATAAAGCGATTGGTAGTAATCAAAATACACGTGGCTTTCGGGTGTCATGATGGCTTTGCGTTTCTGGCGCATGGCGTCAATACCGCCCTGAGTACCTTGCCAACTCATGACAGTTGCCGTAGGCGATAACCGTAACGATGGCCCGGTACCTTCCAGGATTTCATCCCAGCCGATAATCTGCCGCCCTTTTTTGTTGAGGTGTTGCTCGATCCGGCGGATGAAATAGCTCTGAAGTTCGTCTTCGTCTTTCAGGTGTTCGGCTTTGATACGAGCCTGACAGCGGGCGCAGGTTTTCCAGCGCGTTTTAGGGCATTCATCCCCGCCGATGTGGATAGACGTAGAAGGAAATAACGTAACTACTTCGTCCAGTACGTTTTCCAGGAACGTAAAGGTGCTATCGGTACCGGCGCAGAAAACATCGTCGAAGACGCCCCAGAAGGTAGCAGTTTGGTACGGTCCACCGGGTCTGCCGTCGGGTTTGAGACAGCCGAACTGCGGATAGGCGCTCAGAGCCGCCAGGGCGTGACCCGGCATTTCAATTTCGGGAATGACCGTTACGTGCCGTTGTGCGGCATACCGAACAATGTCTTTGACCTCCGTCTGGCTATAATAGCCTCCATACCGTTTGCCATCAAAGCGGTGAGGCAGTTCTTTTTTATGACCAATCATCGTCTCGGAGCGGTAGGCCGCTTTTTGCTGCAAGGCCGGATACCGCTTGATTTCAATACGCCAGCCCTGATCATCGGTTAAATGCCAGTGAAACGTATTGAACTTGTACGACGCCAACAGATCGATGTATTTCTTGATAAAAGACACCGGAAAAAGATGGCGGCTAACATCCAGATGCATACCCCGATACGAGAAACGCGGGTAATCATCAATCTGACAACTGGCGATTCCATACGATGGGCCTGCCTGATTCAGCAGCTGAACCAGCGTTTGTAACCCATAAAACACACCCGCTTTGTCGTGGCCGGTTATAGTCAGAGCGCCGGGCGCGGCTACTAAACGATACCCTTCCCGCTGGGTAATCATCGTTGAGTCGATGCGTAACCGAATCGCGTTTGGTTGCGCCGGTTGACCGATGGGCAGTCGGTAACGAGTTAGCTGTTCAATAGCCTGTTGCAAAAACGAAGCGGTCTCCCCCGAGAGCTGACGGTCGGCTTCAATGGAAGTACTGGCCGAAACCCGAAAAGCACCCGGCTGGTGTGTGTACGACACCGGCACCGGAATGAGGCCCGGCACGGTAGGGCCCGGCGTGGTAAGGCCCGGCACGGTAGGGCCCGACGTAGTAGAAATTGGCTGGGCGCAAAGGGTGGCCCAGCCAATCTGATTGAGAAGAAAGAAAAACCCAAGTACTTGGTACAATTTCATTAGTTACCTATTTATCCCACCAGACCCGAGTGGTCAGCAGGTTAGCGCCCTGCCGGGCAACAGCCGCTGAAAACTGAGCATTGTTGATACTCTCTTCGGTAGGCGGATAGAGGAGTCGGCGGGGAATGGTCCCGCCCGTAATATTACCGACAATGTTGACCGGGGTCAGCTTAGGATAGCCCGTCCGGCGCCAGTTAGAATACACTTCTACTTCGTCCGGAAACAAGCTGACCCACATTTGCGTATGAATCTGCTCTAGCTTAGCCTCCAGGGTACCGTTGCTCAGGAACGGGTTCCGGGTTAGATACGCGCTGATTTTGGTAGGTGCAATTGCTCCTCCACTGCCAAACAGGGCCCAGTTACGCATCCCAGCGCTTACTCCGTTAGCATAAGCCATGGCGGCATCGCCCGTATACCAACCTCGCAGGGCTGCCTCGGCGAGTAGCAGGTTAGTTTCAGCGGCTGTCAGGATTAATACCGGAGCATCGTAGCGGAGTACCGTATTTGGGTTTGGCTCCGAATACGTTTTAAAATCAGCGGGTTTACCAAGCAGGCCGTTCGGCATTCCTTTCTGAAGAGTCGTCGTTGTGTCGGGGACTTTGTTGTTCCAAACCACCGCAATGACGTTCAGACGGGGATCACCCGTGTTTTTGAGCGCATCGATCAGGGTTTTGGCCAGCTTGCCGCCTTCGGTATTCGCATCGCCGTCGCCCGCTCCATAATCGTTGGCCCGCATAGCAACCGCGTACGGGTTTTTGTTAAAATCCTGCCCGGTTGAGAGGTAGTTGATCTTCGCCAGATCGGCATCCTGCGTAATGACCCCACCCGCAATTGCTTTCTGTACCCACGTTTTTGCCATGTCAGCATTAACTTTAGTCATGCGCATACCCAAACGTAGCATAAGCGAATTGGCAAACTTTTTCCATTTAGCGATGTCGCCCCCGTAGATTAGATCAGCCGTGCCGAACGTAGGTTTTGTCGGGTCAAACGCCTGAATGGCCTGATCGAGTTCGTTCAGCATATCTGCGTAAATGGCGGATTGAGCATCGTATTTAGGCGTAAACAAATTGTTCGTGTAGCCTTTGGCCGCTTCGCTGTAGGGAATATCACCGTAGAGGTCTGTGACGCGATGAAAAATATATACACGCCAGATCCGGGCTACGGACAGTAAATTAACATTATTCGGGTCGGTTGATACGGCCCGGATCACCTCGGCCGTTTCGTTCACTGCCGACGGGTAAGCACTCGTGAAGTAATCGTACGGGTAACCGCCCTGCTGGAAGTAGTACTTATCGCCGAGTCCCGGCACGTCTTTATACGTAGCGTAGTGCTGCATAGCCCCGCCAGTCGATACGACGCCAGTCGAGTAATAGCTATTGTTCATGGCATCGAGCTGCGCCTTCGTAAATACGTAAGCGGGCGTGATAACCGTCGATGCGTCGGGATTGATATTTAGTTCCTGAAATCCTTTGTCGCAGGCGGTCAGACCGGCCATCGTGAGCGTTACGGCAGCCGTACGGATCAGGTGTTTAGTCGAAAATAATGTCTTCATGATCAGGAATGCGATTAGAATTTGACCATCAGGTTAAAGCCAAGGCTACGCGTACGAGGCAATGCGAAAGCCTCGAAGCCTTGGGCATTGCTGTTGGTGTAGCTCGATTCGGGGTCGAAATTGTCCGTCTTTTTATAGAGGATGAATGGGTTGCGAGCCACGAAGGATATAGACGCGCCCTGAAGTTTGACAAACCGAAGCGCCTTGACGGGGATGTTATAATTGAGGACGACCTGCCGCATTTTCACGAAACTACCGTCGTATAGAAACAGATCGGTGTAGTTCTTCAGGTTGTCGTAGTACAGCCGTAGCCCCGATACCGGAATTGTTGCCGAATAAGGGTTTCCCTCCGGCGTTACGCCCGATACAGCTAACCCGTTGTCGCGGCCAGGCAAGGTGTTTTTGTGCAGGCCAAAGCGCGTGGCATACACGTCCATCGTCGAGAAAACTTTGTTACCGAACTTACCGTCGATCAAGACATCCAGCGAGAAGTTTTTGTACGTAAATGTATTACTCAATCCCATTGTGAGCGGAGGAACGCCCTGCCCCAGCTCCGTCAGGGCGCTTCGCTGCGGATAGCCGTTCGACGTGTTGAAGATCACGTTTCCATTGGCATCCTTAGCCATTGTATAGCCTTTGATAACGCCATAGGGATGCCCAACCGCATTGTTTATAAACGCCCATCCACCTACGCTGCTGGCCACTTCGATGGTGTTCAGCCCGTCGGCCAGCTGTATCACTTCATTCTTGTTATACGCGAGGTTGTAGCTAACGTTCCAGCCGAAGCTCCGGGCTTTCACTGGCGTACCCGTCACCAGCACTTCGACACCCCGGTTGTTAACCTGCCCGATGTTGAGCAGCACGTTCTGGTAGCCCGTCGTTCCCGAAACGGCCGTCCGAACAATGTCGTCGGTGGTTTTCCGGTTGTAGAACGTCAGGTCAAGTCCCAGCCGATTATTAAAGAATTTAGTATCGATACCCAACTCATAGGTCGTTGACGTCAATGGCCGGAGGCTCGAGTTCGTGACCAGGTTTACGCCATTCGACTGGGTCACCTGCTGGAGCGGGCGTCCGTCGTGACCACCCTGTACCATGCTGTAGGTTTGATTCAGGATGTACGGATCGGGCGTTGCCCCTCCCACCTGCGCCCACGAACCACGTAGCTTAGCAAAACTAACCCAGGTCGGCATCCGGGCGGCCTGCGATAGCACTAAGCTACCGCCCACCGACGGGTAGAAGATACTGTTGTTCTGCGGGCTGAGCGTTGAGAACCAGTCCTGTCGGCCGGTTACGGTTAAGAACGCAATGTTTTTATAGTCCAGGTCGGCCGAGCCAAATACGGAATTGGTCACCGTTTTCTGGTTAACCGGACGCGTCGTAAACGATGTCAGGTTGGTGTAGCTGTAAAAGAATGGGATGATAAACTGGGTTCCATCGATGTAGGTTTCGTTCAGATTATACGTCCGCTTATTGCCGCCGAGCAGCGCTGTCAGGCCGAAGTTTTTCAGGAATGTCGTGTTGTAGTTCAGGGTCAGCAGCGAATTGGTTTCGGCAACCGATGAGTTTATTTCGTGATACTCGCCCGCTGAGTTATTGGTGTACACCGTTCCGGTTGGAATAATACCAACTGAGCGGAAATTGTAAAAATCGCGGCTGACGCTACCCCGCAGGTACAAATTATTCAACAGGTTGAACTTTACGTTGGCCTGACCAATGAAACGATTCTTCGTATCAGTATTCTTAAATCGGTTCACGACAAAATACGAGTTCGACGCGTAGGGCGTTTCGTTCCATTGGGTTTCGCGGCCCGTAGCGTCATACCCCGGCGACAATTGCCGGATGTCTACCGTGTTCGCGACCATATAAACTGCCCAGTTGGGGTTACCGGGTGCATCGCCCGCGCTTGGTCGGTTGTTGGCCTGCTCCAGGTTGTACTGCGCGACCGTTTCGAGCGAAAGTCGTTTACTGAGCACGGCGTTGATGTTCAGATTGCCAATTTTCCGGTTGAAGGTCGAATTAGGCAAAATGCTTTTGTTATCTACGTTCGCCAGCGAAAAGCGGAAGTTAATGGTTTCGCTGCCGCCATTGAGCGCCACCGTGTTGGTAAATGTCGACCCCGTTTGGTAGAAGTTCTTGATATTGTCTCTCTGTGGCGAATAAGGATGCTGCTGGCCATCGAAGGCGATGTACGGCTGACCGTCCATTTTCGTCCCCCACGACCGGCGTCCCCAGTTAACGGCCTGCGCCTGAGTGGTTGGTTTTACGCCCCCGTCTCCCTGTCCATATTCATACTGAAAGTCAGGAAACACCGCTGGCGAATCGAACATGAGGGTTGAGTTGTAGTCGACGCCAATTCCTTTTTGTGCCCGGCCTTTCTTGGTTGTGATCAGAATAACACCGTTGGCCGCCCGCGAACCATACAAGGCCGCAGCGGTACCCCCTTTCAATACGCTGATCGTTTCGATGTCATCTGGATTGATCCCGCCAATACCATCGCCCCGGTCTACGTTGAGTCCACCCCCATTTGTCGTTGGACTGCCTCCGGGCGATGTATTATCAATCGGCATTCCGTTGATAACGTAGAGCGGCTGATTGTTGCCGTTCAGTGAGCCGTTTCCCCGAATGATGACGCGGCTTGAGCCACCCGCACCTGTCGACAATCCGGATGCGTTAACCCCGGCAATCTTACCGCTTAAGGCATTGGCCAGATTAGTCTCGCGAGCCTGGGTAAAATCACTTCCTTTTACCTCCGTCACCGAATAGGCCAGGGCTTTCTTGTCTTTGGCAATCCCCAGCGCCGTCACGACGACTTCGCCCAATTGAGTGGCATCTTCTTTTAAGGCAACATCAACAACCGATCGTCCACCAACGCTTACTTCCTGCGCCGAAAAGCCGATGTATGAGAAAACAACGGTTGCCTGAGGACCTGATAGGTTAAGCGAATACTTACCTTCGCTATCCGTTACGGTCCCTTTCGCAGAACCTTTCTCAAGGATGGTGACGCCCGGTAACGTTGATCCGTCGTTTGCGTTGGTCACCTTTCCAGTGATTGTTTGGGCCAACGCTGGCATGCTTAACAGTAAAAGCCCGGTAAGGAGCTTGTTGAAGCGTACCCAATGAGTTGGTAGTGGATAAGTCATACTGGTTGTTATAAGTTAGAGATTATGTTATATCTGTTAGCACTTCATGCACAATTTGCAACAATTGTCTGCAAAATTTGCTCAATTATGGATGCAAAAAACAATATTTGCAAATTATATTTTATTTTTATGCGAATTATGCGTTGATGTATGCTCTACTGGGTTCAAAAACCCATATTTTGTTTTATCTGCTTAGCGTGATTGCATATTATGCAATGATGTTAGGTAAATACAAGGCGCGCCCTTAATATTGAGCGCTGAAAAATTAGTGTTTTTTCAAGTTGTTGAATCAGCTGATGCAAGCAATAGATACTGCTATAGGTCTGCTCAAGGATGAGCGTAAAGCCTTAATTCTGAAAGAAGTAAATCTACACACCCGAATCTATTTGGGTGATTTAGCGAATACGCTAAAGGTATCGGAAGACACCATTCGTCGGGACATCAACGATTTAGCCGAAGAGGGGCAGGTCATCAAGATTCGAGGAGGAGTCATGTCGAAGGCTTACCATCATGCGTCATCGCTTCAGGAAACGTATGCGCATCAGAGTAAGCGCACTATAGCGGAGAAAACACTTAGCTTATTGAAAGACGGCATGTTCATTCTGATCGGTGGCGGCACAACCATTCGGGAGCTGGTAAAGCTGATTCCGAATGATTTGAAAGCTACGTTTATCACCGTTAACCCCTTGACGGCTGTAGAATTGATGGATAAGCCTAACCTGGAGATCATTCTGATTGGTGGCCAGATTTCCCGGTATAGCCAGATGAGCGTCGGTGGAGAGGTCTACCAGCGCCTGTCAGAACTAAAAGCCGACCTTTGCATCATGGGTACCAACGCCATCGACTCCAGAGAAGGCCTTACAGACTCCGATTGGGAAACAGTGCAGGCCAAGAAAGCGATGATTAAAGCCTCTGCAAAAATTGCAATATTAGCTATCTCCGAAAAAATGAATACGGTGATGCGGATGAAGATTGCTGACGTAAGCCAGATTGATTACCTCGTCACCGAGCTACCGGCTGATTCTTCACTACTTACTCCGTACCGGACTGGCATTACTCAGTTTCTGTAACTTTTACTTATCCATCATCGCAAGCGAACGTCGTGGTGATTCCTTACACCGTTGCGTTGGCGCTATTTGGCACTTCGGTCACGGTTACGACCTGCGCCATATCGTTCCAGAATGATGGATAGGATTTAGCAACCACCCCCGGTTCTTCAACTATGATTTCACGTTGCATGGCTACCGGAGCGAAGGCCATGGCCATGCGGTGGTCGTCGTAAGTGTGAATGAGTGGGGCATGGGGCTGCGAACTAAGCGTTGTGGTGCGTACCTCGTAACGATGATTGGTCTCCACTTCGACCAACTCGGCACCAATCTTCTGTAATTCGGCCTGCAACGCGGCTACCCGATCGGTCTCCTTGATTTTCAAGCTTTCTATACCTGTCAAGGTCAGCGTAATGCCTTTCACCGCTGCGCAGACCGCAACAGTTTGAGCCAGATCGGGGCAATCAGTGAAGTCCCAGCTAAGCGATGCTTCCGCCGGTCGCTTGGTTAGCCGAACACCGGTGTCGGTAAACGTACTCTCGACACCGAACGACCGCATGATAGCTACAATGGCACTATCACCTTGCAGGGAGTTTTCTTTCAGACCAAGTAATTCAATCTCCGCCTGTTCGTCCTGAGCCAAGGCGGCTACGCTGTACCAATAACTGGCTCCCGACCAGTCCGATTCGACCTGATAGGGTTTGGCGATGTAGGGCTTCGGCGCTACAGTAATTGTGTTTGTCTGCCAATCAGCCTGAACATCGGCTCCGAAATAAACCATTTGGGCAATGGTCATTTCAATGTAGGGTCGCGATCCAACCGCGCCGGTTAAGGTAAGGGTCAGCCCCTGCGGTAACATGGGTGCAATCATGAGCAACGCCGATATATACTGACTGCTCACATCGCCCCGAATGCTTAGTTGATTGATTTCGGAGGCACGGAACCCATTTAATTGCAGGGGTGGGTAGCCGTCATTCTTCAGATACGTAATATCCGCGCCTAGCGTCCGTAGCGCATCTACCAGAATGCCGATGGGGCGCTCGCACATGCGGGGGGTGCCAGTCATCGTTTTGTGCTGACCTGTAACGGCAAAATACGCCGTTAGGAAGCGCATGGTTGTCCCCGCATCCAGAACGTCGGCTGTGAAATCTCCCGAATGAAGCAGCCGAATCATAGTCTGCGTGTCGCGGGCCGTTGACAGGTTTTGCAACTCACAGCCAAAGCCGGTTAGGGCGTCGATGATCAGGGCACGGTTACTTTCACTTTTTGACGAAGCCAGCGGAATGGAAGCACGGACAGACTGGTCACGAACAGGGCTGGCAGGAGGAGTTAAACGAACGGCGTTCAAGAGATAGACAGATTATTGCAGGCTCGAATTAGTTCGCAAAAAAACAAAAATACTGGTAGATTCCCCCCATGTTGGGCTTATAAGCCTCCTCGAAACTTATCTCATCCGATGAATTACTTTGTAAATGCCACCGTCTTCACCGGTGTTGAATGGTTAACCGGCGCATCGGTGCGCGTCGACAATAGTCGAATTCAGGAAGTCTCAACGGCAAATATCGTTCTTAGTGATGTGCCCGATAACGCATCGATCATCGACCTTAACGGCGACTACCTCGTTCCAGGTATGGTTGATCTACAGCTCTACGGCGGCTCCGAAATCTTTCTGAATGAGCAACCTACTCCCGAAGCCGTTCGACATATTTATAACTCCCACGCCCGCAACGGCACCACTACCTTATTACCGACAATCCATTCAACCTCGCTCGATATTATGCAGCAGGCGATGGCTGCTGTACAGGTAGTGCGGAACGAAAATCCCTTCGGCGTACCGGGCATTCACCTCGAAGGGCCCTATTTCAACCCCATCAAACGCGGTGCGCATAGTCCGGCCTTTGTGCGAACACCCGCCGAAGGTGAACTGGAAGCGCTCTTTTCTACCAATGCGGATGTGATTCGAATTCTAACGCTAGCGCCCGAAGTACTGACACCTGAACAACGCCAAACGATTCAGGCGCGCAAACATGCCAATACGTTATTATCGCTTGGCCATTCAAACGCGACCTATCGGCAGGCTATGGACGCTTTTGAATCGGGCATTCCGTTAGCTACGCACCTGTATAACGCCATGCGAGGTTTTGAAAGCCGCGAACCAGGCGTAGTGGGTGCCGTATTCGATCACCCCAACGTACGGGCCAGTATTATCGCCGATGGTTACCACTGCGATTTAGCCACGACTCGTATTGCCCGTCGGCTGTTAGGCGACCGTTTGTTTTTGATCTCTGACGCGCTGTTTGCCAACCCGCCCCGCCCTTCTTTTACCCTCGGTCAGTTTGTGGTTCATTTTGAACCCGATATAAATGGCTCTAGCCAATCCAGGCCGGGCCGATATGTAAATGATGAAGGAAAACTGGCCGGATCGGCCATTACATTAATTGACTGTGTCCGGCTATGTGTTGAACGGGCGGGCTTGTCATTGACTGATGCCCTGCGAATGGCTTCTACCGTACCGGCCGAGATTATCAACTTAGGGCATGTTCTGGGAAAAATTCAATCGGGTTACGTTGCTAACCTGGTCCGCCTTGACCAGCGACTAGCCGTTAAAGCCGTATGGTCATCAGGTGAAACGCGGGCTTGACAATAGAATAATAGGCGCAATATAGCAGCTATACAATTTTATGTTGTATTGTTCTAATAATTCAATATTTAATTTTAGTCTTCGCTTTACTCATACTATATTAATTGGCATATTTGACCAATGCCAGTAGATAATACCACACATATAAGAAATAGTTTAACCTTAATCTGGAAATCAGTTAAGCGAAGGTTGAGTCAAGTTCATTTCAACTATTTGCCTTAGTACCCTACGTTTTTTATGGCGTTCAAAAAAAACCGGCTAAACTGGTTACGGGTACTTATTTGCCAAAAATTCACCTCAATAGCCTGTCAATCAATTAGTAAAACTCTTTTATCTGACGTATAACAAGCTAAACGACAACCCATGAAAAACCCATTACCTATGCGCTTCACAGCCCTTCTGCTTTTGATAGCCAGTCTGCTCAGCTATCCGCTTATGGCTCAACAACGAACCATTTCAGGACGGGTTACGGCTCAGGATGATAACACGCCCATCACGGGCGTTAACGTAGTGCTGAAGGGCACAAGCACAGGTGCCGCTACCGACGCGAACGGTGAATATAAACTAACCGTGCCCGAACAAGGTGGAGCGTTGACGTTTTCGTTTATCGGTTTTGCCACCCGGGAAGTAGCACTTGGCACAAGTAATACATTGGACGTCAGTCTAATCTCGGACACGAAACAGCTGGCCGAATTGGTGGTCATTGGCTCGCGGAACAGCAGCCGGACGAAACTAGATACCCCCGCCCCAGTTGATGTGATTGCGGTCTCTAAACTGGCGCAGACGATGCCCCAGACGGAGCTATCGCAGCTTTTGAAGCAAATTGCTCCTTCGTTCAACTCACTGAAGATTCCCGGCGCGGACCTGGCTTCGCACGTTGATGCGGTACAGCTACGTAACCAGCCGCCTAACCAGACCCTGGTGCTGTTGAACGGTAAACGAAGGCATACGTCGTCGTTATTGCTGGTGGCTAACAACGCGGGGCCATCAACAACTGTAGACATGCGAACCATTCCGTTGGCAGCCGTCGAAAAGGTGGAAATTCTACGCGACGGCGCGGCCGCGCAATACGGCTCCGACGCTATTGCAGGTGTAGTCAATATGGAGTTAAAGAAAAGCGTGGGCGTTTTCTCGGGCATGTACAACACGGGGTTTTACGCCAACGTAGGGCTCGCCAAAAACAAGGACATTGATGACTTCGGTACCGACGGTCACTTGCAGCAGTTTATGGGTAACTATGGCTTTGCGCTGGGTGAAAAAGGGGGATTCATTAATCTAACGTTCGAGTTGAGCAAGCAGGGAAGCACCAGCCGTGTTCCGAAAGGCGGCTACACGGGCGAAGTGTTTGACGCCAGCTATCTGAATAATACGCGTAAAGAAGCCGACGGAACACCAATCATTACAAATCCAGAAGCTATAGCTAATCCCGACAATGCAGCCCTTCGTACCGATAAGGGTTTACAGGCCGCCCGTGGGCTGACTCCCAAAAGCTACGAGATGATCAATGGCTTAAGCAAAGTCGACAATGGTACAATTTTCATGAACATGGGCATTCCGCTGAGCGCTAAGGGCACCGAATTCTACGCGTTTGGAGGCCTCAATTATCGCAATACGTTGAGTGGCTGTTATTATCGTTTTCCTCGCCAGCAAGACCGGTTTCTGAACGAATTGTACCCGAACGGATTCCTGCCACAACTAACATCTAACGTATCGGACAAATCGTTGACAGTTGGCATTCGGGGCCGTGCGGGCGGATTTGACCTTGACTTCAGCAACAGCTTTGGGTCGAGCATATTCCGATACGGTATGGTTAACACCATGAACGCGTCGTACGGACCCTCTACGCCCACAACCATGCGGCTGGGTGACAACAATTTCACGCAGAACACGACTAACATCGCCCTTAGCCGACTCTATAGTGAGCCAATGGGTGGCGTACTCAAGAGCATGAACATTGCGTTTGGGGCCGAGATGCGCGTCGAAAATTATCAGATTACACCCGGCCAGGTTGAATCGTACACAAAAGGCCCCTACGGTACGTTCACCGCGCCCGAAGATAATTTCAATTATACCCAGCGCGTCAATAAAGACGTAAAAGCCGAGAAAGTAGTCACTAATCCAGACGGCACCCAGACAACGACCTACGAAGATCTCATTATTCCATACCGGGGCGGCACTGTCGACATTAAAGGGTATTCGCCGAACTGCCAGTGCTTCCGTGGCTTTGCTCCCGATCAGCAGGCGAATGCGTTCCGTTCAGTCATGGCAGCGTATGCCGACATAGAAATCGACCTCACGAAGCGATTCATGATTGGCCTGGCGGGTCGTTATGAAAATTACAGTGATTTTGGTGATGTCCTGACGGGCAAACTGGCCACCCGTTTCTCGGTCATTCCCGGCGTGTTTGCTTTACGGGGTTCGATTAGTACTGGTTTCCGCGCGCCGAGCTTACAGGAGCTGTACTATGCTCAAACATCAACGGGTTTCACTCCGGGTGGTGTACCATTCGATCAGGGGTATTTCACCAACAGCAGCACCGCAGCCAAAGCCCTGGGCATTCCGAAGCTCAAGCAGGAGCGCTCCACAAACATAAGTTTTGGAATGACTTCACAGCCAGCTTCCGGATTAGAGGTAACAGCCGACGCATATTACATCAAGATTCGTGATAAAATCATTCAGACGGGCGGCTTCTCGGGCAGCGACATTGGGGGTAATCTCAAAAGCATTATTACGGCCGATGGTATCGCTCAATTTTTCACGAACGCGGCTGACGTAGAAACGAAAGGCATTGACCTGGTCGCCAATTACCGGACCCGTGCCGGTGCCGGACAGCTTACCTACTCGCTGGCCGCCAACTGGAATCAGGTGGCTTTCACCCGCGTTTATCCAGCGAATCTGAACATCGGCGCAGACAACCAGCTCCCTACCGATCCAACCCTCCGGGCACAGTATTTATCCGACATTTACCTCAACCGGAACTCCCGCGGCAGCTTTGAGCACGGTAGCCCCCGTCAGAAGTATATTGGCTCGATTGTTTATCAGAAAGGACCGTTTTCGGCGATGGCCCGGGCCATTTATTACGGAGCCGTACAGTACTACAGTAACTACCACGAAACCGAAGATATTACGTCGCCCTATGCCGATTATCAACTCGGTGCCCGAACCACACTGGATTTGAGCGTTGGCTATCAGTTGCTAAAAGCCGTCCGGCTCTCGATTGGGGGTGATAACGTCACCAACACCTACCCCACCCGGACCCGTGCCGACTTAACGGATTCTGGCCGGTTTGCCTACGACAATTACCAAATGGGTTTTCAGGGGGCTTACTACTACGCTCGACTCAACGTGCAGTTTTAATCAATAAATATACGTTACAAAAACGCCGGGGCTATGGTCCTGGCGTTTTTGCGTTAGACCTGCCTCAAACTTTCAATATTTTGACTTCGTTTGTATATTGATCGTTCATTACCACCGTACTACACATACACCACATTATAGTTGAACAGATTTTGGAGTACCCCGATGCTTATTTGATCATGCAAGAGATTCAGGCGGCTTTGAATGAGGAACGTAAGAAGCGTGAAGCGTTCTATAATGACATCACAGATGAGTTTAAACCGGGCCGCCGGGCGCTTGAATTCATCAATGGTGACGTTGTGATGCATTGGCCGGTTAAGAAGATGCATAATGAAGTAACCGGTTTCCTTTACCAACTTTTTAATACATATATGTCCGTAAGCACAAGCTTGGCTTTGTTGGCGTTGAGAAGATCATGACGGCGCTAACCTGCAACGATATTTGCTTTTTCGGGCGGGCAAAAGCGGATTTATTTGACAAGAAACAGACCTTGTTTCCCGTTCCAGATTTAATTATTGAAGTTTTGTCGGATGGAACAGCCAAACGCGACCGGGGCATTAAATAGGATGATTATCAGGTGCATGGTGTCCAAGAATACTGGATCATTGATGCGGATGAGTTATTTATCGAACAATACCACTTGGTGGATGGTGAGTACAAATTGATTCTAAAAGCCAGCCAGGGGCATATCAGTAGTTTCGCCTTACCGGGTTTTACTATTCCAATACAGGCCGCTTTTAACGAAGACGTAAATATGGAAACGATGGCGGCTATCTTACAAAGTCAGCCCTCTGCTTAATCACGGCCGATACGTACTCAATTCATCTTTTCCTATCAGCTCTCGGCTGACTAATCGTCCCCGCACTCTTGGCGCTCTCACTCCACCAAGCAATATTTTCTGGCTACGAAAGACCCGCATTTCATCCCATAAACCGGCATCCATAAACGATTCCAGCAATGTCGTTCCGCCCTCAACCAGCACAGATTGTATCCGGCGTTCGTACAAATCATTGAGCAACTGCGGCAGAAAAGGTTTATCGGGGCTTAGCTGGATGTATGTCGTTTGGCCAACGGTTTCTGTTTTGATGAAATTGTAGCCCAGCGTCGGCTGTGAACCATCGAACAGATTCAGGTCCGGAGATAATTGGAGCTGCTTGTCAATAACAATCCGGGTTGGGTTCGCCGGGCTCCCATCCGACACGGGAAAGAGCCGTACGTTCAGGCGGGGGTTGTCGGTGCGGGCGGTGTTCGTACCGACCATAATGGCGTCTTCTTCGGCCCGCCAGCGATGCACCAGACGTTGGCTTAGCGGCCCGCTGATCTGAACCGGTTTACCTTCCCTAGTAGACTCGCCTTTTGCGGCAATGTAACCATCAGCAGACTCGGCCCATTTTAAGATAATGTAGGGACGATGTTGCTCAAAAAACGTAAAGAACCGAGCGTTTAGCACCCGCCCTGTTTCAGCTAATAATCCGGTTTCAACGGTAATTCCAGCCGCTCTTAGCTTCTCAAACCCCTGCCCCGACACTAGTGGATTGGGGTCGTCGTTACAACAAATAACCCGTCTGACCCGCTTTTCAATCAGGAGATCAGCGCAGGGCGGCTGCTTTCCGTAATGCGAACACGGTTCGAGGGTTACGTAGGCCGTGCTTTCGGGCAACAGATGCTCGTCTTCCGGCCGAACCGACAGGACAGCGTTACGTTCAGCGTGAGCCTCGCCGTAGCGTTGATGCCAGCCTTCGCCAATGATACGCCCCTGGTGTTCGATCACACAACCAACCATGGGGTTGGGGCTGACATGGCCCCGGCCCAACGTGGCCAGCTCGAGGGCTCGACGCATGAAGGTTTCGTTCATCGCTTACTCTGTACGAAGTGGTGTTCCAAACGCCGGAACAGGTCATCTTTATAACTGCCCGCCGTTGGGATGCGGGGGGCGTCTTTGAGGTAGATCTCATTACCATCGATGCTCAGTACGGCGTCCAACGCAATGATGTATGACCGATGTACGCGTACAAATCGGTTCGACGGTAGCTTAGCTTCCAGCTCGGTAATCCCTATATAAATAACAATTTGCTCGCGCTGCTTAGTGTTAATAGAGACGTAATTCTTGAGGCCTTCAACATACACAATATCATTCAGATTGATCTTTCGAAATTTGCCTTTGTGCTCTGTTTTGACGAAGATAAAATCGTCATTCGACGGTGTAGATACGGGTATAGGCTCAACTTGTATTACGCTCAACTGCTTTTGCGCTTTTTCAACTGCTTTAAGAAAACGGCTGTACGTAATTGGCTTCATGAGGTAGTCAATTACGCCCCGCTCGTACCCCTCCAGAGCATAATCACTGTAAGCCGTTGTGAAAATAACCCCCGTCTGCTGGGCATACAGCTCCATAAACTGAGGACCGCTCAGCTTAGGCATTTCTATATCCAGAAACAATAAATCAACTGGTCGCTCTTTTAGGGACTGCGCAGCCTCCAGCACATGGGTCGAAAAGCCACCCAGTATCAGCTCGGGCGTATCGCTCACATAACGCTTAAGCACCTCAACAGCAGCCCGTTCGTCGTCCAGAATATAGCAAGTTAACATATTGTACAGAGGTTATGTGTTTGTCGAAACCAGCGCCGACCTGGTTGTACCGATCACAAGCTTAAGGACGTAATGCGTTGCTGACTCATCAATTGTAAGTTGGCAACTATCTGGAAAATACTGATGCAGTTGCTGCCGAATATTTGTCAGCCCAACACCGCCACTACTGGCTTCCCTTCGACCAGCCAAGTCCTTTTTTCGGTTGTAGCAATGAAAGCGAACGCCTTCATCCCCAATATAAAAGTGAATGTCAGCCGGGTCGGTAGCCTCGCTAAGATCGCCGTATTTGAATACGTTTTCGATTAACGAAATAAATAGCAACGGCGGTACGTGTACCAACGAAGCGAACTCCTCCCCCTCAACCCGAAAGCGCAGGTTCATCTGCTCTTCAAACCGGTATGACTGGATATTGAGGTAGTGATGAATGTATTCCAGTTCGTGACTAAGTGGAATAAGCGGCTTACGACCCAGTTCGGTAATATTCCGCATCATGACTGTGAGCGACAAGACCGAATCTGCTAGTTTTGGTGAGCAGTTCATAGCTTCGGCATACAGGAAATTAAACGTATTGAACAGAAAGTGAGGATTTAGTTGATTACGCAAAAAGGTCAGCTCAGCTTGCAGCTTCGCCCGCTCTGAGGTAAAGAGGTCGGCCTGAAGCTGTCGTTTTTCCTGTTCGAGCCGTAGCGTATGCCTGGCAAACCAGTAGCCGTAGCTGAATAGTAAGTATTGCAGCCCAATCCACAGTGTGTCGAGGAAAAAGTGTTCGGTCAAGAACGAGTATGGACCGTAAGGCTCGAAGGCGTCGAAGACGCCTAGCTTTTCCAGACCATATCGATACAGAATCAACCGACAAGCGGCAAAGCCAACGAGTAACGACAAAGTAGCCAACGTAAGCCGATCCCAGGCCCGTTGCGGTTGATAACGCTCGATGAGGAAGTGGGCATTGATGTAGAATAGCGCAATGACAAATGGAAATGTGGTCAATGAGCGAATCAATGCTATTCGCACTGGAGCATCAGAATGCCCCCATGTACCCAACAGAAACAGCCCGTTTTCAATGATCAGATAAATTAGCCAGGCCGTAAGGTGCCATCGCCATAACGGGCGCCTAAATATGATTCGAGCTAAGATTTTGGATGATAGCATTCCTCAAAGTTAAATAAAACCACCTGCGAATCGGACGATTCGTATCGCGAAACTAGGCTTTCGTATAAGCTTTTTTCACACGCCCGTTTGCAGCCGCACCTTTGACATATCAATTGGGTAATGCCCCTACTGAATGTCAACCATGAAACTTTATCTGATTATGAACACGCTGAAATGGCTACTGGCCACTGCCCTGACGTTTGCTACTGGTTTCTGGATTGTCACTGAATCCAAACAAATCGACAATCGCCCGCCAGCTACGGTAACTGTGCTAAACGGAAAGGCCGTTCCGATCAACACCAACGATTTCGCCCAGTTTCGGCGACAGATTATGCCCTTGATTGAGGAGATGGCCCAGAAGAAGGTGGTTTCGTTGGGCGAAGGCACTCATGGCACGAGCGAGTTCTACAAGGTTCGCTACTGGATCACCAAAATTTTGGTCGAGGAAAAAGGTTTTACCAACGTAGCGTTCGAGAACGATTACGCCGACTCGTACTTGCTCAATCAAGCCCTCAAACAGGGCCGCACCGACTACGACGCCCTGATGAAACAGCACCTGATTGCGATCTGGCGCAATGAGGAAGTGAAAGAACTGCTTACCTGGATGCAGACGTACAACAAAACGCACAAACGGCCGATCAGTTTCGGCGGGTTGGACCACATGTTCATGAAACCCGACGCTAAAGCTTTGACGCTTGTAACAAATTTGTTAAATAATAAATTAATCAATGTGCAATGTGATCAGCTCCGACAATTAGCTTCTGCTCGCGACTCAATGTGGTATAACTCGAACCGACGTGAGTATAATCTTTCCGATACGGTATCGAACGAGAATATGTTATTAGCATACGAAGCTGCACTTCGCATTGACAAATTAACTCGCCCCATTAAACTTTCATCTGAACAGCGTAGTACGATAGCCAGGCTAACCGAAAACATCCGGATGCAGTGTGAGGGCGGCTATACATATCTGAAAACTGGTCGCGGCCGGGGCAACCGCGACAGCGCAATGGCGGTAATGGCCACGCGAATTATGGCGAAACCGGGTGATAAGCTCATTATCTGGGCGCACGACGCACATGTGTCTCGTAAACCTGTTTATAATAACTCAGTCGGCGGTATGGGGGGCTTTATTGAGCGCAAGTTGCCAGGTCAATACTTTGTGCTGGGTACGGGTACAGCGAATGGCACGTTTGCCGCCACAGACGATCAGTTTATCACCCATGCCAGCCAGATGAAATCCTTTCCATTAGAAACGCCCGTCGATACGTTGTGGGAAACCCAACTCGCCAAAGCCGATGCACCCGCATTTTACGTCAATGGAGTCAATTGGAATAAGATGAATACAAACCTGTCAAATCGAGTAATAGGCTATGGTTCAGATAATGGTAAACGCAGCCATGACAAAAGCTCTCCGTTGAACCAGATGTACGATGCGTATTTGTTCATTCGCAACACCAAAGCCGCGACGTTTATACCGTAGGGAATTGTGATACAGAGATGCACAGAGACGGCACGGAGGCACACGGAGAAATTTATTTATCTCACTTTGTGCACTCTATGTCGTCTCTGTGCATCTCTGTGTAATAGAAATCTTCCCTATTTTTGACAAAATTACTCGACCTGACCGAATGGCCACCGCCAAACCGCTATACGAACGCTTAAGCAAGAACATCACGGCCTACCCGCCTGAAGAAGCGCGGGAGATGGCGTTTATGTTACTCGATCACTACTTCGGCCTGCGCAAGACTGATGTACTCACTGACAAACCCCTGCCCCCTAATCGCACCGAACCCGACTGGTTCAAAATACTGGAGCGACTCAACCGACAAGAGCCGATTCAGCATGTGATTGGCACCACGATTTTTTGCGGATTAGAGTTCGAAGTGTCGCCCGATGTCTTAATTCCCCGACCTGAAACAGAAGATCTGGTGCGGCTGATTATGCACGACTTTGCCGACCGTACTGATGATGTGCCTATCGTAGACATTGGTACCGGAAGCGGATGCATTGCCGTTACGTTAGCGCGGTTTCTGCCCCAATCGGTCGTAACGGGTTGGGACGTTTCTGACAAAGCGCTAACCCTGGCGCAACGTAATGCCCAGAACCTCAAGGCCGACGTTACGTTTGAGCTTCAGGACATTCTGAACGTACCGGCCGATTACACGAACAAGTTTGACTGTGTAGTGAGCAATCCACCTTACGTAACCCGTTCCGAAGCCGCCGGTATGGATCGTAACGTACTGGATTACGAACCCGGTCTCGCCTTATTCGTCGAAGACAACGATCCACTGGTTTTTTTTAAGGCTGTTGCTGATTTCTGCGTTCGTCATCTGACGAAAGATGGGGCTTGTTACGTTGAAATTAACGAACGTTTCGGCGAAGCTACTCGTGCGGTTTTTGCCGAACGTGGCTTTACCAAAATTCAGGTGTACAAGGATATACACGGCAAAGACCGTAGTATCCGGGCTACTTTTTAGTTGATGGGTTTTTCGTCCTCAGTTTAGGGGTAACTACCCGTAAGCTGAGGATGAAAACGGAAAATTTGCACCAATGCAAGCAGCGACATCATTTACCTACCATACTAAAATCCGCGAAGTGTTCAATGAGATGAGCCAGGTCGTGGTTGGACAGGATCGACTGCTCAATCGGCTGCTGATTGGGCTGTTCACCGGTGGGCATATCTTGCTGGAAGGCGTTCCTGGCCTGGCTAAGACATTGACCATTAATACACTGGCTAAAGTCCTGGAACTGGATTTCCAACGTATTCAGTTTACGCCCGATCTGCTGCCCGCCGATTTGATCGGTACCATGATTTTCAATCAGAAAACGGCTGAATTCGAAGTCAAACAAGGGCCAATTTTTGCGAACCTGATTCTGGCCGACGAGGTGAACCGTTCACCGGCGAAAGTCCAGGCGGCTTTGTTGGAAGCGATGCAGGAAAAACAGGTAACCATTGGCGAAGAAACGTTTGTACTCGACCGCCCGTTTTTGGTATTAGCGACACAAAACCCCGTCGAGCAGGAAGGAACGTATCCCCTGCCCGAAGCCCAGGTCGACCGTTTCATGATGAAAGTCTTTGTGGACTACCTGAGCAAAGAAGATGAACTGGAAGTGATGCGTCGGATGTCGAATATGAACTTTGATTACGAAGTTCAACCCGTTTTGGGTAAAGATGACCTGGTCGCCATTCGTGACGAAATCAACGGTATCACGATCTCCGAAACGCTCGAACGTTACATCATTGAACTAGTCTTTGCTACGCGTCGCCCGATGGAGTATAACCTACGTGACGAAGCCCGTTATATTCAATTTGGCGTATCGCCCCGCGCTAGCATCAACCTAAACTTAGCCGCGAAGGCATTAGCGTACTTTGACCGACGCGATTATGTTTTGCCAGAGGATATCAAAGAAGTGGCGCCGGACGTGTTCAACCACCGCATCATGCTCAATTACGAAGCCGAAGCGGACGGCGTTACCCCTTTGCAGGTCATTGATTCTATTCTGCGGAAGGTGGCTATCGGGCGCTAAGCTGTACAACCTGATTCGTTAGATTTGCATAAAGATACGATACGCTGTAAACGATGATTACCGACATCTCCCAGCTCGACCCCAAAGGAACGTACACTTACGCCGATTACCTGAAATGGCAGTTCGACGAAAGCGTTGAGCTCATTAAGGGAAAGATATACTGGATGTCTCCAGCGCCGAAACGAATGCATCAAAGCGCGTCGGGTAACTTATCGTACATCATTCGTCAACACCTTGATGGTAAAAAATGTCAAGTATATGATGCACCTTTTGACGTACGATTGCCAGTTCAGAACAAGAAAAAGCCCGAACAGATTTACACGGTTGTGCAGCCTGATATCAGTGTAATTTGTGATCCGGCCAAGTTAGACGACGACGGTTGCCTCGGCGCTCCGGATTGGATTATCGAGATTACGTCGCCCCGCACAGCCAAGAAAGATTTCGATGAAAAGTTTCACCTCTACGAGCAATCGGGCGTCCGCGAATACTGGATCGTACAACCGAAGGAAAAAGCCATTAATGTGTATACACTCGAAAACGAAGAGTACGCGTTGGTAGACATCTACGAATCAGAGGAGATACCGTGCCGCATTTTTCCGGATCTCATTGTGGCACACAGTCGAGTTTTCGCATAAACCGGCACGGTGTGTCTATGAAATCGAGCCACCTATTTCTGCTTATCGCTTTCCTGCTTGCCGGTGGTTTATGGTTCTATGGAACGTACGTTGCCTCACCTCGTCCCCCTCATCGCCGACCGCCAGGGACAACATCGCCCGGCAACCGACGCGTTGAGAAAACGGATGCTGAGTGGAAGTCTATGTTGACACGAGCCCAGTACAACGTAGCTCGGGGGGGCGATACCGAGTGGCCTAATAGTAGTCTGTTAACTCACGAACACCGCCGGGGCATGTATGCCTGCGTTTGCTGCCATAATCCGTTGTTTAACTCAAAAACCAAGTTTGACTCGAACACCGGCTGGCCAAGTTTTTACGCACCGACCGTGCCAAACGCAGTCTATACGGAGCCTGATGGCAACCGCACAGAGGTTCGTTGTTCGGTTTGCGACGCTCACCTGGGCCACGTATTCAACGACGGCCCCGACCCTACCGGTCTGCGGTATTGCCTGAACGGCGTGGTGTTGGTATTCAGGCCAGCCAACTAGAACTGGAAGTAGATAAATTGGTTCGAGGAGAACACGCCGAACAGGTACGTCACGAACGTAATCAGCACAAAAAGCACCGCAAAACGTAGGGTATTCCGGGTTGGAATGTACAGATAAAAGTATTCTTTCACCAGCAGAAACCCAATCAGAAATATACTGAACCACATTTCGGTTGTGTTCAATGGGCTGTCGATACGTTCGGTTGGTGAGAGAGTGGCAATACGCTGTAGAATCAGTAAAGCATCGCTGAGCGTTCTGGCCCGGAAGAATACCCACGTTAGCATAATCAGCACGAACGTAAACAAGACGTTAAAGACCACTCGTACTGGCGATTTTCGAGCCTGCGTATCATGAACGGGTGAAGTTACTTTCTGGGGCGGAACTGGTAGTAAGCCCAACCTTGCCAATAACTTATCGCGCAAAACGGCCAGGATCTGATAAACCCCATTCAGGCCGCCCCAGATAACGTAGGTCCAGTTAGCGCCGTGCCAGAGCCCACTCGCCAGAAACACGATCATCATATTCAGGTACTGCCGGACTTCGCCTTTGCGGTTTCCACCTAGTGGAATGTATAAATAATCGCGGAACCAGGTCGAGAGCGAAATATGCCAGCGTCGCCAGAACTCCGAAACCGACTGCGCAATGTAGGGCGTTCGGAAGTTCTCCATTAGGGTAAAACCCATCACCCGAGCGGACCCAATGGCAACATCGGAGTAGCCCGAAAAGTCGCAATAAATCTGGATGGTATAAAAGAAGGTGGCCGCCAGCAGCGTCAGGCCGTTCTGTTCGGCGGGGTGACCGTAGGCATGGTCAACCAGGATGGCCAGCCGATCCGCAATGACAAGTTTTTTAAACAAGCCAAACGCCATCTGCATCAAACCAGCCTTTACGTTCTCGGCATCGTAGGGAAAAGTTTTGTGAAACTGCCACAATACGTTCTGCGGTCGTTCGATCGGCCCAGCCACCAGCTGCGGGTAAAACATAACATAAAGCGCATAAATACCAAAGTGCCGCTCGGCTTTCTGATTACCCCGGTACACCTCAATGGTATAACTCATCGCCTGAAACGTATGGAACGACAGGCCGACCGGCAGAATGCTTTTAGGGTCTTTGAAGGAGGAGACCCCGCTTTCGCCAAAAACGTGCAGCACTTTCACGAACAAGCGGTTACCCAGGCTCATCACCTGGTTAGCTAGCTCCGGCATATGTATCGTTTCAAAAAACCACGATACGTTTTCGGTGAAGAAACCGAGGTACTTAAAGAAGGCCAGGATGCCTAAATTAGAAATCAACGACAGAATCAACAGCCACCGTCGTGACGAACCCGTCGTTTTCTCAATCCAGATACCGGCAATGTAATCAATGACAATGGTGAGAAAAAGGATCAGAATGTACTCTGGCTTGAGCACCATGTAAAAGTAGCAACTAGCTACCAACAAGAGTATCCACCGACCCTGCCACTTTAAACTGAAGTAGCTCAGCGTAATGACAATGAAAAAAAGTAAAAACTGTAACGAGTTAAATAACATACAAGTCAGGCCTGCGTCACGGTTTTGGATCGACGCAGGGCGTTCATAGCCTGAATGGCGTAATACACGAAACCAACGATTATCGCTACCTCGATGGTGTACTCGAGTAGCGCAACAGGTTTCAACAAGGCGGCAATTCGCTCGTAAAAAGGTTGGCCAAGCCGCCACCAGAGCGACGGATGTATGGCCGCCAGTATGTTAAAAACTACCAGCCATACACACTGAGCCGACCGCCGAAAGTCGACCAAGGTAAACATTAATGGCAGCATAAACACATAAGCGTAGTTACTGATCGCATTTTGCTGAACGACAGTCATAACACTGTAGACCAGAACTACAATGAACGGCAAATAGTCCCGATAGCGCCAGTCGGTATGCCAGGTGCGCACTAACCAGACGCCCCGCAGCATAACTAATAACGTAATGACGAGGCTGAGCCACTTCCAGATCGCACTAGCCGACCGGACTTTATCCGTCAGTATAGGGTTTAAAATTGAACGCCAGTTAGGTGCCTTGAGCACATCACCTTCGGAGGCCTGCTGTTCCAGAAACAACAGGCCCGTCTTCCAATACAGGAACGCTAAAACAGGTATAATGACAATTAATAAACCAGCGACAAAACGTGCGGAGAAGCGCAGGTCATCAATTTTCAACAGAAACACGGGCATGAGTAACAATACAAACACAACCTTAGTCGAAAGCATGCCTAAACCTAGTACCAGCCCAGCGATGAAAGGTCTTGTCTGACCGTGCTGATTTGGTTGCATGAAAGGAATAGCCAATAACGCCCATAACCACACAAGCACGTCTTCCTGTCCACTGAATACGCACATCACGAACGGCAAAGGTAATAAGTAGTAAAATAGCACCCTGAATATCCGTTCGCCTTGGGCATCCTGCGCTCGATAGAAGCGATACGTTAGGTGAGTTGCCAGACCTTCCACGAGTAACATGGCAAACACAACCATTCGAGGGTCGCGCCAGATGGCCAGAAAGGGAGCCAGCCAATAGCCAAACAAGGGCGAGTAGCCACTGTACACATCCCGGTACGGAATACCGCCGTCCAATGCCGTCAGGCTTATGGGGTAGTAGTAATAGGTTACATCTGACTGAGGCATGTATCCCAGAATGATGTATACACCCAGGTACGGCAGAAAGCGCAGTACCAGCCAGAAATATAGCAACCATGGACGATCAGAAGCTCCTAAACGCTCCTCCAGCCACGAGCGCCGACTCATGACAAGAACCAATAACAGAGCAAGTATAACCGAAGCAGCCAGCTTTACGTAAACAATAAACATAGTAGTAAAACTAAGCTGTTTAGACTAAGGGCGCAGATAATGAGGGCTCCGCCAGTTGCTCCTGACCGGCGGCCAGGTGGAACTGCTTCAAAATTGTTCGCAACAGATAGAGCAGTATGCCTAACTCTACGCATTGGATAACGTAATCGACCCATTCGGTCGGGCGATTGATAAGCGCCCAGGTATTGTATAGTTCCTGCCCGTTATAAAGAACAGATAGTATAGGTTGTGCAATAGTCAATATGTTTAAGAGGGTGAAAGCAATCCAGACGCGGGGTCGGTTGTCAACTGATAAAACTACAAACACCAACGGCAAGGTGTACGTGAACAGGTAATAGCCGGGTGAACTTGGTAAGCAGACCATAAACAGAGCAAACGTAAATACGTACAGTAGCGGCATTAACTGGCGATACCCCATCGTCCGGAAACGATGACCGATAAACGAGGCTCCGCCAATTGTTGTCAGCAAACCACACCAGTTGAGGTAGGTCAGCGGAACCCGATCAAAATATATACCAAAAAAAGGCCGTAGTACACTGACTACATTAGGCGTCATGGGTAGTGATGAATGCTGAATAGGCATCAGAAAATCCATGCCGACCAGCGCATACAGAATCACCAGACTTGGCAAGCCCACCAGCAGTAGGCCGGCTACGTATTGAAGGCGATTCGGCACAATAAAAAACAATGGGATCAGGAAAACCACCAGCATAAACTTAATGGTCAGCATACCAATACCCCATATGACGCCTACCCACAAACTAAACCGACGCGTTTCGGGCAAGGCCAGGGTTATCAGCCCAAATCCCCACATCCAAAGGTCCTCTTCGCTACTGAGAATCATGGCCACAAAAGGCAAGGGAAGCAAGTAGTACAGGACATACCAGACAATAGCCCCGTTCATCCGGTTTCGGTAATAACGAACCGTCGCCCGCGCAATAATAAACTCGGCGACAGCCATCAACAGAACGATAGACTTGGCACTGTACCAGATAAGCAAGGGCAAGCTGATAAAGTAGCCGAACAAAGGCGCGTGATAAGACAGGAAGTCCCGGTACACTAATTTACCTTGCAGGGCCGCCTGAGCTTTCCGGTAAAAAAAGTCGACGTCGCTACGTGGGTCCTGGTTCATGACTACGTAGACTGCAACAAATGGTAATAAGCGCAGGAGCAGGAAAGTCAGGTAGATAGTTGTTGTTTCATGACGCTGAAATACGGGTTTTAGCCGTTCACGGTTATAAAATACCAACAAGACAGCCATTGCCAAGCCCAGGGCCATTGCCACTTTGACTAATGAAGTAGCCTCGAATGAGATCATAAATAATCGATTAGATCGGAGGTAGATGTTTATTCTATATGTTAAGGTGCCAATAGGCTGGTTTTATACTTACAATGACCCACTTATGAAACGGGCAGTTGCAACGTAGCCATTCATGAATGAAAGCTCATCAAACTGTCTGCCAGAAAGAGGTTCCTGCGTAATCCAATACATTGTTAAAGGAGTCGAAAAACACACTTACTTGCAAACGCCAGAAGACCCGCATCGGGGCGGGCTTCATAATCGATCCAGACTCGGTTTAGTGCCATCTTGGTTTGTACGTAGCGAGACGCAACACTTACACAATCTGCTTTGGGACAAGCGGTTGTGTTCTTACACCATCTATCCCCACAAGCGGTTGCCGTTGCTGCTCCCGAATCACTTCTCGCACAACGTACAAAGGCCGCCCTTTCGTCTGAAAGAATATGCGCAACACATACTCACCGATCATACCGAGGGCAATCAGTTGAATACCGCTGAACAAAATAATAACTAATAAGGTAGCCGTAAACCCCTGCGGTACATCGCCGTAGTAATATTTCTTTATGAGCGTCTGGATTAGGTACAGAATCGCTACCCCGAGGGTAAACATACCCATGCGCGTCACGATCTTAACGGGGTACTCGCTGAAGTTAAAAATGCCGTTGTAAGCCAGCTTACGAAGCATCTTGAATGAGTATTTGGGCTCCCCAGCCACTCGGGCATCACGCTCATACTCAACGCCAACCTGCCGAAACCCAATCCAGCTTCGCATCCCACGAATAAACCGGCTTTCTTCAGGCATCTGGCTTAACACATCCGCCACCCGTCGGCTAATCAGCGAAAAATCTCCGCTGTCGAGCGGGATGTTTACGTAGGAAATCGACCGCATGAACCGGTAAAACGAAGAGTAGGCCAATCGTTTAAACCAGCTCTCTTTCCGCTTTTTTCGTACGGCATACACCACATCGTAACCTTCCTGAAACTTCTGGTAGAACTCGGTCAGCAATTCGGGTGGGTCCTGCAAATCGCCATCGATAATGAAGAGTGCTTCGCTCGCTCGGGCAATGGCGATACCGGCTGTTAATGCAATCTGGTGGCCGTAGTTCCGTGATAAAAATACGCAGTGGTAACGCGCATCTGTCAAGGCTAATTGCTGCATGAGTACAGCCGTATTGTCCCGACTTCCATCGTCGACCAACACCACCTCGATGGACAAGGGGGATGCATCCATTACGGCATTAAGCCGGGCAACCAGATGAGGAAACGAATCCGTTTCGTTGTATAACGGGGCAATAATTGAAATCTGTGGATCTGACAAAGTGCTAACGATAAACGGTTGTCAATAAGCAAAAGTAAGCCTTTTTGGTATTGCTATTTGGTTTCTTGAGTAATCGTTATTCGCCGGTTACTAAAACGTACGGGCTGACCATCAGGCGAGGGTATCAGCACGCCAACCTGATAGGTATTTGGATAGAGTGTAGCGTTGATCACCTCTGCCTTTATTGTTGATCCGGCCCCCATAGACCAGAACGTAGCAAGGTCATAGGGAACTTCTGATGCGAACAGGTAGGTATGTTGTTTTGACTGAACGATCAGAGCAGCTGGCCTGACCAGAACCGGCGTTGTTCCCTCAACCGTATTGACTATATAACTGTAATCGGTTGCTTGTCCGTTGATGGCTACGTCGAGTTTTCCATCTGATTTTGCCTTAGCATCGCTCAGTTGTTGCTCGTAGGGCGTGTAGAAGGCATCTGGGTAATGATATATGCCTCGTTTGACCGTCTCAGTCATCGCCCGGTTGACTAACTCCGCAAACGGGGTGCCCACGGTAGCCCCCAGACCGACATTATTGTGTTTCTGGTTAAAGGCATTTGTCAGCAATTGCTGTTTACGGAAGGCTATTTTCGGCAAGCGCATAACGTACGACAGGCCCCAAACAACGATACTAACAGCTAGGCCAACCCGTATCCATCGGTTCACGCTCCGTTCGTTTCGACGCTCACTCAGTACGTTGATATATAGTAAAACAACTAATACTGCCGGATACAGCATATAATTGCTAATCAGCATGACCGAATAACCGAAACGGGGGCGAAAAAACGCAACAATAACAGCATTAACCATTAAGAACGCATAGCAACCTGTAAAGAAATAGCGTCGCTTCCAGAGCGAAGCGGACGTCCGATCGGTGGCTATATACGTATTCGCATAACGACGCAGGAGTGGTTCGTTCATTCGCCAGAGTAGCCATAGCATTGTTGGAATCAACACAAAACCGGCCAGCGTGGGCAACACACTACGCCAAACAATATCGGTAGTGGATATAAAATCGAACAGAGCTCCGGTAAACGTAAAGAATCCCAGAAAGACCAGGTGTGGATGCTTGAGAAAAAACGTAAAGCTGCTCTCATTACCCTGCGGATTCTGAAAATCATGAAAATAGAACATAATCGTTGCTGCGCCCAACGTAAGCCAGATCCCCAGCCGCCCCCAATGTCGTTGCAGCGCTAATACAACCGCCCCAGCTACCCAGCCAAACAAGCCGTTACTCATCGAAAATGAAGCTAATAACTGTACGCCCGTTGCAGCAACAAAGCGATTACGGCCCACACCAGCCAGCAAATACATGGTGGCAAATGCCATAAACACAACAACCTGATGTTGTAAGGCCGTGATGGCCCAGGTACTAGTCAGATGATATTGGGGTTGCAATAACAAAAACGGTACGGGCGCAAACGCCAGCAGCGACAAATTAATGGTCTTGAAAACACGGTAAAACAGATACAACGTACCTAACAAAAACACATAAGCGGCAAAAATTAGCCAACGAAAATTCACCGTGCCCGTTAGCTTATACATGACCACCGTAATGAGTTTAGCAATCAGAATGCGGTGTTCGTTGTTGGGGCGAATCAGCAAATCAAATTTCTGACTTACTGATCCAGCATCTATATAATCAACAATGAAGTTCAGAAAAGTATCGACATCATCCATCCACGGAACGTCGACCACGTAGGCCAGCAGCAATACCGTAAAGCAAACAATGGGTAAGGCAACAAGCACAAGAGCCAGTCCCTGCGAGCGGGTTGACGCTAGTGATTGAGTGCGAGCAACAGAGACTAGGTTCATACGGTTAGCGTGCCGACTGACTTGATACGTTCTGTAAAGTAATGGTTTTCTTGTGGAAATAATCGGCCCAGCAACGGTTCCATAGGTGTTTAGGGTCGGTCTTAATATCTTCCAGAAACAGCGAGGCTGGGTAGTTCTGCAACGGGGCAATCTCACTGGCAGCACCGCTCTGAGCAGCCAGTTGCTGGTAACGCTGTTGCATAGCCTTGTCATATTCAGCCGCCCGACCACTCAACCAATCGCCGTATATCATAGGCACAACGGGCCCAATGCTAGCCATGACAATTGCCCAAACAACGGCCAGCACCGCCACCGGTCGGGCGTAGGCCTGCCACCGGTCAGACTGCACACGCGTCCTTAAGGCAACCACCCACAGCGTTAGGTTATACCCCCAAACCAACCAGAAAACGAGGTTTATCAGATTAATCAGCCGAGCTATCGGTGGAATGCCAACGCCGTAAAAGTGAAGCGAAATTAGCGCTACTATCGTTGCGGCTCCATGCAACAATCCTAACAGCGGATGTAACCGTAGGTAGGCAGGCAACGGCCGACCCGAAGAACGCGGCCCGACTAATTGCCAGGCAATTGGCACATATAGTATGGAAAGCGGTAGTAAAGGTGTTAAAAACACTTGGTGGGCCACGTAGCCAACGCTGTACCGTAGCGACGACACCAGCGTCAAGGGGATGTTGCTGCTATTAGGATTGCCCCCCATCCGGATCGCATTGCCCGGTGCTGACATCAGAAAGTAGCATGAGATTAACCCAACACTCACTAATAGTAAGGTAGGCACAGTTAGCCTACGCTCTTGTATAAGCTGCCCTAAGGCAATGATGCCCAACAACGACATTACTGTTACCATAGTCATCTCACTGGCTCCAACAATGGCGGCAATTAATAAACATTCAGCTAGTAGATAGCCGGGGAACAGGCCAAATCCTCGCCGTTGGTGCCCCAGCAACGTAGCCAGTAACAACATAAACAAACCACTTGATAATCCGTAGCTAGCCATGCCGGTATACCAGTAGAGAAACTCGGGTAAGCCGGCCATTGTCGACATAAAGCCGATGAACAAACCCGCGGCAAACGCCAATCTGGTTCCGGCTCCAAAAGTTTTATACAACCACTGGTTCGCAAAAACATAAAAGCTTAGCAGGATAATGGCCAGCAGAACAACCGGATACACCTTGTAGCCACCGTACCAACCAATCACCAGCGGGTTGGCATGAACCAGAAAATTGTGAAAGAAACGGCCCGTCCATCCATCGTAATAGAACCGTTGTGCCTGCCAGAAACCATATTGCAGGACTGTGTTGGCAAAGCAGTAATCATCGGCGGGCGATGGATGATTGTAAGACGCCAGGACGACCAGCGGCACAATCAGCACAATGGCGAACCCTATCAGTAAGAAAGCAACGAAACGCGGCCAGGGCGTAGAAGTAGTCATCAGAAACTATTAAGTCGAAGTAGGCAACCGGGCTTCAGCTTTGGTTAACCGGCTGTTTAAGAACGGATAAACGAGCACCGTAGCCAGAATAACAAGTGTTCCCAGGTAAAAGCCTAAGGTCATCCGCTCCGCCGTGCCAAAAAACAGAACGGCCAGCAGGATACCGTAAACCGGTTCCAAATTTACGGTCAAGATGGCTAGATATGGTGAAAATTTGCGTAAAAGGCGTATAGCTGCTGAATAGGCATATACCGTACAGACTAACGACAACACCAACAACCACAGCCACTGCAGAAACGTGTTGGGAACGAACTGGATAACGCGGTTTGCTTCCAGCGGATCGGCCGCTTTTACCACTAGCCACATACCAAATGCGCCAACCGATGCACCCATCATTTCGTAGAACGAGATCACGAGGGCATCGAGTCGTTGCGTAAAGCGACTGTTAATGATCGTAAACAGCGATGAAAGCATGGCAGAAAACACCGCAATGGCCAGCCCAACTACCTTATCAAACTCGAACCGAAAAATAAGGTAAAGCCCCGCCATCACCACCGCTCCCATGACGACTTCGATCGGGCGCACCCGCCGACGTAACAGAATTGGCTCGAGAAAACTGGCCCAGAGTGAGCTGGTGGCCATTCCTGCCAGACAAACCGATACGTTGGCAACCCGGGCAGCCAGGAAAAACGTTACCCAGTGCAGAGCGATAATACCACCCGTGGCCAGCAACCGCCAGCGATCAGCCGATGGTACGCGGATGGTTTGCTTTCGGGCCATTAATACCGCTCCCATACCCAACACGGCTAATACCGTACGAAACAAAACGACCGCCGATGAATCGAGTGGCTCCAGCAGCTTCCCCAGTATAGCCGTAAAACCCCAGATCAAAACGATGAAGTGAAGTTGTAAGTAATCAGCAAGAGAAGGCGAACTTTTCATAAACAAAGAGCGAAATGGGACCGCCGAAGTGGAGTAAATGAGCAAATAAAGTAGCTACTAGGTATTCGCTCCGCTTCGGCGGTCCCATTTCGCTCATTAACTACCTCGGAATAGTATTATAGAGCAATACCCCGATGGCCGCAAAAATAGCGTTTGGCAGCCAGACTGCCACTATCGGGTTTAGGTTGCCCGACTCGGCGATGCCTTTAGCCAACATGAAGAACAACAGATACGTAAACGCCAGAAAGAAACCTAGCGCCACTTGCCAGCCCACCCCCCGTCGACTTTTACGAGCCGACATGATAACCCCAATAACGGTGAGAATAATAATGGCAAATGGCCGGGTATCACGGCTGTATTTTTCCAACAGATACGTTTCAACCCCGTCGGCCCCGCGGCTTTGCAGTAAGGCAATGTGCTGATTGAGCTCGGGCAGGGTTAGGGTTTCGTACATGTTGAAGTGAGAGCTGAAATCGTCGGGTTTCAGATTCAGCGTAGTATCCAGCCGGGTACCGGGCGTGAGCGTTTCGCGCAGGCCGTTGATATTACGAATCTTGTAATCATACACCGCCCATTTCTTTTTCTTGGTATCCCACTCAATATGGTCGGCAGACAGTTTTTGCTTTAGCTGATTGCCCTCTACTCGCTCCAGCGTGAATTTATAACCGGTGTTACTCAGGTTATTGTAGCTTTCTAAATACGCGTAGGTATTGGGGGCAATCTTAAGGTGAACATTACGTCCCGAATACGTAAAGGCATCGTTGATGTACTCTTCTTCAAAAGCAATCCGGGTTTTGTTCGCCTTCGGAATGATGTAGTTGACCATGAAATAGGTCAATACAGCCAGCACCGATGCGCCTAACAGATAAGGAAACAACAACCGGATGAAGCTGACTCCGCTACTGAGTATGGCAATGATTTCGGTACGCGCGGCCAGCCGGGATGTTAAAAATACAGTCGCAATAAAAACCATTAATGGACTAATGTAATTAGCCCAGTAAGGAACAAAGTTGAGGTAGTAATCCCAGAGTATCTTGCTGCCGGGGGCATGGTGCTTGTGAAAGTTGTCTACCTTCTCGGTGTAGTCAATCATTACGACCACCAATACAATGACGAACACAACGAAGAGATACGTCTGTAAGAAGCGTTTGAGTATATACCAGTCGAGTAATTTCATAATAATTGGTAAGCGGTACGTCGTTACTGATACGTGTCGGTCAGAACTCAATGCCTGACGTCGGCACCTGCATCAGCCTACTCGTTAATTAACTAACAAATTTTTGGCGACTTCGTGGCTAACGAACACCATCCGGCCACTATTGATCTGAACGACCACCGATTTATCGAAGGCGTTAATCTCCTCAACCGTTACTGTACAACCAAGCGTTAGTTTCGAATGATCGAGGTGTTGCAGAAACTCTGCAGAATGCTCCAGCACAGCCATTAAGCGGGCTGCCTCACCGGTTCCTACTTCTGATAGTTTGCGGTAGCCCATTTCAGGCATTTGCCCGGCGGGTGTCGGAATCGGGTCGCCATGCGGGTCAAACTGTGGGTGCCCAAGAAACGTGTCGAGCCGTGCAACTAGCTCTTCAGAACGGATATGTTCCATTTCTTCGGCAATGTCATGGACGGCATCCCAGCCAAACCCAAGCTTCTCCACCAGGAATACTTCCCACAGTCGATGGCGTCGGATGATTTGCAGCGCCAACCGCTCTCCTTCTTCTGTCAGCCGAACACCCTGGTATTTTTTATAATGGATTAACTGTTTATCAGCCAGTTTACGTAACATATCCGTCACTGAGGCAGCCTTGGTGGCGGTCATTTCGGCCAGCGCATTCGTGCTTACCTCACCTTCCTGTCGGGTAGCGAGGTAATAAATGGTCTTTAAATAATTTTCTTCCGTGAACGAATGCATATACTGTACTACTTACCCTAAACGGCTAAATACGGTGAAACAGTTTAGGGGCAAAGGTAGTTTTTATGTTAAACTTTCTAAAAATTTAGGGTAGTCTAAAAATTTATTTCAACAATCCTTATCTTCGTTGCGTTGATAGAGAATACAGTATGGAAGTAATGAATACAACGATGAAAGGCTGGCGGCAGGAAAGCGGGGCAAACTCTTTAGGAGATGTTCACAGTTCCGTTCGTGTTCCGGCGAATAGCGGCTTCTTTAAAACATTAATGGCCTATGCGGGTCCCGGTTTAATGGTAGCCGTGGGCTATATGGACCCCGGCAACTGGGCAACCGATATTGCGGGCGGTGCCCGGTTTGGATACCGACTTTTATCGGTTGTCCTGATCTCGAACCTCTTTGCAATCTTGTTACAGCACCTGGCGCTTAAACTTGGCATTGCCACCGGCCGTGACTTGGCCCAAGCCTGCCGCGACCACTTCAGCCGTCCCGTCGCTGTTGGCCTGTGGCTGCTGGCCGAAATTGCTATTGCAGCTACCGACTTAGCCGAAGTCATCGGATCAGCTATTGCCCTCAACCTGTTGTTCGGACTACCGCTCACGGTTGGTATCCTGATCACTGCTCTGGACGTATTGTTGCTATTATACTTACAGAACAAAGGTTTCCGGGTGCTGGAGCGTATCGTTGCCAGTCTTATTTTCCTGATTCTGGTTTGTTTCGGCTATGAATTGCTGGTGTCTAAACCAGCTGTCAGCGACATATTGGGCGGATTAATTCCTAGTCAGGAAATCGTTACAAATCCTGGCATGTTATACATCGCCATTGGCATTTTGGGAGCCACCGTCATGCCCCATAACCTGTATCTGCATTCGAGCATTGTGCAAACGCGCAACTTTAGCCGCGATGATGCAGGCCGCCAAAAAGCCATTAAGTTCGCCACCATTGACTCAACGGTTTCGTTGTTTCTGGCGTTTTTCATCAACGCAGCCATCCTGATTTTAGCAGCTGCCGCCTTTCACTTTTCGGGTAACCAGAACGTGGCCGACATCACGGATGCTCACCGGTTACTCGACCCGATTTTGGGTGTTAAACTAGCAGGTATTCTGTTTGCCGTGGCTTTGCTGGCCTCTGGTCAGAATTCAACCCTGACGGGTACGTTAGCGGGCCAGATTGTGATGGAAGGCTTTTTGAATCTGCGCCTTAAGCCGTGGATACGCCGACTCATCACTCGCCTGGTAGCCATTGTTCCGGCCCTGGCCGTCGCTATCATCTACGGCGAAAAAGGCACCAGCGACCTGCTGGTCTTGAGCCAGGTGATTTTATCACTACAGCTCAGTTTCGCCGTTGTGCCTTTGGTGTCGTTCACCAGCGATAAATTGAAGATGGGCCGCTTCGCGAATCCAGCCTGGATGAAAACCGTCTCCTGGGTGGTGGCGGTAATTATTATTGGTTTGAATGCATACCTACTTTGGGACACCATCCTTTAAGGCTACTGATGAAGTATTACTTCATTAGCGGGTAGCCATTTTTCTGAAGAAGCAGGCCGGTACGTCTACCGGCCTTTTTGTTGTACTATCGGCGCACGAACGCTGTAGGAAACTCGCCAATGACCGTCTTCTTTGTGGGTTGAAAATAGACTTTTTTATAGTATATAGTGTAGATAGGATTCTAGTCCTTAACAATTTGATAATCAAGAAAAGGTATCGTTTTAGTGTGCATTAATGCAACTTAAAAGAAAAATAATCCTCTGTAACACACCTCCTCAGCAATAGCAATTAGTACTATATCTATAAATTAAAAACCTGTGCGTATTATTACGCTTCACCAATCATACAAGTAGATAAAGCCATCGGTCTTCCTACACAATTCTTTCAGCGTAACCTCCTTTGTTCACTCGTAAACTATCTTACTATGTCTAATTTTTTACTCAATTGTCCACCAGGCCGGTTTCGACGTTGGGTGGCACTTGGTCTGTTTATTCTAACTTCTCAACTGAGTTACGCTCAGACATCAGTCACCGGCAAAGTGACCGATGCGGCTACCGGCGATGCACTAGCTGGCACGACCATTCAGATAAAAGGCACCAACACCGGAGCAACGACCGACGCCAACGGGCAATATCAGCTAACGGTACCAGCGGGTGAAAAAACACTGGTTTTCTCGTTCATTGGCTATCAGCCTACCGAAGTTGCCGTTGGTAACCGGAGCGTCATCGACGTTAAGCTCACGGCCACCGACAACGCCCTGAGCGAAGTCGTCGTGGTAGGCTATGGGGTGCAGAATCGGCGCGATGTCACAACAGCCATCGGCTCAGTGAAAGCGCGCGACCTGGCTAACCAGCCCGTGGCCAGTTTTGACCAGGCGCTGGCGGCAAAAATTGCCGGGGTTCAGGTTACCCAAACGTCAGGAGCTCCTGGAGCCGGCTTGTCTATCCGGGTGCGGGGAACGGGCTCAATCAGTGCGGGTAATGATCCGCTGTATGTCATTGATGGTATTCCTCTTTCGCGGGATACGAAATACGCAACGGGTAGCACCAATACGCAGTTTCCGGATAACCCGATCAACGTACTAAGCACCATCAATACCGACGATATTGAGAGCATTGAGGTGTTGAAAGACGCATCAGCGGCAGCCATCTATGGGTCCCGAGGCTCCAACGGAGTGGTTCTGTTAACGACAAAGCGGGGTAAAGAAGGCAAAACGACCATCAGCTACGACTCCTACGTGGGTGTTCAAAACGTATCGAAAAAGATCGACATGATCAATGCGTATGAGTACGCTCAGTTAAGTTACGAAGCCAAAAACAACGCCTACCTGGACAGAAATCCTACCGGCAAGCCAACCGATCCTAACGACGTTAGACGACGGGGCGTGGGTGCACCAAGTACAGAAATTCAACCCGAAATTGTACCCTATCTGTCGGGCCAGCCGGGTTTAACAAACACCGATTGGCAGGATGCTATCTTCAGAGCAGCACCCATCCAGAACCATACGCTTTCTATCTCCGGTGGCAAAGACAATGTGAAATTTTATGTGTCGGGCAATTACCTCGATCAGCGGGGCGTAGTAATTAACTCGGGCTTTAAACGCTACAGCGCCCGGGCCAACGTCGATGTCAAGTCGGGCCGTTTAACGGTTGGCGTTGGCTTTAACCCAACGTATTCGTACCATGACCTGGTGAAGGCCGAAGGACCGTATCTGGGCGAAGGCATCGTGGGCCTGGCGTTACAGATGCCGCCTATTTTCCCGGTCTACAATGCCGATGGTTCTTATAACTGGCAGGCTAACGCCTGGGGTTACGGCGCTACGTCGATTTTAAACCCAGTTGCCATTGCCAATCAGGTGAGCGATAAACTCAGCCAACTGCGCTTGCTGGGCAATGCCTATGCTCAATATGAGATCATTGAAGGGCTATCATATCGACTCAGTGTTGGCACCGACATCAACAGCTTTCAACGGGATTACTACCGGCCATCAACCCTCGAAGTACGCGACCGTAAAGGACCCTCTGTACCGACTGGTTTCTCCAGAGCGCAGAACTTCATCAACTGGCTGGTCGAACATACGCTGAACTACAACAAGTCATTCGGCAACCATAATATTTCGGCCTTAGCGGGCTTCTCGTCGCAGAAAGATCGCCGAACCTCGAACGAACTCACGGCGACGAACTTCCCCAACGATCTGGTTCAGACCCTGAATGCCGGGCAGGTAACTTCGGGCGGTTCTGACATCCAGGAGTGGTCGTTGCTTTCGTATCTGGGTCGGGTGCAATATGACTACAACGGAAAATACCTGGTATCGGCAGCAGTTCGGGCCGACGGCTCATCGCGCTTCGGACGTAACAACCGGTGGGGCTACTTCCCGTCGGTATCAGCCGGTTGGAACGTATCGCAGGAATCGTTCATGAAAGGCGTATCGTGGCTGAGCGACCTGAAATTGCGCGGTAGCTACGGCCTGACGGGTAACTTCCAGATTCCGAACTACGGCTCTTTGAGCTTACTCTCGTATCAGAATTACGTGCTCGGCCCCGAGACGATAGTGAGCGGGTTGGCTCCTGGCAACTCAGCCAACGACAACCTGAAGTGGGAAAAAACGGCCATGCTCGACCTCGGCTTGGACGTTACCTTCTTTCAAAACCGCCTGAACTTTTCGTTTGATTACTACAACGCCAATACGTCGGATCTGCTACTGAACGTACCGGTTCCCCGTGCGTCGGGTTTCAGCACCGAGCTGCAAAACATTGGTAAAGTAAACAACCAGGGATTTGAGTTTACCCTGGGTACCCGCCAGACCTTCGGCCGATTCCGGTGGGAAGCCAGCGCCAATCTGGCTACGAACCGCAATAAAGTAGTGGCACTTGGTTCCTCCGGCGATCCTATTATTGTGTCGGGTGGTGTTGCGGGTGCCCAGTTCATCACGCAAATCGGTCGACCGATTGGTGAGTACTACACGTATGTTTATGATGGTGTCTATAAAAACCAAGCGGAGATAATCGCTGATTCTGGATTACATGTCCCTAGCACCCGACCTGGCGATTTCAGGTTTCGTGACGTTAGTGGTGGTCCAAATGGAAAACCCGACGGCAAATTCGACCTCAGCAGCGACCGCACCGTTACGGGTAGCTACTTTCCTAAATACACGTTTGGGTTTAACAATACTTTTGCCTTCCGGGGCTTCGACCTGGGAGTAGCTGTGCAGGGTGTGCAGGGCCACAAAATCCTGAATCTGCTCCGGCGCTACGTGTACAACATGGAAGGAAATGGTAACCTGTTCCGGGGCGCACTCGACCGCTGGCAGTCGCCCGATAACCCCGGCAACGGCTTAGTAAACCGGGCGAACCGGCTGGCATCGGGCTCTAATGGTGAGATTTCGACCTGGCATATTGAAGATGGCTCGTACGTGCGCATCCGTACCATTACGTTAGGGTATGCCTTACCGAGCAGCTTATTACAAAAAGCCCGCATAAGCCGCGCTCGAATTTACGTAACCGCTCAGAATCCGTTCACCTTCACTAAATACCTTGGCTACAATCCAGAAGTCAACAGCCGTCCTGACAGCGCCCTTTCCTCAGGGGAAGATTACGGAACGTATCCCCTACCCCGCACCACATCTGTCGGCATTAACCTTTCCTTTTAATACGCCATGAAAAAAATCGTTCTTTCCTTCGTCTTCGTGGCTTCGCTCACCGCCTGCCAACGCGACTTTCTCGATCTCAAACCCTTGGCGCAGCCGAGCGTCGATAACTTTTATAAGACGGCCAGCGATTTCGGCACGGCTGTTAACGGCACGTATGATGCCATCCAAAGCGGTAGTCAATACGGGGGCGACTTCAATACGTTGATTGAAACGCGCAGCGACAATGTGCTGGACAACGATCCATCTTCAAACGCAGGCTTGCGCTACAATATTGACCGGTTCACAGAACCAACGACCAACAGCATTGTACAGAACACCTGGGGAAGTCTGTACACCGGCATTAACCGGACCAACCTGATTCTGGACAAGATTGACGGTGTAACGATGGATGCCGCGTTAAAAAACCGGTACAAAGGTGAAGCGCAGTTTATCCGGGCGTTGTCCTACTTCAATTTAGTACGCCTGTGGGGCCGGGTGCCCCTCGTGTTGAAAGCCGCTGGCTCGACCGCCGAGACCCGCTCGTACGTGCGAAACGAGGTAACGGAGGTCTATGCAGCCATCGAAAAAGACCTGACCGATGCCATCGCTAATCTACCCGCCAGCTATACCGGTGCCGATATAGGCCGGGCTACGTCGGGGGCCGCCCGGGGTTTGTTAGGGAAGGTGTACGTAACCGAAAAGAAATATGATCTGGCTGTGGCTACCTTGCGCGATCTGGCCACGGGCACTACGTACCGATTGCTGCCTAACGTAGCGGATGTGTTCAGCGTGACCAATAAAAACAACGCTGAACTCTTGTTTGCCGTTAAATACCGGAAAGGGGGCACGCAGGGCGAAGGACATAGTCAGTGGTATGGCACCAGCATCGGCGACAACATCGAGGCATCGCTGCGGGCCGCTTACCCAGCTGGCGACAAACGCCAGCCGCTAACCTTGCAGGTACCGGTTCCAAGTGGCCTTAACGTTGTTCCCAGAAAATATTACGATGAGTTATCGTCGACCAACGACGTGGGCAACGATTTTCCGGTACTACGCTTTGCCGATGTGCTGCTGCTGTATGCCGAAGCCCTTAACGAAGTGGGCTATCAGGCCGACGGGGAAGCCTTTCGGGTGCTTAATCTGGTCAGAAGCCGGGCGGGTGTTGCGCCTTACACGGCCGCTCAGTTAGCCACGAAAGAAGCGTTCCGGGCGGCCGTGATCAACGAACGGCGGTTGGAATTAGCCCTCGAAAATGACCGCTGGTTTGACCTGCTCCGTACAGGTACGGCGGTAGATGCCCTCAAGGCGACAAACATCACGATGCCTGCCTACCGCGTATTATATGCGATCCCGAAATCAGAAATTGATACGTATAATAACCCAACTGGTTTCCCTCAAAATCAGGGTTATTAGTAAGTTAATGAACTATGTGCAGCAGATGCCGAACAGTTTCGGCATCTGCTGATCTTTCTAATCTATAAGAATCTGTTTGAGTTAGCAATGTTGAGCGTTGAGCGAAGTTTCAAACTTCGCTCTGGCGTTATCCGGTCTATGACCGGAGTAATTTGATATTCCGGTCACAGACTGGGTAACGCTAAAGCATGGTCTGTGACTATCGCACCGGCGGACCGGCTCAACATTACTAGAAAACTAATTCAAAAACGACCTGTAAGGAACAGCAATATAATTTTCTATTAGCAATTTTATTAACCGTTATTGTTGATAATGAAGTTGTTGTAGATTTGTTGTCGTACTAGTGTAGTCTGTATTTGCAGACTGCTTATCGCGACCATAAAAGCTGACGTCTTTCTACAGTTTGCGTCTTTATCCACACGTTGCTGCCTATGCTCGTTCGATACCTTTGCTTGTGCTTACTGTTTTGTAGCCTGGTCCGGAACACATTCGGTCAATCAGGTATCACCTTCACCCAGCTCCCCGAAGACTATCAGCTTTTTGCCCGCGACAGCACCAACCAGGCCTCTGTTGTTATTGCCGGTACGGCATCGAATGCTCAACCCGAACGTTTATCCGTACAGGTCTGGCGGGAGAATCAGAAATGGGCACATTCGGTAGTTTCGTTAAGCGTGAGCCGACCAGCGACTTTCAGCACGGCGGTTCAAATTCGGGCCGAAAAGGCACAGTATTTATTTCGAGTGTACGCTCATACCGGCCGTGACTCAACATTGTTGGTCGAACGCAAACGCGTAGTCGGTGGCGATTTCATTCAGATTTATGGCCAGTCGAACGCAGCTGCTTTTAACCCACTGTATGTTGTTGACGATACGTACCTTCGGAATTTCGCCTTTGTCGATGGCCCACCCCCAACGGATGGGCTGGTGCGCTGGTTCCCCTCGAGCCAGCCATATGGTGGGGTAGGCGTTGTCGGCTGGCGGTTGCAGGAGTTAATCTTAGAGCAGTTTGGCATACCGACCTGCATTATCAACGGAGCGGTAGGCGGGGCGGGTATCATTGCGCTGAACGCCCGCAACGCGGCTAACCCCGCCGACCTGAATAATCCCTACGGCCGACTCTTGTTCCGCCATCAACGTTCGCAGGCCCTTAAGTCCTTACGAGCTATTATCTGGAAACAAGGTGAAGCAGAAGCGGGCGGAGGGTTCAACGATGGTCTGTTTTACAGCGAACAGTTCGATCTGCTCTACAAATACTGGCAGCAGGATTATGGCCCCAAGCCCCGGATTTATTTAGGTCAGGTTAACTACCTACCCGATCCGAATAGTCGGGCCGGTGGTGTCCGTGATTTCCAGCGACGTACCAAATCGCTTTATCCTAATATCGAAACCATCGCTACAGTTGGTACAGCCGGTTTCGATGGTATCCACTACGAAACCATTGGAAACGTTCAGATTGCCAATGAACTCTTCCGGCAAATTGCCCGTGACCTCTACCGATCCCCCGATACACTCCAGATCAACTCGCCCGACATCCAGCGAGCGTATTATACCCCCGGCCGCGATTCGCTGATGATGGTTTTTAATCAGGGAATGCAGATGATCTGGCCAGCTGATTCAACGCTCAGAGACCGTGCCACTGGGGCATCATATCAGCGTCGGATGGCTGACTATATTTATTTAGATGGCCAGGCAGGGTTAGTAAAAACAGGGGCTGCCGACCGCAACCGAGTCATTTTAGCGCTTACCCAACCTGCTTCGGCTACCGGACTGACGTATCTTCCCCCATTTCTAATTGACAATCATACGACCTATTACGACGGGGTTCACCTTAAGAATGGCCGCGGGATGCGGGCCTTCACGTTCGAAAATGTAGCGATCGGTACGAGTTTACCCGTGGTTCAGTTACGTTCGGGCAGGTTAGTTGGCGAGAGAACCGTTCAACTGGATTGGGATACCCCCCAGATGACGCTTACGGGCTACGAACTGGAGCGCTCGGATAACGTAGCCGGCCATTACAGAGCTGTTGGCTGGACAAATGGAGGAGCCACCGCTTTTGTCGATTCTACAATACCGTCTGGAACAGTAGCTGTATTTTATCGGCTCAGGGCTCTTACTGCAACGGCGGAGTCGCCAGTAAGTGCAGCCTTGCGGGTAAATGTTATCGATAACGCCCGTTCCGACCTTCAGTTGACCATGAATAGCTCTACTCGGGTTCCGAAAGTAGGTGCTCCCATTCGAATCACGCTGACGGCGCTCAACAGAGGACCGGCGGCAGCGCTCAATACCGTAATCGAAAATCGGCTACCCGACCAGATGACATTTGTAGCTGGCAACGCGGTAACGCACTCTGCGGGCGTTGTCTCAACAACCATTGCATCGCTCACCGTAGGTCAGGCAGTTAGCGTAACCTACACCGTTAGTGCACAGCAGCCGGGACGTTACATCAATGCGGCTCAAATCGTGCAATCAGACCAACCTGATACCGACTCTAAACCAGGTAGTGGTACAGGCGACGGCGAAGACGACGCGGCTCTTCTCGATTTACGCACCAATCCGGCTGCCGACACGGTTTTTGCTTCGCCCAATCCCAATCAACAGTTGGCAGCCCCAGTTATACCAGATCAGCCCAGCCCGGTTACAGACCAGGCTGATCTTAGTTTACACATGGTTGCCAGTACGTTATCACCAAGGCTTAACGATGTAATTTCGTTTACCTTGACGGTAACAAACACGGGGGGAGCCGCGGTTAAATTGACTACCCTCACAAACGATTTGCCCGCCGAACTCGAATACATTGCAAGTGATGGCTGGCAGGTTAGCGCTAAGCGTCTCACCACCGAATTACCGCCATTGCCAGCCGGAGAGAGTCGTAATGTTGAGTTTAAGGCGCGGGCTATTAAGCAGGGGCGCATCATGAATCAGGCAGAAATCAGCAGTTCTTCAATGCCTGACGCCGACTCTACACCCGGCAATGGCACCACCAACGGCGAAGACGACACGGCCCAGGTTACCATCAGAGTGCGGTGATTCAGGATTCCCCTGTTGAGCATAGTCTGAGAGTATGCACGGGCGTTATTCGCCGGGTGGCCGATGCCATCCGTAACCGGTTTATAGCATCAATCAGCTATTCCGGTTAGAAACCAGAAACGCTTTGGCTAAGTCTCTAACTCAACCAAAGCGTTAATGTATCAATAAATAACCAGAACTCTACACAATGAATTCTGTTTCGTTACCTACTTTTTCTGCTGAGACAAAAACGTAATGAGCGAGGCAAATTCTTCATACGATAAGCCATTCGCCAAGCCGGTCGGCATCATAGACGTCTCCATCTCTTTCCGGCTCAGAATATTGGCGGCTTTTATGGTGTAGACCTGTCCGGAAATGTCGCGTAGAACAACTCTATCAGCGGACTCTTCGGTCACAAATCCCATGTAGCTCTTATTACCTTTCGCCGTAATGAGTACCGAAGCAAAGCCTTGTGATATAGACGCATTGGGTTTAAGGATCGACTCGGCAATCTGCTCGCGGCTCATGATCGAACCAATCTGCCCCATGAAAGGTCCTTTCATGGTTTCTCCTCTGCTAAGACTGTGACAGGCAACGCACCCTTGTTGCATAAAAAGCGTTTTACCTAATGCCGCATCCCCTTTCACCTTATCCATGGCCAGCATTACATCTTCAATGGATGATTCCCCAATCTGACCTTTTTTGTTTTTGATTTTATCTAAATCGACTTTGACCTCCTCAGTAGCGGCTACGGTTTCGGTGCCGCCGAATTCAGCAATCTCCATCCGGTGCCGCTCATTCAAATCCGCGAAAAGCGTCTTATCAGCGGCCTGGCGCCATTGATCCATCAGGAAATTTTTAATAGTAGGTGACGCTTCCCACTCGACAGCTTTGTAGTACGGACCGTGCGTATCGGGTCGGGTACTCCACCAGGATGTGCCGTCATAGTCCGCTTCTTTCTTATAAAGCCTTGACAACGTAACAAGTATTTGTCGTTTGAGGGCCTCATCGTTGGTCCGTCCGTAAGCAGCTATTAACCCGTTGACGGCTTTAGAATCGTGCATATACCGTAACGCCCAAAGAGCAACCGTTGCATTTTCCGTACCGACGCCATGTACACAAGCGTCAACGGCATGTAGGTTTACCAGCGCCCGAACGGCCAGGTGAGCCGGAATGATGGCAGAATTGGGCGTAGCGTGTGGCCCTTCGGTTCCTTTAGCGGGCGCTACAAATGAAGCAGGAGCTTTCACCTGCAACAAAGCCGGGGCCGATTCCAATCGACCTAGTCGACCCAAACCAATAATAGATGCCACCTGAATCCGGGGTGATGGGTCCTGAAGACCTTTCAGAAACGGCTCTGCGGGCACCTTTTCCAGATTGGTTTTTCGATCGGCCAATGCCCGTAGCGCAAACTCCTGTACGTCCTTATCCTGGGTTAAGGCGACCAGTTTATCAACGCCAGACGCACCCGCAGCCTGGGCGTAGGTGAAAATTCCCGCTACCCGACTGTACAAAGGCAACTGTTTGTCTGATGCAATCGCCCAGGCGGCTTTAGCGGCTTTTCCAGCTGGACGCTTGAGTAACTCCTGCTGAGCGGCTAATCGAATCACCGCACTTTCGGCTTTCAAAAGCAAGGCTAGTTTTTTGGGAGACGCTTTTTCTATCGCGGCAAACGGTTTGTACTGCAAGCCTTTGGGCACAACCCGGACCACGAATCCTTTGCCAGGATTACCGGTATAACCCGCTCCATCCCAGGCCGCGAGATACGCCCGCCCCGAGGCATCGATGTCTACATCGGTGATCTGGGGGAGCTTGATAAAGGTTTCTTCTTCTTGAGTAAAACTGGCTCCATCAGGCTTAACACGATGCACAAAAAGCTGACTACGTCCCCAGTCGGCCATCATGGGCACGTGGTTGTATTTGGCTGGCCAGTTGGGGTCATCCATAAACAGAGCACCTGTGCCCGAGCCGCCCCCTACATCAACCAGGGCAGGGATGATTTCATCCGTAAACTGCTTAAACAGGACTGGGTAGCCGTATTCACCCGATTGAATATGATTGGAAAAGCGGATATTCCACCCTCCTCCATCGTTTGTATTGTCGCGGGTAAAAATGTTCATGTAGGGATCAATGGCTACATCATAAATATTTCGCGTTCCATGCGTGTACACTTCCAGTTCGGTACCGTTCGGCCGGACCCGCACGATGCCTCCGCCGAGCATGGTTAGTTTCTTACCCGTCCGATCTGTCGCATTATGAAAGCCGAAATCACCTACCGCGATATAAATCCAGCCGTCAATACCCATGCGAATGCCATTGGTTGCGTGATCGGTGCCCCGGCTCTGGAGAAATTTAGGCGAACTTAAATGTTCGACGAGGGGCCTGGCGGGACCATCGGCAACCCCGTCATGGTTCTTATCATCAAAAACGACCAGGTCCATGCCCGATGCAATGCCGGTCTCTTTTGAGAAAGCAGTATGCAGCACGAATACCTGATCGCCAATAGAAAGGATACCACGCGGATTGTCTACACTTGCGAAGGTGGTTTGCTGATCGACCTGACCGTCATTGTTGGTATCGACTAACCGAACAATGCTGCCTTTACCCGGTTTTTTGCCGAGCGATCCCATCATGTCGACGCCCACAAAGACCTCTCCGGTAGGCGCTACCGCCAGACAGGCTGGGCTGGGTGTACGGTCAGGGCCAGTAAACGTTGTTACCTGCAAATCATCCGGCCAACTACTGGCTTTGAGCAACGAATCGGCAGCGATAGCAGCGTTATTGTCTTGGGTATTGGTTGAAGGATTCTTTTGCGTGTTTGTCAAGGAGAGCAACAAGAACGCAACACCAAAGGCTGCAATAAATTTAATCATGGTCAAAAATAAGCTTATTGATCTAATCTTGCGGAAAACTAGCTTCTATAAAAGCATTTAGCTATGCCACACGAGGCTTGTTCTTTTTCGCCCGGAGCCAAGTTAAAGGACAAAGTTATCACGTGTCCGTATATACTAAACTTAGCCTGTAAGAGTACAGCAGTAGCCTCGTTAATAGCGCTAAATTACGGCTCAACGAATGAATACAAGGTATAAAGAACCTAATCAGGAGGAATATTTTCCAGTTTAATCAATCCGTGCGAGAGCACGTTCGTTGACTGTTAGCTATCGTCTAATTTTCTTGACTCTGAAAAAGCTTTTGCTGTAAGCTTATGTCCTGCTGACTGCGGGGCAGCACCGTTTAAGTAAGTTCAAAACTTCCCATCGTAATATTGCAATGATAAAATGATCCGTTATCTTCGTAACATGGGAGTGACAAAAACAGAGGTGTTCACCGCCGACCAAAATCGGATCGCAGAGTTAGCCAAAGCGTTTGCTCATCCGGCACGAGTCGCCATTCTGCAACATCTGATTGCCACAAAAAGCTGCGTCTGTGGTGAATTGGTAGACGAACTACCCTTGTCGCAGGCCACCGTTTCTCAACACTTGAAAGAGCTAAGCCGGATTGGCCTTATCAAAGGTAATGTGCAGCCTCCCCGTGTGTGTTACTGCATTGATGAAGTTGCATGGAAAGGAGCCAAAGCTAGATTTGGCGAATTACTAGCTTCTTTTACAGGGAATGAATGCTGTTAACATTTGATTTGGTTGATCGCAGTAATGCGATATTATGGCAGGCTTCGAAGCACAACAATATATCGTTTCACTTAAAACTATACGCGCAATGGACGACATCGAATGCTGCGAAAGCGGTTGCTGCGAGGATGGCAACGACTGTCAGAATGACTGCTGTTAATTAAGCAGGTACACCGCCGAGAAGTATAGGCCTGTACTTTTCAGCGTTGTTAACTTAGGGAAAATTCAATACCAATGAAAACAATTTTAGTGCTTTGCACGGGTAATTCAACCCGGTCTCAAATGGCCCATGGCTACCTTCAGCACTTTGCCAACGGCCGAGCAGAGGTGCTTAGTGCTGGGGTGGAAACGCACGGTCTTAACCCCAAAGCGGTGCAGGTCATGGCTGAGGATGGCGTGGATATTAGCTCTCATACGTCTAATTTAGTTGATGAGTATGCGTCCCGGAAGATTGATTACGTCATTACCGTTTGTGACAATGCGAATGAACGCTGTCCGGTATGGATTGGCCGGGCTCACCGGCTGCATCAAAACTTCGAAGATCCATCGAAGGTAACCGGCGACGATGAAACTGTCATGGCTAACTATCGGCGCGTTCGCAATCAGATTAAGCAATTTAGCCAATCATTTATTGATCAATACATCCGCTGAAGGCCCTTAAGGTACGATGCCCATTATTGTACAACCCGCACAATTACATCACAGACCGTTCCTTATCGATCTGCTTGCCAATGCTGATTTAGTCACTGATGACCTCCCTAACGAGCTGTCCAGCTTCGTACTAGCCTTCGACGGAAATACGCTTGTCGGATCGGCTGGCTTTGAGCAGTTTGGTGTTAGTGGATGTTACGTTCGGTAGCCGTTCAGGTAGACTATCGCCATCAGCACGTGGGGCAGCAGCTACTCACGGCCGTTCAGCAACGGGGTATTCAGCGTCTGTTCCTGATCACAACAACCGCGGATCATTATTTCGGTCGCCTGGGATTTGAACGTATCGAACGTAATCTAGTCCCTGATACAATTTCAGCCACGCGCCAGTTTAGTGGTCTCTGCCCAGCATCGGCAGTAGTGATGTGACGCAATTTATATTGATTACCAGGCGCTCTATGGGCGTGTTCCTCTTCTCCTGCTCAAACCTTCAGTTCGTAAATTAGCCCTTCCCGCAAACTAGGGTATTCCTACACACTGCCTTACTACAACCATCTTTCACTAAGAAAAATATTGCTATACTTGTATATATAATTTTCTTGAATAGATTCACACTAAAAATAGTTAACGCCCATCTTCCATGGAACAATCCAGCTCCGAATTTTTGCGGGGAACACTGAAAACGATCGTTTTGAAACTCTTGGCTGAGCGGGGCAAAATGTACGGCTACGAAATCACTCAGTCGGTGAAAGAACGTACCCAGGGCGAACTCATTTTAACATTTGGCGCCTTATACCCGGTCTTGCACAAACTGGAGCAGGAAGGCTTGCTTGTAACCGAATCGGTCGAAGTAGATGGCCGACTACGCAAATATTATACGCTTACGCCGAGCGGCAGTGAAACCGCCGTCCGAAAAGTCTCGGAGTTTGAGCGTTTTGTTGAGATCATGCAAACCTTATTACAATCACCTGCCGATCTGGCCCTTGGCAAATAAATCAACTCAGCACAATCATGGAAAAGCTAAACCCGCAACAAGTAGCTCGATTGTACGATCATTTGATTCAAACTGGCACCAGCGAAGCCTTAATCCGCGAGCTTCTTGACCACCTCGCCTGCGAAGTGGAGTATTACATGTGGATTGGTCTGCCGTTTGAGTCGGCTTTAGACAAGACCTTGCTCGAAGCCGATGCTAAGGCAGTAGGCCAGTTGCGCAAAACGTATCAGCATGAATTGACATTAACCGAAACGCAGCTTGAGGAAGCCAGTTTTGATGACATTATTTTCCAGCATCGCAACAAAGCGTACGGGGCTTACGACCTGCGCCAGACCTATCCAACAACGCTACGTAACGCCATCATCATGACGTTAGGGTTGTGCATGATGCTGATGGCCCTTGTCCATATGATTAGCCGGGGCACCTGGTCTTACCTGAGCCTCTGGGGTGCCATCTGGCTGGTCGGGCTCGGTGCTGTTACCTTTGTTGGCTTTAGCTGGTACCTACAGCACGAACGGCAAAATCAATTGCTGGTCCGGTAAGGTTTAGCCGCTTGAAAGCCTGCTGGGCGATAGTTTTGCGGTCAACTAGAGTAATCGGAGTCCCCATAAAGTGAGCGCAAGTTATGAAGTAACAGCTGCCCGTTGGCAGTTGGCCTACCCAGGAAACGTATATACATTTACCGTTAAGAATTAAACTTTTACAACGCTTATAGCGCTAAGCAGCCGAGAGCGAATCAGGCGATCAGTACTATTTAGAATAAGCGAATCATTAACAGCGGCTAAGCGAAGGGTAGCAACACCCGCACAACCGCGGGCCTGCGCGCTACTACAGAGCAGCTTAATCGCTCCGAATGCAAATATTTATCTCGTTCTGGTAGTCCCATAAATTACTACCAGACAGTACCCTCAAGGGTTCTCCTCACGCCATCCGGCCGGATTGAACCGCTACGGCAATACTGGAACGTAGCAAATACCCTGCACGCTATCCTTCATCTATACCATGCTACTAAAAAGAGACGACTCGTTCAGGGAACGAGTCGTCTGCTAACACACCTAATTAAACAAAACTCGGTAGGCGCAAATGGTGGAAACTATATGTACGATATAACGACGTATTCAGTTTCCTCCACTCATTCATATGTCTTGCACCCGCTATTAAACAAGTAAGCACATGTGCTGGAATTGACGAGGTGAGCCCGTATCCATTATTAACGATACCACCCGGCCACCTAACCCGAATCGGGCTGCATTATGTGCCATTAGTCCAATAACTGATCAGACTTCCCGTGTTCAACGTTTAGACTGATTTCATTGCAAAAAGTAATACCGAAAACGTAAAATCAATGACTTTTAACCAGGGTAACTGGTTAACGTTGCGGCTTTATCTTGGGGCACTACGTCATTTCGTACCAAGCTAAAGTTCCAGTCAGCAGAAGAGTAAAACACCCGTTGAGGCAGCCTCAAGGCTGATTATAATGGGCTAATCCAACAGACAGATAAGAGTATATCGAGTCATTTGTGGCGTAATCTTACAAAACGGCCCTCAGATTAGTTTTGTTAAGCCAGCTACGGGGTAACTTTCCATTAAAGTAGGATTAACGAATCTAAACATGGGTTATCTTTGCCCCGTTTTTACCCGCTCGTGCAACGACAGGCGAAAGCCTACTTTATGGAAGATAAGAAGCATTTAGACACCGTCACGGCCGCTGGTCTGCTGGTGGCAATGGGTATCATCTACGGCGATATTGGCACATCGCCTTTATACACACTTAGGGCTATTATCGGGGCCGAGAATGTTATTCGAGCCGATGTCGTTCGCGGAGCCCTCTCCTGTGTTTTTTGGACATTAACGTTGCAAACCACCGTCAAATACGTAATTCTGATTCTACGAGCTGATAACCGCGGTGAAGGTGGCATTTTTGCCCTTTATGCCCTGGTTCGGCGGCATGCCCGCTGGCTCACCTTGCCAGCCATCATCGGCGGATCAGCCCTGCTAGCGGATGGTATTATTACGCCACCGATCTCGGTTTCGTCGGCGGTAGAAGGACTGACACTAATCTACCCGAACATTGAAACCATTCCAATCGTAATAGCCATCTTAACAGTTTTATTTCTGATTCAGGCGTTTGGAACGAGCGTGGTAGGTACTGCTTTTGGCCCGATCATGCTGGTCTGGTTTGTCATGCTGGCCACATTAGGTATTGTTCAGATTGCTCAGTCACCTGGCGTTTTAGCGGCTCTTAACCCTTATTATGCCTGGTGGCTACTGGTCGAATATCCCGGTGGATTCTGGCTGTTGGGCTCCGTTTTTCTTTGTACAACCGGGGCCGAAGCGCTTTACTCAGATATGGGCCACTGTGGTCGGTCGAATATTCGGGTGAGCTGGATTTTTGTCAAGACCTGTTTGATTCTGAACTACTTCGGGCAAGGTGCCTGGTTGCTGGGGGTTGAAGGTCAGGTGCTCAAAAGCCGCATTCCTTTCTATGAAGTGATGCCCCCTTGGTTTCTCACCATCGGTATTGTCATTGCCACGGCCGCGACCGTCATAGCCAGTCAGGCCCTGATCAGCGGCTCGTTTACGCTCATTAGCGAGGCCATCCGACTTAACTTCTGGCCCAAGGTCAGACTCCGCTACCCCAGCGTTCAGAAAGGCCAGCTCTACGTACCCAGCGTTAATTTACTGCTCTGGTCGGGTTGCGTTGGCGTGGTCCTTTATTTCCGCGAATCATCGAACATGGAAGCCGCTTATGGCTTAGCGATTACGTTGACCATGCTCATGACGACCCTGCTGATGTCGTACTATCTGTACACACATAAGTACCAGCCGTGGGGCGTTGTCCTGTTTCTGACGGTCTACCTGGCCATTGAAGGATCATTTTTGGTAGCCAACCTGATCAAATTCCCGCATGGAGGTTGGGTATCGGTACTCATTGGCTCAACCATTGCCAGCGTCATGTATATCTGGCTGCAAGCCTTCCAGATCAAACTACGCCTGACCGAATACGTCCGTATCGATCATTACATACAAGCCATAAAGGAACTTAGTCGCGACATCAGTATTCCGAAATACGCCACGCACCTGGTCTTCATGAGCAATGCGGCCCGGCAATCGGAAATCGAGTCGAAGATCATCTACTCAATTTTTCAGAAACGTCCCAAACGCGCCGACATTTATTGGTTCGTTCACGTCGACACTACCGATGACCCCTATACGATGGAGTATAAGGTAAACACGATTGCGCCCGATGATGCCTACAAAGTGACGTTTAAGCTAGGCTTCCGGGTGGAGCAACGGATCAATCTGTTCTTCCGGAAGGTGATTGAAGACATGGTAAAGAACAAGGAAGTAGACATTACCAGCCGTTATGAATCGTTAAGCCGCCAGAATGTGATTGGTGACTTCCGATTTGTGGTATTAGAAAAATTCCTGTCGTTCGAGAACGAGTTACCAGCTCGCGAGCGGCTTATTATGAACATTTATTTCACCATAAAAGGATTCACCACGCCCGAAGACCGCTGGTTTGGCCTGGACAGCAGTTCCGTCAAAGTCGAGAAAGTACCGCTGGTCATTCGCCCCGTCGAAAACGTTAAACTCAAACGAATCGCAACTTAATCAAAGAGTGAAAGAGCGATAGTCCGCTTCCTTTTCACCTTTCGCTCTTTCACTCTTCCGCTCTTTATCTATGAAAATTCTCATCACCGGCGGGGCCGGCTTTGTTGGCTCGTCGCTAGCCATCTCCCTCAAGAAAAACTATCCCAGCTACCAGATCTTCGCGCTGGATAACCTCAAACGGCGTGGCTCTGAATTAAGCCTGTCGCGACTCAAAGCCGCGGGTATCGAGTTCATGCACGGCGACATCCGCAGCAAAGAAGATTTTGACGCGCTACCCGCCGTCGATACGGTGATTGAAGCCTCAGCCGAGCCGTCGGTGCTGGCAGGTCTGGACGGCACGCCCGACTACCTCATCAATACCAACCTGTTCGGGACGGTCAACTGCCTGAACTACGCGCTGAAGCACAAGGCGAACTTCATCTTTCTGTCGACAAGTCGGGTTTATCCAATCAAAACGATTGAAACGCTGAACTTCGCCGAGGCCGACACCCGCTTTGTCCTGACCGATGATCAACCGGTTGCTGGTGTTTCCTCGAAGGGCATCGCTGAGAACTTCCCGCTGGACGGCGCCCGGTCCCTATACGGCACCACCAAACTCGCATCGGAGCTGCTGATTCAGGAGTACAACGAGTTTTACGGCCTGAAAACGGTCATTAACCGCTGTGGCGTAATCACGGGTCCGTGGCAGATGGGCAAGGTCGATCAGGGCGTGATGGTACTCTGGATTGCCAAGCATTATTTTGAACAGCAACTGGCCTACATCGGCTACGGTGGCACCGGCAAACAGACCCGCGACATGCTCCATATCGCTGACCTCTATCGGCTCATCGATTGGGAACTGCACAACCTGGATGCCGTCAACGGTGAAATCCTGAACGCGGGTGGTGGCAACGAAAGTAGTGCCTCGTTGCAGGAGCTAACCCAAATCTGTCAGGAAGTAACGGGCAAAACCATCCCCATCAAACAGGTGACCGAGAACCGGGCCGCCGACATCCGGCTGTACATTACGGACAACACCAAAGTGACGCAGTTAACCGGCTGGAAACCCGAACTGGGCATTCGTGAAATTGTGAGCGACATCCACGACTGGCTGAACGAAAACCGGGCCGCGCTGGAGCCGATTTTGAAGTAAGCATCTTTAAATCTTCCTACATAACGCAGCATGAACTTCGGTTTATGCTGCGTTTTTGGTTTTAGGTCACTCCTCCATGCAGCTCTTTGGTACAGTCTAGCTGGCTGTTTGTCCTGACTAACCCCGAGTTGGTGTAATAAATTTTTATCCTCCTACAGCTTACATCAATTTTGATTCAGTAACGAGCTAATGCAGGCAACCAGAAGCATACTTACACGACATATACTCGTATCAGTATTCTAGGTTTCAACGAGCTGGGGTGAAACTATTGGTACAAAGCTCTAGGAGCAGAATAAAACCACTACCACTAACTCAATCATTGACCATACAATGCTTTACTCAAACGCGAATGTTGTTGCCATCTTTCAGAAACGCTTTTATAGCTCGGTACTAGGCCAGTCTATCGAAGCGGTTTCATTAGCATGGCGCGGCCATCAGGGTATTGATGAGTTATCCCTGAATTACATCAGACAGGAGCAACCGGCCGTAGTTATTATCAGTTGTGAATGGCTGGCTCAGGGTGCTGACCAGTTTATCTCATCCATCCGGGCGGCTAGTCGCTGATTAACAGCCTTATCTAGGAAAATCGGTACGTTTTAGGTAAGCCATCTTCCCCAAATTGAGTAGGCTTACTGATGCGCCAGGCCTAGTCAACGTACCATCTTTGTATCGTTGACGCGCAACAAAGGCGGACGCCGAAAAGCCCGAAAGAGAGCAGGTTAATGTATAATAATTTACAACGATGAAAAAATTAGAATTTCAGCAAATGATGAATGCTGAAGGCGGTAAGGAAGTAACTCTGGGATGTGCCGCTATGGGAGCAGCTGCTATCTGGGCATCATCACCATTAGGGCCAGCAGCATTAAGAATTGGTACACTTACATACGCGGGATGTCTACTATTAGAATCTTAAATTAACGGCTAATGAATAAGTTAACTTCCAAAAAAATGCTTGACACTCAAGGAGGTAAAATGTCTCCAATCGGTATTATTGCTGGTTGTACGTTGTTAGCCGCTGCTGCTGGTGGAGCCGCAATTTCTTCAGGAGTCACCTTGGCTTTCGTTGGGATCGCTGCATTATTGATGCGTGAGTAGGTGTGTAAAGATTGGTCCTTTGCCAGGGATGGCAACTTACAAACCATCTGACTACGAGTTATTGCGTCGGCGGTGCGCAGAACTAAAAGAGGCTGGCTGGAAACAAACCAAAATTGCTCAGGCCTTGGGTCTAACCGAGGGCTGGGTTAGCCGTACTCTGAAAAAATATCGCCAGAATGGCCAAGCCGCTTTAGCCTGGCATAAACCGGCTGGACCCGCCTGCCGCTTAACCAACGAGCAGATAACGCAACTGGTAGAAGAGTTAAACAAAGGAGCGGAACATCATGGCTTTCCGGGCTATATCTGGACAAGACCTCGTGTCAATGAGGTCATTAAGCGACTCTTTGGCGTTAGTTACGATCCCTCTCAAGTGGGACGTTTATTAAAAAAGGCCGAATGGAGTCGCCAGAAACCACAGCCCAAAGCGCGTCATCGGACCGCCGAAGCGGCAGAACCCACAAAGGGTCCAGCAATGGCGAGATGAACGCTTACCCGAACTCAATCGGATCGCCGAAGCGAAAAAGCGCAAGCTGAGCAGCGAGTCATTCTGTATGTCGATGAATCGGCCTGTTATCTGTTACCCATGCTGGGGCTGACCTGGGCACCACGAGGGCAAACGCCAGTCTTGCAGGAGCAAGCTGGTCGTGACCACTTGAGCCTGATTGCGGCCATTGCACCGAATGGTCGGATTTACGTAGCGGGCCAAGATCAGTCCTTCAGTGGGGAAGACATTGTGTGGTTTCTAAGTAAGCTCTGTAGTCGCTACCGAAAACGGGATTTGCTGATCATCTGGGACGGGGCTTCGATTCACAGCGGAGAAGCAGTGAAAACCTTCCTTAAAGAACGTCCTGGCCGGATTCATTTAGAGCGTTTACCGGCCTACAGTCCAGAACTGAATCCGACCGAGTTGGTCTGGAATCAGATCAAGCAACGGTTGAAAAACCGGGTCTTTCTATCTCTGGCAGACTTAACAGTTACCGTTTTGGAACAAATTGCTTTATTAGAGGAAGACCCTAAATTGATACAAATGTTCTTTCGCAAGAAAGAGGTAGCGTTCTTTACAGATTAATTCACAGATCAATAACTCAAGCTGGTTGTGTTGGCCTTGAATTGCCTTGGTAACATATATCGGGAGATGTTTGTCTCCCGATATAAAAGTTTTATTGTATTTAATAAACATCAATAATACTAGATATGGCAACTACCTTAATTGTTCTACTTATCATTATAGCCGCTGGTCTTGGGACTCGGGCGCTAAAAAGGAAGAATCCTTTTTTATGATGAATGATAAATCATTTACATGGGATCTGCTTTTTGCTCCCGTGTCATTCCTAACCATTTTAGTGGCTATAATGCTGAATGAAGAGGCTATTGTGAAAACTGTATTTTTGATTGTTTACTAAGCCACAGGCCAAGGCTTGTGGCTTAGTCTTTTTTAACCTTTATCAAAAATTACTATGTTTAATTTGATAAGAAACAGCTTTAAAAGCGGCCAGCTTTTCTTTGTGTTTTTCGGCTTGTATATTTTTTCGCTCTCGCTTAACAACACATACATTGAAGTAGCTTTACTGGTTGCTACAATTTTGTATTCTGTTGTCTACGTTGCCAGAAAAATCGATAAGCTAGACTAAAAATATGCAGATACTAACCCCCGATCTAGCAGCTATGAGCGCTCCTAGCCAATCCTATTCACAAAAGAACAGTTGGCTATTCTTTTCGGCTATTACAACCTTAAGCGCATTACTGATTTTTGCAAGTCAGTATCTGCTCATCTCGGACGACTTGTATTACGATGCCCTTGTTAATCAGCTGACGGTTGCTCAGGTAGAAGATTTTATTGACAAAAGCCATCAATTGACCTGGCTCCCTTATGTTCTTTTACCTGCCATTAATTTGGTTAAATTTTCAGCACTGGCTACCTGTCTGAGTCTGGGCTATTACATGCTAACAAATCGGTGGTTGTTTATTCCCTTTTTTCGGATTGCCATTCAGGCAGAGCTGGTACTTTTGCTACCAAACGTAGTGAAATTGCTATGGTTTCTTTTGATCCAGCCTGATTATAACTTAACTGATTTGCAATATTTTTATCCGCTTAGCCTACTAAATTTACTCGATCCGACTGACGTTTCGACCTGGCTCCTGTACCCTTTGCAGTTGATTAATCTGTTTGAAGTAGCCTACTGGATTGTACTGGCTTATACTGTTTCTAGATTGGTTGGCTGGTCAGTTAATCGCGGACTAGGCATGGTAGCAGCTTCTTATGGTACGGGTCTTTTACTATGGGTAGTATTTATCATGTTCTTAAGCATAAGCCTGTCATGAAAAAATATTTACAATGGGGGCTACCCATATTCATTTTGGCTACACTGTCATACTTTGTGTGGGGCTTTACGACGAAACTTAATCGCAAAAAAGAAGTAGCTCAACGTGTGCAAACGTTACCCAATTTTACAGCGAGTCTGCTTGATCGTTCGGTGATTAGTAAGACTACCTTGGCTGGACAACCGGTCGTTCTCTTATACTTTGATCCTGACTGCGATCACTGCCAGCGCGAAGCTGACGAGTTGTATAAAAAATCTGTTCTACTTAAGCAGGCAATGATTGTAATGCTTTCGTCGGCACCGATATCTGATCTTACTACTTTTACGGAAGCATATAAGCTAAATGCCCTGCCTAACGTGCGCGTGGCACATATCGACCGGCAAGTTGCCTACGACACCTTGGGCTTTACGTCCGTTCCCGACGTGCTCATCTATCATGCCGATGGCTCGTTGGCCAAACACTTCAAGGGTGAAACCAGTGTCGAAGCCATTGCCCGACATCTTTAATTTCTTCTCGCCACGTCTTGCTCTTACCGCTATGGAACAGATTTTATCGGTTCTCCAGGACTTACTTTGGGTTGTTGTTGACCACCTCACTCATCCGACCCTGTAAGATGATCTCCCGAAAACACATCCAGCGAACGCTGATACGGCAGCAGGGCCAGGCCGATTGTGGGGTAGCCTGTTTAGCCTCACTGCTCGCCTATTACGGTGGGCATAGCCGACTCGAACGCCTGCGCGAACTTAGCGGCACGGATACCCAGGGCACTACGCTGCTCGGGTTGCATCAGGCTGCGTCGCAGATTGGGTTCGATGCCGAGGGCCTGGAGGCCGATTCGGTCGAGAACCTGAAAACGGATGTCGATGGGCCTGTTATTCTACACGTGTTAATCGAAAACAGGCTTCAGCATTACGTAGTTTGCTACGGCTGGAATGCCGACACACAGCAATTTATAATTGGAGACCCAGCACGAGGTGTTATAAGCTACACGACAGACGAACTTACCGCGATCTGGCCTTCACGGGTACTGTTAGCCCTTACGCCGAACGCATCATTCCGGCAACAGTCGGATGAGAAACGGGCCAAACACCGTTGGCTGCTAGGCCTCATTCAGGACGACGCCCCTTTGCTGGCCATAGCCACGGGTCTAGGTATCATAACGGCAGCTCTAGGACTGTCAACCGCAATCTTCTCCCAAAAGCTTATTGACAACATTTTACCTAAACATGACACCAAGCGGCTGGTGCTTGGGCTAATGTTGTTAGCGGTGCTGCTGGTGGCCCGGGCGGTCGTAAACTACCTACGCGGATTTCTGCTCAACCGCCAAAGTCGTGATTTCAACAACCGCATTATCAATCGGTTCTATGACGCATTACTACACCTGCCCAAATCGTTCTTCGATAGCCGAAAGACCGGCGAACTCATTGCCCGCCTGAATGATACAGGTCGAATTCAGCGTACCATCAGCCACCTGACCGGCGCGGTGGTTATCAATACGCTGGTCGTGCTGGTATCGGTAGGGTATTTGTTTACATACTCCGTTTGGGTGGGTATGCTGAGTTTATTGAGTATACCATTATACGGCGGATTAGTATGGCGGTTTCACAAACGCATCACTAACGGGCAGCGTGATGTTATGGCCGCTTCGGCTCACACCGAAAGCAATTATGTTGATACGATTCAGGGCGTCGACGTGATTAAAGCCACCAACCGCGAGTCGTTTTTTGCGGGCATCACCCAAGCCATTTACGGGCGCTTCCAGGAGCAGGTGTATAACTTAGGCCGCGTTGGCCTGCAGTTTAATTTGTCGGCCGAAATCAGTAGTGCCGTCCTGATTAGTGGGCTCATTGCACTGACCTCTGTATTGGTGGTTCAACAGTCCTTGCAGTTGGGCGAGATGATGGCTATTCTAACACTGGTGGGTAGCATTCTACCTGCTGTGGCTGCATTAGCCCTCACGAATATACAGTTACAGGAAGCCAACGTGGCCTTCGAGCGGATGTATGAATACGCTTATCTCACACCCGAACACGAGCCTGTCGACACATTAGCTGCTTTTAGTCCGGTGTTTACCTTTGAGTCACTCACGTTGCGTGACCTGAGCTTCCGTTTTCCGGGTAGACCCTGTCTGCTGGAGAACGTATCGCTGGAGATTCGCAGGGGGGAGTTTGTGGCTTTACTAGGCGAAAGCGGCCGGGGTAAAAGTACACTATTACAAGTGCTACAGCGCTTCTATACGCCAGAAGCCGGACAGATAAAGATCAACAATACGGATTGGTACGACGTAGACATTACTACCTGGCGCCACACGTTGGGCGTAGTACCGCAGCACGTTAAACTCTTCAATGGAACGCTATTAGACAACATCTGCTTGGGCAACACCACCGATGAAGCAGCTCAAATCATCCGGTTCTGTCACCAGTACGGCTTTAGCCAGTATTTCGAGCAGTTTCCGCAGAGCTATCTGACTTTGCTGGGCGAAGACGGCGTCAGCCTGTCCGGTGGCCAACGCCAGTTGGTTGCGTTAGCCCGTGCGCTGTACAAGAATCCGCAGCTATTATTGCTAGATGAACCTACGGCCGCCATGGATCGCCATACAGAGCAATTTGTATTAAACCTCCTTGAACAACTACGGCCTGACACTGGTATTTTGCTTATTACCCACAAACCTCAAACTACTCAACAGGCGAACCGAGTATATGAACTTGACAACAAAACATTACAATTGGTTGGCAACGCTAATAGGGTGATGAAACATGAGAATGCAATAGAACCCGCTGTAGCGTAATCACGGGTCCGTGGCAAATGGGTAAAGTCGATCAGGGGGTGATGGTACTCTGGATTGCCAAGCACTACTTTGAGCAGCAACTGGCCTACATTGGCTACGGTGGCACCGGCAAACAAACCCGCGACATGCTCCATATCGCCGACCTGTACCGGTTGATCGATTGGGAGCTACATAACCTCGACAACGTCAAGTCACTGAACAGGTAGTTGAGCAGCGCCCGCTGATTTGTAGCGGAAAAAGGTTGTTGCAAAAAGGCTTTTAGGTCGCGCTCAGTCATAATGTATAGTGTCAATCGAGTAGTCTTTTAAGCGACTCGGGGTCGGGCAGTACGTTACGTAGGTGTTCGGGCAGGTCAGAACTGAGTTGGTAAGTGGCTACGCCCATCGGGTTGTAAATGTTCTGAAAGGCGTACTCTACCGTTTTGTCGTTCTTCTCCTTGCATAGAACGATGTCAATTGCCGGATTTTCGTCGGATAATCGTTCCTGGTCATTCAATACATTTAAATAAAAATTCAGCTGACCGGCATAAGTGGGCTTGAACCTACCTTTTTTCAATTCAAAGGCGACTAAGCACCGAAGCTGGCGATTGTAAAACAACAAATCCACAAAGAACTCCTCATCATCGACCAGCAGCCGGTGCTGATTACCAATGAACGCAAAGCCCTTACCTGCCTTCAGAATAAAGTCCTTGATATTTTGTACAATACCTTTTTCTACAACCCGCTCGTCGTCACTTTCAACATTAATGAAATCGAGGAGGTATTCGTCCTTGAACGCTTGCATGGCCGTATTGCGGATGGTCTCAGGTAATGTTGTAGCGAAATTATTGGGCAGGGTTTGATCACGCTTTTGGTACGCTTTAGCTTTTATCTGCCAATCCAGCATTTCGTGCGTCCACTGATTGGCTACTGCCTTTCGCATGTAGAAAAGCCGTTCCTGCAACTCATTACATCGATTTAGCAGTAGAATATGGTGTGAAAAGCCAAGGCTGACGAAAACACCAAAATCCTGATCGCTCAATTTGGCAGATGTCGTCTGCCAAATTGGTTCGGCTTGATTATCTCCGCCTGGTTCTTGATTCTGTATTAAGCTATCGATTAGCTGGCCATAAGCTTCAGCGAACTGACGCATATTTCTCAGATTACGGTATGAAAATCCTCGTAAACCTGGCAACTGCTTTTGTAAGTCGGCTGACAACTGTTCCAGCACTTGTGTACCCCACTTTTCGGACGCAACTTTTTCGGATAGTCGCTTACCAACGGCAAAGTATAATAGTAGTAATTCGCGATTAACCAGCCGAGCAGCCCGGTAGCGACTTTGCAGAATTTGGCTGCTGATGTCGCTAAGCAAAGCGTTGTACTGATTTGTCGAGGTTTGGTCCGACGTGTCATTATTCATGGTTGGTGGGTTTAGTTTTACTACTAAGGCTTTTGTCATCCTGTGTATTTGTCATCCCGACGCCAGGAGGGATCTTATACATCGGATAACTCCCAGAACCCTCCTGGCGTCGGGCTGACAAAAGCACGGAATGGTAAGTGTAAGTCAACTCTGAATTTCATCGTTGAGGAATTTCCAGCTTGCATTTATTGACTCAATAAGAGCTACTTTCTTCTCCCGTCGCCAGCCTTTTATCTCTTTTTCGCGGGAAATAGCATTGTTTACATATTGATGGTGTTCCCAATAAATCAGGTTGTAACAGTAATATTTTCCGGCAAACTTGTCCTTTTGTCCTCTCGAATCATAATGTTCTGCCATACGCCTAACCAAGTCGTTAGTCACACCCGTGTAAAGAACTGTTCGCTGGGGATTTGTAGTAATGTAGACGTAAAAAGAATAGCCATTCATCGGGGGCGCTATTTTGCGTTTACTGTTCGGTTAGTCGTTTTGTCATCCTGACGCCAGGAGGCATATGTGAGATGGCCAATGCGTAAGATCCCTCCTGCGTCGGGATGACAAAATAGTCGGGATGACAAAATAAGTGACAAGCGTTTCGCAAGTTACGCGCTAAAGCTTTCAGAAATAATGATAGCCGGTTCCGTTGGCGCAACAACTACCGGAGTGACCGGCGTAGCTGTTACGTCTTCCTCTGGCTGGGTCAACGGATAGCTGTTCAAAATTTTCATAAGACTATCCAGTAGCACGGCCGCCTGGACTTTCACCTTTGCTTGCGACTTCTGTAGCTTGTTGATGTCGCGTTGTAGGTTCTGAAACTTCCCGCGCCGGATCGCTTCTTTGGCTAACCCAACCAGCGTTTTCTCCTCTTCTGAAATAATGGGAAGGTTTAGAAATGCGTCTAAATACATCAGGGCTTTCTTTTCATTGGGGCCTTGGCTTACGTCTACTTTTTTGTCTTGCGCTTTTTCGGCTTCTACCTGTGTCTGGAAGCGTTGCACCGCTATTTGCACCTGCTCGTGATGATCGTCGTGGAGCTTAACGGCCCGCTCGTGCATCATGCATTGAAAGCGTTTGGCGGTTTCCAGAAAGGTTAGCTCTTCTACCGAATTATCGGGACGAACGTATAGGAAAGCATCGCGCTTCTGGTCGCGAATGAAAGCAATGGTTGTCTGATGCTGCATCCGGTCCTTGCGGCCTACCCGCGCCCGAAGCGGCATGTTTTTAATGCGCTTAAACAGGTCAGGATCTTTTTCCTTGATGTCCCGAATCTGCATGAGGTAATCCAACTTCTCATCACGTTCCTCGTCTACGTCCTTATCGAAGAGGCCGAACGATTCCGTCACTTCGTCAGGGCTATATATCTGGCTGTCTTCGCCCAGGGCTGCATGAAAAGCCTGTAGCTTCATCATGGCTTTCTTCTGCAACTCAATGTCGTTATCGACCTGAGCCGTTGGGAAGAAGTTGTAGATGTAGACGGCCTTGGCCTTCGTACCAATTCGGTTTACTCGGCCAATGCGCTGCATCAGACGGGTAGCGTTCCAGGGCGTATCATAGTTCACAATAACATTAGCCCGGTGCAGGTTGACGCCTTCGGCTAACACCTCCGTCGAAATAAGGATGTCATAACGGTCCGACGCATCGGCGTTCTGTTGCAGGTCAGCGGGTAAGTTCGCGTCAAAATTAGCCCGGATGGTCGGCATCCGGTCTTTGCGTGTTTGGCTATCGACGGTTAATACGCGGTGATCGACTACATTCTTCAAACGTCGGGCGACGTACTCGGTAGTTTCCTTACTCTCCGAGAACACTACTAATTTCTTCTCGCGATTATCAGGTCCGAATAGTTGGCTCTGGATGTACTGAACGAACATATCGAGTTTGGGGTCTTCGTCGCCGAGGTCGTCCCATTCTTTAGATAAGTTATTCAGAATACGCTGATCGCGGAGCAAACCCTCATAAAACCCCGGCTCAAAGTCATCGGGAATGCAGATGTCCAGAGTAGGGTCGGTGTCCATCAGGCTCGTAACAAGATCGAATAATTCATCTTCCCGACCGTCATTGATCATATCTGATACGGGAAGATTAGGCGCGATAAAGACCCGACCCGTATCGAACATTTTGATCATCGCGTCATTAGCTTGGCAGAACCGTCGAATCGATTGCCGGAAGGCGTAAAAACTACTGTCAATACGTTTTACCAGCATGGTCTTCATAATCTTAGCCAGCTGGGTGGCGATCATATCGGCTTTTTTATACTTCTGCTTTTTATATGGTTTTAGAAAACCAATAGCCCGGTAGCGGTTATACGTTAGTCCTTCGGTGGGATGTGTTAAACTCCGAATAGTACTATCATACAATTCTTCTAGGTGCGGAGCCAACTGATAAAAAATCTTTTCAGGCTTGCGTACATCGGGAAACTCAATCTTTTGAGCAGCTAAGTCATCTTTGTACTGGTGGTGAATTCTCAGGTCAGTGCGTGTCCGTCGAACCGTCAGCGGCTCGATGACTTTTACCCGAATCTGCTCGTATATGCGCCGGACGCCCTCGTTCACCTTCTGCATATCCGGCTCCAGTCTCAGCTTACGATAGGCGTCGATGTGCTGGCGGAAGAAGTGCTGTAAATTGCCAATCTCCAGCGTCGAGTCTTTGCTATCCTGAAACAGATAAACCAAATTAGCAATATCCTGCGGGTAGTTATTTAAGGGCGTTGCTGATACCAGCATAACCCGTTTAGGATAGCGCGAACCATCCGATTTTCGGCGACGAGTAGGCGTTTTACAGATTTTTTGAAGATCGTTATACGCATCGGCCGTATCTGAACGAAACTTGTGGGCTTCGTCCACAATCACTAAATCGTATTGTTCGGGAGTGCGAACCTTATGTAGGCTACCATTGGTGATAATGTGAACTCCATCAAGATTAAACTTCTCGATCGTTTCTTCCCAGTTCAGTTTTAGCGCTGGTGGCACAACAATCAATGTACGGGAGCGGTGTTCGGGGAAACCATTCTTAAAATAGAACTTCTTGGCGATGCGTGTAGCAATGATGGTTTTGCCTAAACCTACTACATCCGACAGGAAGAAGCCGCCGTGTTTAGCCATCTTGTTATAACCATCGTTGACAGCATCGGCCTGATAAGCCAGCGGCATAAAACCTTTAGGCAGATCCGTTTCCGAATTTGGATCGTAATCAATACTCTTGCCAAAATATTCGATCAAGAACTTCAAATACACCTCATAAGGTGTGAACTGGTCATTTAGGAAGGTTTCGCTTTTGAGCCGCGCAATAAACTCTTCGGCTACCGGCACCGACTCACCCCATAGCTTTTCAAACGTCTCGTTGGCGAACTGAATATCGGCGTCGTCGCGCAGTTCAACATTAAACTCAAAGTTACGTTCCAGTCCCGGTTCCGTTAGGTTGCTGGAGCCGGTGATAACCGCTCCGTAGCCATGTGGATGATAGGTCTCCTCCCGAAACACGTAAAGTTTAGCGTGGATATTCTGTTTAGGATGGACCCGGATTTGTAGTTTGCCGATCGTGATGTCGGAAATCATACCGAGCATTCCATCTTCGACGGTCTTACTATATTTCGCCTGCTGTATATTTTTCTTGACAACCTGAAAGAAATCTTCCTGCGACTTGTAGGCGTCAGCGGTAAACAGGATGCCCTGCTGTGAAGCTTCATGAACAAGTTTGTCCACGTTGATGCCAACCAGCACCCGTACTTTAGCAGCCCGCTCAATATACGGCCTAACCCGGAAATAACCTGAAGCGTAGAAGTAGCCGACCAAAGCATCGAAGAAGTGAATCTGGCGATGGCGGAAAATGCCTTCTATTTTGGCAAGTAATGAATTCCTGTCTTCGTTGGTGAAGAATTTAGTTTGCATCAGAGCATTGAATCAAATGGCAATTTATCGAATCAATCGGTGATTAGCATCACTAAACTGGCACTAGAACGTTTATATCGGCTCTATTTCGTCTTATATAAGCTAAAGGAGCTACTTATTAAAAAATTTACAAAAACCGGGTAAAAAGACCTAGTTAAGTACTTTCGTAAGACGAACTAGTTTGATCTTTCATACATGAATCAGTCAGATAACTCAATGTCAAATCCGAAACCAGCTGACAGCTCAACAACCTCCCGGCGCCAGTTTATTCAGGCCAGCGCTTTGGCGGCTACCAGCTTTTTCATCGTTCCACGCCATGTGCTGGGCGGTAAAGGGTTTATTGCTCCCAGCGATAAGCTCAACATTGCGGGTGTGGGCTTCGGCGGTAAAGGATTCAGCGATACGAATAACTCGTACAACAACGGAGTCAATAACATTGTAGCGCTCTGCGACGTCGATTGGAGTATGCCGCGGGTGAAAGAGAATTTTACCAAGCATCCGAACGCCAAGCGTTACAAGGACTTCCGCGAAATGCTCGACAAGGAAGGTAAAGGCATCGATGCAGTGACTGTTTCAACCGCCGACCATACCCACGCGGTAATTGCGATGGCCGCCATGCAGCGTGGCAAGCACGTTTACGTGCAGAAACCGTTAACGCACAATATCCACGAGGCCCGGATGCTGACCGAAGCCGCCCGTAAGTACAAAGTGGTAACCCAGATGGGCAACCAGGGTTCCTCGAACCCGCAGCAGAAACAGATGGTCGAGTGGTTCGATAAAGGTCTGATTGGTAACGTGCATACGGTTTACCTCTGGACGAACCGCCCCGTTTGGCCACAAGGCATTCCTGTGCCACAGGCTGCTCCAGAAACGCCCGCCGATCTGGATTGGGATTTGTGGCTCGGACCCGCTCAAAAGGTTGGCTACACACCAGCCTACCACCCGTTCAAATGGCGCGGCTGGTGGAACTTCGGTGCCGGTGCACTCGGCGACATTGGCTGCCACATCATGGACGTACCGTTCCGGGTTTTGGGGCTCGGCTATCCAACGGAAGTTGAAACCAGCGTTGGGGCCGTGTTCCTGAAAGACTGGACTCCCGAATATATTCCGGAAGGCTGTCCGCCATCCTCTCATGTGGAGCTGAAGTTTCCGGCATCGTCTAAAAATAAGTCAGCGGTTAATATGGTGTGGATGGATGGCGGCTTGCGTCCGTTCCGGCCCGACATGCTACCTGAAGGTGAACCATTTCCAGAGAATGGCGAAAACGGCGTGTTCCTGATTGGCGACAAAGGGCTGATTGCTTGCGGTATGTACGGCGATAATCCAAAACTGTACACCAAAAGCGGTCAGAAGATGGAAGCGGCCCCGAAGCCTAAAGCGGAATCAGGCGTAACGGTCTACCCCGAAAACGGTCACCAGTATCTATGGACGGAAGCCTGCAAAGCTGGCTTTAACAGCAAAGAGCACAAGGCGCTTACGTCGTCGTTCGATTTTGCAGGGCCGTTAACCGAGTCAGTACTTATGGGTAACCTGGCCATTCGCAGCTATATGGTTCGCACGCCTAAAGCCGATGGCAAGGGCTTTAATTACCCAGGCCGTAAGAAACTAACCTGGGATGGTAAGAATATGAAGATTACTAACTTCGACGAAGCCAACCAATTCGTTTCGCGTCAGTACCGCGAGGGCTGGTCGCTAACGGCGTAATGTAACCAGGACTAGGTCTAGGCTACGCAAAGAACCGCTCAGTTGGGCGGTTTTTTGCGTTTCAGTCTACTTGATAACTAGAATAAACAACGATCATTATACCACGGTTGTGTTGTCAAACTCAACGTATCGACAGCATGAAGCGGATAGTAGGCTGGTTAGTGATCGCGGGCATGATGTTAGCCTGTGGTGGAGAGAATACATCGTCAAATGTACAGACGCCAGGGGGCGAAAAATCGGGCAAAACAAAAGTGCTCGAAGCGGGGGCTGCCGCCATTCAGGATAAAACACCCATCAACAAACTGACTATTTACCTCGACGGCTTTCACTTCTACAATGGGCAGCTAGACGGCCAGATGGAAGCTCATCACTATTGCTCCAAGTTAAACGAAGATCTGACCCAGTGCGTCATTTTCGACGGTAACGGCGATAGCGCCAAGATCATGGGCGTCGAATACATTGTCTCCGAAAAGCTCTTTAAAACGCTGCCCGCCGACGAAAAGAAGCTTTGGCACAGCCACCGGTTTGAGGTCAAAAGCGGTGACCTGATTGCGCCCGGCCTGCCCGATGTGGCCGAGCATGAATTGATGGAGCAGGTTGTTTCAACCTACGGGAAAACCTGGCACACCTGGCACACGGACCAGGATCTTGAATTACCTTACGGCAACCCGGCCTTAATGATGGCTTTCGTTAAAGACGGCCAGTTGAAACCAAAGCTGGCCCAAGACCGCGATAAACGCTTTGGGATCTCGATGCAGGAAAAGCGTAAACAACGCGAAGATATTAAAGCGCCACCTGTTCAACCCGGTGCAGATTCCTGGCAAACGGGCGAGACCATTCAACTCCCTGCGCTGACAGGCCACAAGCATGAGCACGTCAAGCAAAGTAGTTTTAAGGATGAGAAGAAGTGAATTGTGTAGCACAGACTTTAGTCCGCTCTAGTCAGTTCCCAAGCTAGTACTTCTCCAAACTAAAAGGTAGAAGAAGGATACAATTGAAGTTGTCTGGGCCAAGCTCCAGCTTGGCCCGAGAACAATTGATGGAGTTCTTTACACAGGCCAAGCTGGAGCTTGGCCCAGACAAGACGCATTTTATTGGCTACAAATTAAATTGGTTGAGTACTCGTAGCTTATAGCTGTCGTATCGATAAACAGAATAAGGCCTGTGCTACACCCTGCCCTTACTTCACTAGTAACCGGGTCACCATAGTACGCAGCCGCTCATGAGCAACGTAGGCCCAGATGAGCAGCATGTACATTGAAAAATCCTGGTACGAAACGGGCAGCGGGGTACTGTTGAAATAATACTGGGTGGCCGTAAAGTCAAGCGTTGGCGTGAATCCTACTAAATTTTCGTAACCTAACATGAGCGTCAGGCCAAGGGCGTAAAATAGGTATTGAGGTTTGCGCACAGCCCACAAAATACCTGCTACGGCCGTAGCGGCAAATCCTAAATAATGCTGCCAGGTCAATAATAAGTCGGTGGTAGAAGCCACATAAACAGAATAGCTTTGAACAGCTATCAGTACGCCTAAAATGAGTCCATAGCCATAAAACTCTTTTAATTGAGGACGCTGCATAAAACGATTGATTGAGTGAAGAGGATTTTTACGAATTATAAAAATACGTTTAAAACGGTAACGCAGATCGATTAAATCGAATTAATTTTTCTTAACCCCTTCATTAAAAAATACTACCAATCCGTCTTTACCAGCCACCACAATGTCTTTGCGGCCGGTTTTGTGCAAATCAGCAATGGCAAAGTAAATTCCGGTACCCTTGCCCGCACCGGCGGGTCCGTAAGCAATATCATGTTTGATAAACTGCTTTTTAGCAGCGTCCCACATAAAGTAATATAAACCTACGGGATCATCTGAACCAGGGTCATTGTCGTTATGAGCCCGGAAACGTTTACCGGTTAGTAACTCAGGCCGACCATCGCCGGTGATGTCTACCCACTCCATGCAATGGTACTGCGAGTTCTTATCGTCGATCAGGTGTTTAGTCCAACCGCGCTTTCCGTTGCTGTCGCGGGTTTGTTCGTACCAGTGTAAACCATAACCGTGGCCCTGCCCCACAATCAGATCAGTGCGTTTGTCGCCGTTGACGTCCGTTACGATAATGGGGACGCTGGCAGTTCCGAGTGCAAACTCTTTGTGTAATATCCATTGACCCGCACTTCGGTCAGCAGGGGCTTCGAGCCAGCCATCGCTGACAACGAAATCACCCCGACCGTCGGCGTTAATATCGCCAAAACCCAGTCCATGGCCCTGGGTGGGTGCTATGTTAATGGTTTGAAACTGATGCGGTGCCGTTAATTTCAAGTACTTCAGCGGATGGCCAGGGTTATTAGGGACGATTTCTAACGTACCATCACCGTCAACATCCCAGGCGCGGGTCGTTTCAACGTTGCCGACTTTAGCTATCTCATGAACGGGCCACATGCCTGCCTTTGCGGGGTTTTCGAGCCAACGTAACGTTTGTCCAAACCAGCCGCCCGTCACAAAGTCGACTCGTCCGTCGGCGTTTACATCCATTGGGATCGTCGAGAAATCGTCGTAGTACTGGTCTTGCCGGGTTTGGCTACCAATCAGATGCCGACGCCGGAAACGCGGTCCTTCATACCAAAAGTCGCCTGAAACAATATCCAGCGTATCATTTTTGTCAACGTCGTACACCGCAACGGTTTCGTAACTTTCAGCCGCTACAAAATACCGCCTGAATTGCAAATCTGGCTGGGGCGCGGGTGTATTAAGCACGGAAGACGAATACACAAGAATCAGGCATCCTATTCGCGGGATTATATTCATAATGGTTTCAATTAAGCCGAGATACGATCCATCAGCCCAAGTTGATCAATACGTAATCGTATCAACACGATAAATTGTAATTTAGGCCTTTTCCTACTCATGCAATGGCTGGTCGCTTGCTTTTGATTTTATTCGCTTTACTCGGTTGTCAGACACTTCCGCCCTTTCGATACAGCGGTCCTAAGCTAGAGGGCGTCAATCTAGTGGCTCCGCCCCGTCAACCCGACTCAACGGCGCTGGCTCCGGTTCGGGCTATGGGAGGTGATTGGGTCGCCATTGTCCCCTACGGCTTCTGCCGTAAAGGCGATCCGCATTTTTATTTCAGCGAAAATCGAAAGGAGAAAAACAACTGGCAGTGGTGGGGCGAAACGACGGCTGGTGTCGCAGGAACCGTACGAATGGCCAAGATGCAGGGACTAAAAACGATGCTGAAACCACATGTGTGGATGCAGGGTGGCTCACACCTGGACCTTGAGTTTACGAACGACGCCGACTGGCAAACATTTGAACACGACTACGCGCAATACGTACTTCATTTCGCCAAACTAGCCGACTCACTCAAAGTTGACCTATACTGTATCACTACCGAACTCGACCGCTTTGCCATAGCCCGTCCTGATTTTTGGCAGAAACTGATTGGCCAGGTCCGGCAAGTTTACAAAGGCAAGCTAACCTACGCAGCCAACTGGGACCGTTACGAAAAGATACCTTTCTGGAGTCAGTTAGACTACGTTGGGGTCGATGCTTACTTTCCCCTATCGGATGATCGGCAACCGGCAACGTCTGACTTAATACAAGCCTGGAAGCCGCATTTAAAAGCGCTGAAGAAGACGAGTGACCGGCTTCAAAAACCAATTCTGTTTACGGAGTTTGGCTACCGAAGCTGCGAGTACAGCGCCCGACGTCCGTGGGAATCTGAAACGGATTGCGTCCCAAATTCAACAGTGCAAGCAAACGCTTACTCGGCCCTATTGGAAGCCGTTTGGCCAGAACCCTGGTTTGCTGGTGGCTTCATCTGGAAATGGTTTATGGACACTGATTTACGCCATCGTGAGCGCGACCAGTATAGCCCACACGGAAAAATGGCAGAGAAAGTGGTGAAGAGCACCTGGGCGCACTAACAAACTATAACACAGAGATGCGCTGAGTATAGCGAGATACACAGAGGTCTCTACGAATCTTATTACGCTCGTTATTATAAGATCGTTTCTCTCTTCTGGTTCCGTAAATCAGCCAACCAATGCCTTTCGGTAGGAGCTGGGGGTCTGGCCCGTTACGGCCCTAAAAGTTTTGTTGAAGTGGGATAAATTATTGAAACCAACGGTGAAACCAACATCAGCGACTGTTCGGGATGATTGCAGCAGTCGCCGGGCCTGGTTAACGCGGTATTCATTGACGAAGTCGGTGAAGGTCAGGTGCGTCATACGCTTGAAGTAGCGACAAAACGCCGGAACTGTCAGGCTAGCTAAGTCGGCCACGGCCTGAACATCAACGGGCTCAGCATAGTGCTGCTCTACGTACTGACAAACCCGGTTGATGCGCTCCTGCTCTTTTGGATTAAGATCAAACCGAACGCCATCGGCATGAAGTAGTTCAGCATCGCCAGCAGTAGCCAGCTGCTGTAGTATTTGAAGTAAGGCCATGAAGCGCTCAAACGGCGGTTGATCAGGCAGTTGCATCAACCACGGAGCCACCCGTCGTTTAGTTTCCGCGCCAAATACAAGTCCCCGGTGCGCTCGTTCAAATAAGCGCCGAACCGTGGCTAATTCGGGTTTTTGCAGGAAGGCGTCACCCATAAAGTCCTCCCGCATCTGCACCACAATCTCTTCGTACTGACCTTCTTTACCGTAACTAAAATTCAAGTGCGGCAGATTTGGCCCAATGAAGGCCAGTTCACCCGATTCATACCGCGACACATTCGTACCAATACGTCGCTGACCGTCGCCACCCGGGATGTACACAATCTCGTATTCCGGGTGGTAATGCCAGTAAACGCCACAGGTCTCAACTTCGGTGTGGTGGATGACCCGGAACGAGCTCCCGGCTTCAGGCTCTATTTTTTCAAATTGAAGTTTCATACGTGTGGCTGGCTGGACTACCAGTGAAACCGATATAGCGTTTTAAACGTTTATTAGGCAACGGGTTACTCTCAAAAATCATGACAAACCGAATGTATGTAATTGCGCTAAGTCTGCTGTTTATGGCAGGTTGCGTTCAAGGGCAATCGAATGATTACGCCTTTGCCAAACTACCCGCTCCCAAACCTGGTGAAGCTGTGGCTACTTTTGCAGGCGGTTGCTTCTGGGCAATGGAAGAAGGCATGAACCAGCTCAAGGGTGTCCGCGAAGTTATCTCCGGCTATGCCGGTGGAAACGTCAAAAACCCTACCTACGAACAAGTTGGTACAGACCAAACGGGCCATGCCGAATCGGTTCAGGTGTATTATGACCCCAAAGTCATTACGTATGCCCAACTGCTCGACGCCTTTTTTGCGGGCCACGACCCTACAACCCTCAACCGCCAGGGGCCCGATGTAGGCCGTGACTATCGTTCCGTTGCTTTCTACCGAACTCCAGCTGAGAAGGCTGAAATTTTAGCCGCTATCAAGCGTACAAACGAATCAAAACACTATCCGAACCCGGTGGTAACAGAAGTAGTCCCTTTCACCGCCTTCTACCCGGCAGAGAATTATCATCAAAACTATTTTGCCCTGCATCCCGATCAGCCATATATTCAGCGGGTGTCGTTACCAAAGGTTGAAAAGTTACGTAAAGCTATGGTTGGACATCTCAAAAATAATACGTCGTTAACAATGAATTAACCTGTTCGTAAGCTAAACGGTCAATACAGCATTAGCAACGGACAATATATTAACAATGTAGCCGGTATGTACCGGCTATTTTTGTGTTATGAATACGACAGCTATATTCGATCGACCACGCCGGAATTTATTCTTACGCAACCTGCTGACTATTTTCCTGCATCCACAGGCACTAGCCGTTGGGTTAGTGTTTGCCTCAGACAGTATTTTGCTGGGCAGTTGGGTGGCTCATATTCCATACGTTAAAGCGAAATTACAGCTTTCAGACGGTGACCTGGGTCTCTTGCTTTTCGCCATGCCTCTTGGCTTAATCATTATGAACCCGGTAACCGGCTGGATCATTGCCAGAATTGGCGAAGCCCGCTCCTGCTTCTTGTCAGCTATTGCCTTGTCGTTGGCAGTTTGTATTCCTATTAATGCGCCCAATGCGGCCGTTATGGGGCTTGGTTTGTTTTTGATGGGTATTGCAGCGGCTTTAATCAATGTCGCTATGAACACCAGTGCTACTAATCTGGAGCGGGCCGAAGGTATCACTATCATGTCGTCGTGCCATGGTATGTGGAGTTTGGGAGGGTTGTTTGGTTCAGGCGTTGCCGGAGCGGTTATTGCGATGCACGTATCGCCACAAGTACACGTACTGGCGATGGCCGGTTTGATTTTGATTCTAACGTTCTTTTTGAAGCCTCTTTTGGCTAAGATTCCTTCTAGTAGCCGCACAGAATCGGGGGAAAAAACGGGATCGTCCTTTGTGCGCCCTAATCGCGACCTGCTATTTATGATTCTGATCGGCCTGGCAGTTGCCATGGGCGAAGGCATTGCCCTCGACTGGAGCGCGGTCTACCTTCGTCAAACGCTGGGGGCCAGCAGTCAGATTGCGGCCTTAGGTTTCGCCAGCTTTTCGTTAACGATGACCGTCTTTCGCTTTTTCGGCGACTCGTTCATACCTAAGATTGGCGGCAAACGCTGGTTGTTCTTCGGCGGCATACTAGGCGCAATCGGTTTGTTTGTCGCCATTGCCCTCCCCTACCCTGCAACGGTCTTACTAGGTTTTGCGTTATTGGGCGCGGGCTGTTCGCTTGGTGCTCCCATCCTGTACGGAGCGTCTATGCGTGTACCGGGTATTCCACCAGCGGCTGGCTTAGCCACTTTTGCTACCTTCAGCTTTATTGGCTTTCTGGCAGGGCCACCAGTCATTGGGTTTGTTGCCGAAGCCTTTGGCTTATACTACGGATTAGCCTTCGTTGCCATCATACTTCTTATCTCGGCAGGTCTGGCGCGGCTTGTTAATTTGTTTTAAAGCTGACGTGAATAGTTTTGCTGACCAGCTATTGCTATGGTATCTGGCCTGGTTTTGTATGTAAATTTGTAGTATTACTGTCTCAACAGATTCAACGGAGCCATGCCAGTAGCTGTAGTAACTGTACCAAAAAAGCGGAGAAAACCGGGTGTGCCGTCTTATTTGATTTACGAAACACTGAATGGACGTCCCCTCTATCGACGGGGATACCGCGACGTGATAGCCGGCAAAAAAAAACCCGCCGAAATAATGGGAAGTAGTTCATTACAAGCCATGCTCGTGTCACTTATACATGGTTTCTTATTCACTAACATCAACCGGAAGCAATATCTATTAGTAACTAACGAGTCTGGTGTTCACTTAGACAAGGGAAGTAATCTTTCAAATGATATTGCGATTTTTGACAGATCCTCCAATTTGACCCTGAATGAAAAGTATTTTAATGTTCCCCCCATTATTGCCATTGAGGTAGACGTCAATATCGAACCGGAGGAATTTGAAGGCAAAGAGTCGGGCTACGTGCACGAGAAAACGGAACGCCTGCTCGACTTCGGTGTCGAACGAGTCATCTGGATTACGACCCAGCCTAAGAAAATTTTTGTAGCCACCCGCACCGATCCCTGGCTCACCCAAAACTGGGATGCCGACGTGCCTGTACTCAATGACGTAGTATTAAATCTAGCTGGGCTACTGACGGAGGAGGGTATTGAGTTTAAGTAAGTAAACCTGTCACCAATTATTGAGAAGAAAATGTTCTCGGTGGTACTGAAGATACTGCCTAGCTAATCGGTGATTTGGCTTAGCAAAAAGCATTCCCTCAAGACCTATCAAACTCAAGTTATCAGCGATACCAAATCCCCCAAAATCAAACATGACATGATGGTTGGGGCACAGGCATAGAATGTTGGCGATCACATCAGGCCCATCATGAGGGCGGCCTAATGGCTGTATGTGTGCAGCCTCAGCATACAAACCGCTGTTGGTCATCACCTGCGTTTGGCACACTTGGCATTGATATTCATAGAGCTCTTTAACATAAGTAGCCAGCTTTGTATTTCGCAAGACCCGTTGAATGGTTGATGTAATTCGCTTAGAAGTTCCGTATTCCGGCTGGTCGTCATGAACCACGCTAAGAGCCGTAATCGTTTCAATTTTGATTAAACGAAAACGCCATACGTAAAATCCCGACTTTCCTTTCTCGCGCCAGTAAGAATCAACTCTGAATAAACCATCATATCGATAGCCTTGAGTTGGAGAGAAAGATGACTTATGGTTATAGCCACGAACAACTCGCACTGGCAATCCACGCTGACAGTTAAGAGCCAAAGCTAGATTCTGCTTGACAAGTTGTTGATCGGCTACTTGTAAACCAGACTCTAAACTGCGCCCTCCGTGACCGGTATAGATAATTATGTCGCCTAAATCTTCGTCATCTTCGTATCCTCCGGACAACACAATCGAGTCAGCACCTTCTGCTTGTGAACCGCTGATTCCAGCTTGTAAAGGTCGATGTACGCCATATTGTGATAAAAAGAAGCGATTCTCAAACTCGCTACCTTCTGGAATACCTGGAATATCGCCGAAGATTCGCTCTGCCATTAATGATCGTGATTAAGTCCTCGGATGTCTGTTCGTTGTCTGGACGCCAATAATTTTCTAGTCTCTACACAAATGAAAAGCTCCGGCACCACGTAAGATAGTGTACCGGAGCTTTTTATTTGAATTTGGATTACAATCCCAACACCTTCTTATTAAAACCTTCGTCTGCACCGGTTCCGGCGAAGTCGTCGAAAGCCCGTTCGGTGACGCGGATAATAGTTCACGTCAGACTCACTTCTTTATCAACTAAAGCGACTTTGAAGCTCACATTGGCCTTTAGGGCTTTAAACACTTTTAGAATAGTCTCGACGGTAACGTTATTAGCGTTACGTTCAAGTTTTGAGATTTGTGCTTTCTGTACACCGACTAAATCACCTAACTGCTCCTGGGTTAGATTGCGCTGCTGTCGGGCTGTTTTAATCATTTCGCCTAACAATTCTAACTTCAATTCAAATTCATATTCATCACGCGTTGGCGTCCCCTCCTTGCCAATCAGTTCATCTTTAATTTGAGCAAGTGAGTATGTTTTTATCTTGTTTGTGTCCATCGCTTTAATTCTCTTCAAAATAGGCCTGCCTTAATTTTTCGGCTCTTTCCAATTCGTTACCCGAAACTTTGTCCGTCTTTTTCACAAAACCATGCGTCGAAATTACCAGCGTTTCACTCTTGTCGCTTTTATCCCAAAACGCTAATAAACGGTAATGAGAACCATTGTATTTGGTCCTGAACTCCCAGATAGTATTCGTCAGTTTCTTAAACAGTTTAGGATCATTCAGTATCCTTGCTTTATCAATGTTGTATAAAATCTTGGTTCGTGTTTTCTCGTCAAGACTTGCTAGAAACGTTCGTGCATCCTCCAAAAACAATACATCAAATCTTTCTTCCATTGGTGGGTTAGGTAACAGCTCAAATATAGACAAAGTTTCCCTATATGGAAACACAATAAAAAAGTGTCGGGTTAGATAGCCGACACTTTTTATTAAACATAATAAGCTTTCTACAATCCCAACACCTTCTTATTAAAACCTTCGTCTGCACCGGTTCCGGCGAAGTCGTCGAAGGCTCGTTCGGTGACGCGGATGATGTGATCAGCAATGAACGGCGCTCCTTCAGCGGCTCCCTGTTCGGGGTGTTTCAGTGCACACTCCCATTCCAGCACGGCCCAACGGTCGTAATTGTACTGCGCCAGTTTAGAGAAGATCCCCGAGAAGTCGACCTGACCATCGCCCAGCGAGCGGAACCGACCAGCCCGCTCAACCCAGCCCTGATAGCCTCCATACACACCCTGCTTACCCGTCGGATTAAACTCGGCATCCTTCACGTGGTAGGCGTAAATGCGCTCGTGGTAGAAATCGATGAATTGCAGGTAGTCGAGCTGCTGCAATACGAAGTGACTCGGGTCGTAGTTAATACCGGCCCGTGGGTGATTGTTTGTATGCTGCAGGAACATCTCGAACGTAATACCGTCGTGCAGATCTTCACCGGGGTGCAGCTCGTAGGCCACATCAACACCCGCTTCGTCGTAGGCATTCAGAATGGGAATCCAGCGGTCAGCCAACTCTTTGAAGCCTGTCTCGACCAAACCCGCTGGTCGTTGCGGCCAGGGATAGATAAACGGCCAAAGCAGCGCCCCCGAAAACGTGGGACTAGCCTTTAGCCCAAGATTTTTGCTGGCTTTAGCCGTCATGATCAACTGGTCAACCGCCCAAGCCTGCTGCTCTTTTGGCTTGCCCGCTAACTCAGCTGGCCCAAACCCATCGAACATCGGCCCATAAGCCGGATGCACAGCCACTAACTGCCCTTGCAAATGCGTAGCAAGTTCGGTAATCTCTACGCCTATTTCGGCCAGCTTACCTTTATACTCATCGCAATACGTCTGACTTTCAGAAGCTTGCTTGAGATCGATCATGCGTGGATCCCAGGTTGGAATCTGGATGCCCTTATAGCCCAGATCAGCCATATATTGGGCAATGCTTTCAAGCGAATTAAACGGGGCCTGATCACCCAAAAACTGCGCCAAGAATATGGCGGGTCCTTTCATTGTTTTCATTCTTATGCGATTGGGGTTTGAGGGGCTGAATGGGAATATACCATTAGACACCCTTTTTTATCATCAGCAATAAAAGCGACGAAATCACTGGCACGATCAACAAAAAGAGACACAACTGCCTGGTTACTCAAGTTGCCGGTACGTAGCCAGATAATTTTAGGCGGGAACCCTTTTACAGAACCTATTGCCGGAATGTCCTTATCGAAGGTAACAACCGTGTAATTGTTCTGCAGCGCATATTCCCAAATTTGGTAATCGTCGGCGTTGTAAAGTCCACATTCTCGAACGCCTATAACTTCCGGGAACGTGGACTTCAACTGTTTAACCACACGAAACGAAATATTCTGGTCGAGCAACAATCGCATCATGCAGCCATCAGCATTGTACCGTTATCACGATCGGCTGCAAACAGTAACGCGGCTTGAATATCTTCACGAGTGAGCTCGGGAAAATCATCAATAATTTCTTGCACTGTTCTACCAGCCCCTAGCCACCCCAAGATGTCACCTACGGTAATTCGCATTCCTCGAATACAGGGCTTACCACCACGCTTGCCAGGTTCAATTGTGATAATATGATTGTACTTAGCCTGATACTGCATGACTTACAAAAGGTTAGTAATTATATCAAACAATATGCTTACACTTCCACCCACGCCTGCTTGCGATTGCTTTCCAGGATTTTCTCGCAGATGAGCAGTTCGCGGTAACCGTCGGCAAAGGTTGGGAAGGTTGGGGTTTCGGGTTGTTTTCCGGCCGCAACCGCGTCGTAAACCTCTTTGAACAACTGCTTCGACGTATCCGGAAAACCTTCGTTGTGCCCACCAGGGAACGAAATTACCGACCGTGCTTCTGGATAAACCAGCGATGGATCACGCATGAACGATTCGTTGGCGCCGTCGCGGTTACCAATCCACATTTCATTCGGTGCTTCAGAGTTCCAGGCAAATGTTTTTTTCGAGCCAGCAATTTCCAGCTTCATCTGATTCTTGCGACCAGCCGACACCTGCGACACCGTAATGACGCCCCGGTTACCATTGTCAAACTTCAGCAGCACGTTGGCATGGTCTTCGGTATTGATGGGCACGTCGGCATAATCTTCGGGTTGCAGCATTTTTCCCGAATACGTTTCTACCGGCTTCAACGGCTTCTTACGTACCTTATGAATGGTATTAAAATCAGCCATGACCGCAACCGTTTTCAGACCCGTAATGTACTCAAGACTGTCCATCAGGTGCGAACCAATGTCGGCAATCGCCCGCGAGTCGCCTGATTTATCGGGTTCCAGACGCCAGTTGTAATCCGTGTCGTAAAAAAGCCAGTCCTGCAAGTATGATCCGATTACAGAATACACATCCCCCAGATCGTCTTTCTCCCGCATAACCTTCATCTGCCGAATCAGCGGGTAATAACGCAGGTTGAAATGCACGGCGTTAACTAAACCCGTTTCTTTGGCCAGTTGTACAAGCTCTTCGGCTTCATGAAGGTCCTTCGCCAGTGGTTTTTCGCAAACGACGTGTTTGCCTGCCTGCAAAGCGGCTTTCGACTGTTGGTAGTGCAGGAAGTTCGGTGTACAGATGTGTACCACCTGAATGTCGTCCATCTTGAGCAGATCGTCGAACGTACAAGCGCGTTCAATACCAAGTTGATCGGCTTTCTGACGAGCCAGTTCAGGGGTTACTTCGCAAAGCGCCAGTACATTTGTGTTAGGCAAGCGACGGAGGGCTTCGATGTGCGCGGGTCCGATGAATCCGGTGCCTACTACACCGACATTGATTTTTTGCATTGGTTTGGGATTAAAATAGAAACACAGAGAACACAGAGTTTTAGCACGGAGAACACGGAGCTTTTCTCTGTCTGCTCTGTTGAAACTTTGTGCTCTCTGTGTTAAAAAAGTTACTCAACAAACTTCGTCCACTTTTTAGAATCGTCTTTACTCGAGGCAATAACGGTGTCGATGAAGGCTAATCCGCGAACGCCATCCTGAACGCTCGGGAAGTCATAGAGCGGGTCAGCCTCGCGGCCTTCCATGTGCGCTTTAACCGCGAAAGCAAAATTGCGGTAAATATTGGCAAAGGCTTCAAAGAAACCTTCGGGGTGACCAGCCGGCAGTCGAATGTGCGCTTTGGCTGCGGCTGAATTATTACCTACGTTGGGACGTATAATACGTTGGCCTTCCTGGGTTTTATACTTCAATGTGTTTGGCTCCATCTGATGCCACTCCAGGCCACCTAACTCACCGTAAACGAAGATCTTGAGCGAGTTTTCCTCCCCATTAGAAATCTGGCTGGCATGTAAAACGCCCTTAACGCCACCTTCAAAACGTAACAACACGTTACCATCGTCGTCGAGCTGACGGCCGGGTACGAACGTACTGAGGTCAGCGCATAACTCTTCTATTTTGAGCCCTGTAATGTACTCAGCCAGGTTTTCGGCGTGAGTACCAATGTCGCCCATGCAGCCAGCCGCGCCCGAGCGAGCGGGGTCTGTACGCCAGATCGCCTGCTTGTAGTCGTTGTGTTCTTCGTCTTTCGACAGCCAGCCCTGCGGGTACTCAACGACAATTTTACGCAGTGGCCCGAGGATACCGTTACGCACCATGTCGCGGGCTTCTTTCACCATCGGATAGCCGGTATAGTTGTGCGTCAGGCCAAAGACGAGCCCGGTCTGTTCGACAATCTGCGCCAGGTCTTTGGCCTGCTGCAAGTTCAGCGTCATCGGTTTGTCGCAGATAACGTGAAACCCGTTTTCGAGCGCCATTTTGGCGGGCGGAAAGTGCATGTGGTTGGGCGTTACGATAGACACGAAGTCCATCCGCTCGCCCTCGGGCAATTCTTTTTCCCGCAGGATCATTTCCTCAAAACTGGTATACACCCGATCGTCGGGTAGGTAAAGCGCCTTCCCGGTTTGTTTTGACTTTTCGGCAGACTGGCTAAAGACGCCACACACCAGTTCAATTTCATTGTCCAGCACGGCGGCACGGCGGTGAACGGCTCCTATGAAGGCGTCGAGACTACCCCCGATCTGGCCCATGCGCAATTTTCTGTGCATTGGTATAGAGTTGAGTTTATAAAGGATGATTATGAGCGGCTTGCTGGTTGCCGCACCTTCGTCTTTCCAATAGTTAATCGGCCTGATAAAGACGAGGTCTGCAAATTTGACGTTATGTCAAGGATAATTAACCATGAACCTACTCTAATTTTTGCGGCCGGAAATTAGTGGTTTTACTTTTTTTTCGGAAATTTTGCACAAATGCGGCTATCCAGCGGGGAGTTTATCCCGATCGATGTCTTTAGTTTTAATAAACCGACAACCACTAAATACCCTTCTTACAGAATATGAACCCAACCATCGATCGATCAATAAGCTCAGCGGTCAATCCTTCCCGACTGTTTCTAGCCAGCTGTTTTGCCCTCATCACGACAGCCTTTTCGTTTAGTATCCGGGCTGGAATTCTACCTCAACTTGGTAATGATTTTGGATTGTCCGCCGAGCAACTGGGATTTATTAACTCCATGTGGTTTGTTGGCTTCCCCATTGCCATGATTGTCGGCGGACTAGTTTATCACTCCGTTGGCCCAAAGGTGATCATGTCGGTGGCCTTTGTAGCTCATACGCTGGGGATTCTGCTAACTATTTACGCTGGTGGTTACTCGACCCTGCTCATCTCAACCTTACTAATTGGTATTGGTAACGGTTGTACTGAAGCGGCCTGCAACCCCCTGATTGCCGATATGTACTCCGGCTCAACGATGAACAAGATGCTAAACCGGTTCCATATGTGGTTCCCCGGCGGCATTGTAGTGGGCAGTTTGATTTCCAAGTTTATGACCGATGCGGGTTTACCCTGGCAGGCTCAGATTTGGATCATCATGATCCCGACGCTGATTTATGCGTTTCTGTACTTTGGCCAAGTTTTTCCGAAACCAAGGGTCGAAGGTGTAACGTCGTTGGCCAAAAATTTTCAGGCTATGCTAACCCCGCTGTACCTGTTTATATTTTGCTGTATGGCATTAACGGCCATCTCAGAATTTGGCCCACAGCAGTGGGTAGGCTTAATTATGAGCAAAAGCGGAGCTAGTCCAATGTTGATCTTGGCGCTTGTAACGGGACTCATGGCCGTTGGACGTTATTTTGGTGGCCCTATCATTCACCGGCTCGATCAAACCGGCGTATTGCTGGGAGGGTCTATCTTCGCTACCCTCGGCATTTATCTGTTTAGCACGCAAACAGGCGGTATGGCCTATGTTGCCGCCGTTTTCTTCGCCATTGGCGTGTGTTATTTCTGGCCAACCATGATCGGTTTTGTGGCCGAGCGTATTCCGCTGAGCGGTGCTTTAGGTATGTCGATCGTTGGGGGAGTCGGTATGTTTTCAACCTCTATCTTCCAGCCAATTATTGGTCGATGGATTGACGCGGAGCGGGTTGAAAAAGCGTCTGCCAGTTTATCGGGCGATGCGCTGGAATTGGCGGCTGGCCAGGCGACTCTGGCTAAAATGACTACATTTCCAATTATCCTGATCGTTGCCTTTACGTTCCTGTTCTTCTGGATGCGCAACCGAAAATCTCCTGGTCACGGTAATGAGAGCGCTGCTCTGAAACAGCCTCAACTGTAAGTTTTCGATTCATAGAACCAATCGTTTAGAAGCGCCAGAGCTGATCAGCTCTGGCGCTTTCTTATTAAATATCAATTAATTACACCATAGCAGCTAAACATATTTACCGCTTTATTGTCAACTTCACATAAACCTATTCAGACGATCTTAAGCTCTCTACGCTGTGGCCCTTCTTGACGTTTACACCTCTCCCTTGACAGCGGCTCAGGTTGCCCACCTGCTTCGACGGGCAACGTTTGGACCTACACCCGATCAACTTAAATCGTTTACCGGGCAAACCGCCAGTCAGATCGTTGCTAAACTACTAGCCGACCAACCGGCTCCTGCTCCACCGCTTGATCTGACTACGGGGAAAACATTTCATGATCAGCCCTTCGACCAGACCAACGCGGGCAAACTGAGCGTTTATCTGAAATCGTGGTGGGGCAACCAGTTCCTGAACGAAACGCCCTCGCTAACCGAAAAGATGACCTTATTCTGGTCGAATCACTTTGTAACGAACCAGTCAACGGTTAACGATTACCGGTATATGTACCGCTACAACGCGCTGCTTCGACAGTATGCGCTGGGCAATTTCAAAACATTTACAATTGCCATTACGCAGGACCCGGCCATGCTGCGATTTCTCAACGGCAACCAGAACGTGGTAGGCACCGCCAACGAGAACTACGCCCGTGAACTTCAGGAACTCTTTACCGTTGGCCGAAACGGCGGCTATACAGAAGACGATGTACGGGCTGCGGCCAAAGTCCTCACGGGGTGGACGGATACCGGTTACCGGGACGTAACAAACGCCACCATCGGCAGCACATTCCGGGCAAACCGGCACGACACCGCCGATAAAACCTTTTCGGCAACGTATCAGAATACAGTGATTAAGGGCCGATCGGGGGCCAATGCTGGACTAGACGAGTTGAACGACCTGCTCGACATGATTTTACGTAACGCCGAAACACCCCGCTACATCTGCCGGAAATTATACCGCTGGTTCGTCAACGCTGATATTACATCCGACATTGAAACAAACTTCATTCGTCCCCTCGCTGACCTGTTTCGTAAAAACAATTTTGAGATTAAGCCGGTGCTTGTAGCTCTTTTTCAGAGTCAGCATTTTTATGACGAAGCTCTGCGCGGAGCAGTCATTAAATCGCCAACGGACTTAGTGGTTGGTACGTTGCGCTTCTGGGGGACCCAAGCCCCAAATCAAACGCAGAACGTAACGGGTTTTTATCAGGTTGGTAATTACATCTACAGCCGCGTCAAGGAGGAACAGCAGGATCTGCTTGATCCACCCACGGTGTTCGGCTGGACGGCCTACTACCAGACGGGCTATTATCAGCAATGGATTAACTCCACTACGCTGGGGTTGCGTGGCAGTTTTGGCGATATGTTGACCACTAACGCGTTGAAGCTTAATGGTAAACCAGCCATTGATGTGCTAGCCTATGCAAAGACGTTACCTACCCCCGACGACCCCGCTAAATTGGTCAGTGACCTAACAAGTCAGTTACTGGCTATCCCGCTGGCGCAGGACCAAAAAGATTTTTTGACGGATACGGTGTTGCTTAACTCCATTCCCCGCTACGAGTGGACGGGCGAGTGGAATGATTATGTAAACAACCCAAACGACGCGGCCAAGAAACAGGCCGTTCAGTTGAAACTGACCAATTTCCTGCAATACGTACTCCGTATGGCTGAATATCAGGTGTGTTAAAGAGTGATTGAGTGAAAGAGTGAAACGCTTTCCTAACATTTGCTCCGCTTCGGCGGTCCGATTTCACTCAATCACCCTGTCACTCATTCGCTCCGCTTCGGCGGTCCGATTTCACTCATTCACTCTTTACCTATGAAACGTCGTAATTTTCTACAGTATGCCGCTTCGTCGCTAGTGTTACCCGTACTGATTGACGGCTTCGGAGCGAAAGCCTTTGCCCGGCCTTCGTCGTTTGTAGAGTCCCTGATTAAACTGGCTGACCAAACCGATCGCGTATTGGTGATCATTCAGTTGCAGGGCGGAAACGATGGGCTAAACATGGTGATCCCGCTCGATCAGATGAGCGTTTATACTTCACCAACTTTTCGGGGTAACATCGCCATTCCCGAAGCAAAAGCATTAAGGCTGAAAAATCAGGCTCAAACCGGCCTGCACCCGGCCATGACGGGTATGCAACAGCTTTTTAACGATAACAAACTGAGTATTGTGCAGGGTGTATCATATCCCACACCTAACTTTTCGCATTTTCGGGCCAGCGACATTTGGATGACCGCCGTCGACTCATCGCAAACCGCTACATCAGGCTGGGCCGGTCGCTACCTCGACAAACAGTTTCCGGGGTTTCCGGATAGTTACCCGACCGAAAAAGCCCCCGATCCACCAGCTATTCAGATTGGCTATGTTACAGCCACAACTCTGCTTGGCCCTACTGACCCAATGGCAGTTGTGCTACAAGATCCCGATACGTTTGCCCGGCTCGTGGGCGACAAGCCCAGCACCCCGTCCAGTACAACATCTGGCTACGCGGGCCAACAGATTGACTTTATCCGGCAACAGCAGGCCAGCTCGGTTAGCTATGCCGGGCAGATTAAAACCGCTGCGGGTAAAGGGAAAAATATGGCTACGTATCCAGCCAATAACGCACTGGCAGCCCAACTCAAAATTATTGCCCGGTTGATTAGCGGGGGTTTACAAACCAAAGTATATTATCTGACCCTCGGCGGCTTCGATACGCACGCCAGCCAGGTTGATGTGAACGACACAACCCTTGGCACGCATGCTAATCTGCTGCGTACGCTGTCCGATGGCGTTGTAGCTTTCCAGAATGACCTGGCGCAACTAAAGCTGGAAGATCGTGTAGTTGGCATGACCTTTTCGGAGTTTGGCCGACGAGCTATCTCCAACGGCAGTCGAGGCACCGATCATGGTACATCGGCTCCTATGCTCGTGTTTGGCACAGCCATCAAGTCACCGATGGTCGGCAAGAACCCAAACCTGAGCGACCTGGATAATAATAACTTAAAGATGCAGACTGACTTCCGGCAGGTTTACGCGGCTATTTTAACCGACTGGTTTGGTGCTGATGCCAACACCGAAGCCACGTCGTTATTCCGGGATTTCCCGGCAGCCCCTGTATTTAAAGCGGTCATCACAGCGAGTGAACCTGTTGCATCCGATGCGTTGCTTTATCCTAACCCAGCCTCATCGGAGGTTGTCCTAGAAGCAGACTGGCTTGCCAACGGCGTAAAATCCCTACAAATCACAGACACGCAGGGGCGAATCGTATCCATAGGTCTCGCTCAGACGGCCCCGCGTGCCATTCGATTCAACGTAAGCGCCTTGCCAACGGGAAACTACATACTACGCGTTGATAGCGGTCAGGGGCAATTCACGAAGCGGCTGGTGGTAGCGCGGTAGGCGGTTGTTGATGCCACGTGTACGCCCATACTTCGCCGATAAAACGATCACTGACTCCTGAGTAAGCACACCACCGATTTTACTCAGGAGTCAGCAGAAGTGCTGGCGGAGCATGATCCATTCTACCCTAACACGCACTACGTTCTTGCGCGTGTTGCGACCCTAAAAGGCGACGGGGCAACGGCCGAGCGTGAACAGAAACTTGCCCGGCAAGGCTGAATTAAAGCCAATGCAGCCTTTCTATCGCAGAATTTTCAAAAGTAAGTGCCTGAGGAACGGTAATCACGTACGTGATTTTATATACGCCCGTACTTCGTCGATCAACCGGTCGGCCTTGAAAAGTACGGTTACAAATTTGATAGTTATCACAACTATAAGCACGAAGAAAACAAGTGAAAGCAGTTGCCATATCATAGCATCGTGTCAGGTTGGAACAGATTCATGCGTTACAATTTTTAAATACAGGGCAACTTACTAATTTCCCAATATGAAAAAGCTGCTCTTACTCCTATCATTTACGTTTTCGATTGTAGCTACTGCGCAAAAGCAACCCGTCTTTATTACGGACAGCCTCGACGCCTATGTGAAACGTGGCATGTCTGACTGGCAAATTCCGGGATTGGCCATTGCGATCGTTAAAGATGGTAAAGTTATTGTCTCAAAAGGGTATGGCGTCAGGGAAGTGGCCGGGAGTTCGTCTGGCAAGAATGAGCCGGTGGATGAGAATACCCTGTTCCTGATTGCATCGAACTCGAAACTCTTTACTGGCACAGCCCTCGCCAAACTCGAAGACGAAAAGAAGCTGTCACTTAACGACAAAGTCACCAAATACTTACCCGACTATAAACTGTACGATCCAGCCGCAACCCAACTCGTTACGGTACGGGATCTGCTTTGCCATCAGCTTGGTACCAAGACGTTTCAGGGCGATTTCACGTTTTGGGATACGAATCTCCCGCGGACCGAAGTTATCAGGCGGATGCAGCTGCTGAAGCCAACGGGTCAGTTTCGGCAGGACTACGGCTACTGTAATTCAGGCTTTGTGACGGCGGGTGAAATCATTCCCAAAGTAACCGGGCAATCCTGGGAGCAGTACGTAGAGAATAACATTGTTCGGCCGCTGGGCATGACCAACACGTACATGCTGACAGCCGGCGCAGAATCTCGCCCAAACATCGCCCGGCCTTACACCAATAGCTTTAGCATTGACGGTAAACTGGTACGTCTGCCGTATGACAATGTTGATAATCTGGGGCCAGCGGGTAGCATGGTTTCGTGCGTTAAAGACCTCAGTAAATGGCTGATGATGCAGCTCGATAGCGGTCGTTTCGACGGCAAAGAAATTTTGCCGTGGCGAGTCGTGCAACGCACCCGCGATGCCAATACGATTCTGAACAGCCGCAAGTCGACGTTGTACCCGAGACATTTTCAGGCATACGGGCTGGGTACGATTATGTCCGACCACAACGGCCGTCAGGTGTACGCCCATACAGGCGGAGCTTTCGGCTTTGTCACGAACACCTGCTTCGTGCCCGAAGAAAAACTCGCCATTACGATTCTGACCAACCAGGACAATCAAAGTTTCTTTGAACTACTACGCTATATGATTCTGGATGCGTATCTGGGGGTGCCGTATACCGATCGCAGCCGACTTGCGTTAAAAGGCGCAAAGCAGGACGAGGAGAAACAACGTCAGGAGTTGACAGCTATGGCTGACCAGGTTGCCAGGAAAACTAAACCTGCGCTGCCTCTGACGGCTTATACGGGTACGTACCAGCACGAACTTTATGGCACGATCACCATTGCTCAGGACGGCAATAGTTTAAAAGTATCGTTCCAGAATCACCCAAATCTTTCGGCCACGCTCGACTACATGGACGACAACACCTTCCGGCTGACGTACTCCAATCAGGCGTTTGGTATCTTCCCGGCTAAGTTCGCCGTTGACGGCAAGACGGCCACGAGCGTTGTCATTAAAGCTAGTGATTTTGTCGAGTATGATCCCTACACGTTCACGAAAGTTTTATTGAAGTAACTACACTGCATCGACAAGAACCCGCAAAGCATCCAAACGCTGTTGTTTCGCGGCTTGGCGGGTAGCGATGGCAGTCGGTGTCCAATAGTGATGACTTTCCAGAAACTTGACTTGAATACGGTTCCAGGCCGTTTCGTCTGCGACCATATTGCGGACTTTCAGCTCGTCATATAGCGAGTGAGCGATAGGCTCGAAATCGTTGCGGCCCAGGTAATCAAGGTCCGCGTCACATAAGATCTCTTCCAATTTGGTCTGAGGCATTTGTGGCACACGCGTAGCCATGATCATCCCGCAAATGGCCTCAATCTGCCCCTGTTCATACCCAAAGCGTGGGAGCACTTCCCGAACGTATTGGCAACCCCATGCTTCGTGACCGTTGTAGGTGGAAATGAACCCAATGTCATGAAAAAGGGCGGCTGTTTTCAGCAGGTTGAGCGATTCAGCATCAGTGATGTATTCGGCTTGGGCAATCCGGCCAGCCGCTTCAACAACGTCGAGTACGTGGTGTAAGCCATGATAATAGAGAGTCGGCGAAAGCCCCGAGGCTAACGTCGATATGGCAAACTGTTCAGCCTCGGCTACATTCATAAATCCGTCGAATCAATGCTCATTTGTGAGATACCGACTCAATAAAAGAATAAACTTATTTATTCACAAAAAAGTACCCTACAAGGTTGCTGATTCTGCTCAGGGTTCATAAGTAGCTAGGCTACGTCCGCGCAGCAAGCGTCAGCAATTTAACACCCGGACGTGGCCGTCCAGGCTACTCACATAATTAATACAACCATTTCACGGCCTTCCTGACCACACCCGGCAAATTGTCGGAAATGTGGTCTATCCAAACTGATTTATTGACTCGGCTGGCCGTTGGGTACGGGTAGATTTTATTAAAAAAGTCACCCGCCGTCAACTTCTGTTGAATAGCTAAGATCAACTCTTGTGCCAGCTCTCCCGCATTGGGGGCAATAATTGTACCGCCCAAAATCTTTGTGCTAAATGGATTAAGACCTGTCGGTTCAGTGAATAAGATCATCTTGGCGTATTCATAGTCTTCAATCACAGCACGGTCGTCGTGTGCAAAGTCGTAGTCAACACGCTCGTAGCGTATGTTTCGCTTGCGGAGGTCTTCCTCCAGCAAGCCAAATGTGGCCACTTCGGGATCGGTAAACGTCACCCACGAGAAGTTGTCGTACGTCAGTTTTTTGTCGAGCACCCGACTTGGGGTAATGAGGTTGCTCACCAGCGTCGACACATGAAGCTCGGCGGCATGTGAAAAATAGCGCTGGCCAGCCGGTGCTCCCGCGGCTGCATCACCTGCGGCAAAAACGTGCTCATTAGTCGTTTGCAGATAGTCGTTGAGCTTGATCCGTCCCTTATCATCCAACTCAATACCCGCAGCGGTCAAGTTCAGGTCATCAAAGTTGAACGTACGCCCAATGGCAACTAACAGCACATCGAACGGAATCTGTTCGGTTTCTCCATTCTCCGGGGCTACTTCAGCCGTGTTTGCATCACGAAACGCTTTTACCTTACGGTTTAGCCTGAAATCAATACCTTCTTCGGCCAGTCGTTTTTGCAGCAGGGTCGATACCTCGGGGAGTTCTTTACTTAAAATACGGTCTTCGGCACCCACCACTGTAACCTGACTGCCCATCCGCTGAAAGGCCTGCCCCATTTCCATGCCGATCGGCCCCGCCCCAATAATCAGCAACCGCTCAGGCAGTTCATCGAGCGTGAAGATGTTCTCGTTGGTATACACCTTCACCTGATCGATGCCCGCTACGTTAAGCTGCTGCGGCTTTGATCCGGTACAGAGTACAATATTTTTAGCGGACGTTACCCGCCCTCCTATTTCGATTTGCTGTTTACCAACAAACCGAGCCGTGCCCAACTCCACATCCAGCTTCTCGCTGTCGCGCAGGTAAGTTGCGTTTTCGTGAGCCCGAATGATCTCAATTCGCTCGTGAACGTACTGCATCACAGCCGCCAGGTCGGTAGCCCCTTCCATCTTCCAGCCGAACGGTTGCGAGCGACGGGCATTATGAATCATGCGGCTCACGTGAATTAGAGCCTTACTTGGCACGCAACCGTCGTTGAGGCAATCGCCCCCAATCCGCTGATCTTTACGGTCAATCAGCAGCACGTCGAAGCCCAGCCGTTTCATGGCAATCGCCACGCCCAGACCGGCAGAACCCGCTCCGATGGCAATTAAATCATAGTGTGATTTCATGATGGTAGTTGCTTGGCCAGGCTGGCGGACCAGCGGCCAGGCTACTCAATCTTTCTTAAAGTCGGCTAATGTACCACGAATTGTGGCATTCATTTTACTCTTACTAAATGCTGAACTGTTGTCTTTGTCAATGATCTTACAACGGAACGTAACTAGAAACGGGGTATCCTTTTTGTCGAACAACATCTTAGGCAAAAGTCCTAATGTTCGACCTGGCTTCATCGTTACGGGGAACACCACTGGGGTAGTACCTTGCGCCTTAATTAAGATGGGTTCGGGTTGGTCTCCTTCAGCAATCTGCTTCCCATTGATTGAGACCGTGTAATGCGTATCCGTAAAATTATACGGAAACTTGTTCTTGTTAACTACGTTCACCTTTGCCGCTACGTCGGTTTGTTTGAGGCCTAATTTTCCAAAATCAATATCTTCTACTTTGATTTCGGGTATGTAATACGTCGGCAACCGCTTCTCGAAACTTTGGGTGAACGTTCTCTGTCCCAAAATAGGCACATCAAGATCGAACGTAGCCCGCACGCCATAGGTAGTACTGTCAATGTCTTTCTTGTCCAGCGTTTTCAGCACCGTATTTAGTTTCTTTATCAAGAGCTTGGCCGGTAAGGTCACCAGCGTACTGTCGCCTGACTCAACTTCAATTGGCTTTTCGTATGACTCCTCTATGATTGGTGTTTTTGCCATGTAAACCGTATACCGCAGCTTATGCGCCTTAAAACCCACTGGCAATGGGTTGTCAATGAGCATCTGCATATTCATGTCTACCTGATCATCATCGATGTTGGTGATCTCCAGGTTGCTCATCTCAAGCCGGGGCTTAAGGGTATTATCGAACGCTCCGCCTTCCGAAGCCGCATTGTTCTTCAATCGACTGTACCAAATGTAAGCTCCAACGCCACCAATCAGCAGCAAGAGCAGCGCAATAGTCCATCCTTTTTTCATAACGTGTCGCCTATTGATAAACTAGAATAACAGGCGCTATGCCGTGACTGTTTACTATGTATTAGGCAACAGACCCTCACTAGTCAATTTCCAAGTAACTCGGTTAAACCTTTTCCCTAATCCGAAACCTATATGACATACAAGGCTTTGACATATCAGTAAAACATATCGTACTATGCGTATCTTCATTTTTGCCGCTCTACTGATGGTTGTTGCCTGTCGCCGTCCATCCAAACAGTTTGCGGCTACGCTCACGCCTGCCGACCAGTCCAATTCACCTGTGCAACGTACTAAGACACCGATAACCAACATCGCCGATTATCGACGTTATCTCAAAGCAGGCGATGAGCTAGTCGCTGTCGGTAACGATCCGGCCTGGTCGCTGACAATTAACCCGTCGAAGAATACGCTACGGTTTAAGTCGGATCAAGGAGATTCAACCACGATTCCGCTGCCGCAACGGTTAACGGACTCTGACGGCTCGTTTCGCTACGATGCGCCAGAGGGCGCCGGGCGTATTAAAATTTTGTTTGTACCGGATAGCTGTGTAGACAAGACCTCCGGCCAACGATACGACTATCGCGTAGAACTGGACGTTCGGGGTAAAACATACATGGGTTGTGGCGTATCACTCCGGCAGGTGGCCCTATTGCAGGATATTTGGGTACTCACTGACTTTCAAGGGCGTATGATTGCCACGAATCGTCCCCAAACCGAAATTCCTCGGGTTGAAATATCTCTCAGCGAAGGTCGGGTAACCGGCACAACCGGCTGCAATCGGCTCAACGGGCGCGTTCAGGCCGACAGTCGACATATACAGTTCGGGCCGTTAGCTACCACTAAAATGGCCTGCGCTGGGGAAGTCGGTCGGTTTGAAGGTGATTTCCTGGAAGCATTAAGCCGCCCGCTCACGTACCGTATAGCCGAAGGCAAGTTGATCTTACTACACGATAATAAGCCAATTATGACCTTTAAGAAGGTAGATTAAAGAGGCAACTTGCGTCAAATTCGAGCGAATGACCATACAATGGCGTTCGCTTTTTTTGTACATTTGTTTCTTGACAAAAGTCAATCAAACAAGAGAACAAGTTAAGCATTTGATTGGCACTCAGAGGTTCACCCAACCAATCCGAACAAACCCAATTTATATGAAAAACTCACAGCTTCCCTCCCGCGCCTTGTTGCTGGCGGGCGTGCTGACAGCATCAGTGCTTGGAGTGAATGTGCCGGGTATAGCCCAGACAACTGCCAAACGTACTACGGACACGAAATCAGCCGCCGTGTCTACCCAAGCACCCGTTGCCCTCAATCGCGTACTGATCTTCTCCAAAACGAAGGGCTACCGTCACGGATCGATCCCGGCCGGCAAGCGGGCCATCATGAAACTGGGTCAGGAAAATGGCTTTGCGGTTGATACCACCGAAGACGCCAGCCTGTTCACAGAGGCCAATCTGAAAAAATACAGTGCGGTAATCTGGCTAAGCACGACCGGCAACGTACTGGACGATGCCCAGCAAGCCGCCTTTGAACGGTACATTCAGGCAGGCGGTGGCTACGTGGGTATTCACGCGGCTGCCGATACCGAATACGACTGGCCGTGGTATAATCAACTGGTTGGCGCGTATTTCCTAAGCCATCCGAAGCAGCAGAACGTAGATATCAAGGTTGTTGATAAAAACCACCCATCTACCAAAATGCTGCCCGACGTCTGGAAACGCTACGATGAATTGTACAACTACAAGAGCATTGTTAAAGACATTAAAGTACTGGCTAAGCTCGATGAAAGCACGTATCAGGGTGGTGCCAATGGCGACAATCACCCATTCATCTGGTACCGCGATTTCGACGGCGGGAAGTCATTCTACACGGGTGGCGGCCATACCGACGAATCGTATAGCGATCCTCTCTTTTTACAGCATCTTTTGGGTGGCATTAAATCAGTAATGGCCACCGACCTGAAGTTTGGCCAGGCAAAAACCCAGCCTTTCCCCGAAGAAAATCGCTTCACGAAACACGTTCTGATGGAGAAACTCGATGAGCCAACAGAACTGGTTGTGCTGGATAACGGCAAAGTCTTATTTACCGAGCGTAAAGGTGCCGTTAAGATGTACGATACGAAGACGAATACTAACAAAGTGGTTGCTAACGTACCCGTACACTTTGAGCGCGAATACGGCCTGATGGGACTTAACATCGACCCGAAATTCAACGAAAACAAATGGGTGTATCTGTATTATTCGGCCGTTAAGCCAGACTCTAACAACCGGCTGGTGCGTGTAAAGTGGGACGATGCGAAAAATGAACTGCTGCTCAACACAGAACAACTGTTGCTGACGGTAGCCGAACACCGGACCTACGACAAGGACGACTGCTGCCATACGGGAGGCTCCATTGCCTGGGATAAACAAGGCAACCTGTATCTGTCGACAGGTGATAATACCAACCCGTTCTTCTCGAAGGGCTTTTCGCCAAGCGACGATCGGGCAGAGCGGACAAAGTTTAACGCGTTATTATCGTCCAGCAATACGAACGACTTACGGGGTAAAATCCTACGGATTAAACCACGGGCTGACAGTGGTTACGATATTCCCGATGGCAACCTGTTTCCCAAAGGAACGCCCAATGCCCGGCCTGAAATCTACGTAATGGGTAACCGAAATCCCTATCGTATCGCTGTCGACCAGCGTACTGGCTTCCTATACTGGGGCGAAGTTGGTCCCGACGCCGGTGAGAACAATGACAAATATGGCCCTCGTGGTCACGACGAAGTAAACCAGGCTCGGAAAGCTGGTTATTTTGGCTGGCCTTTATTTGTAGCCGATAACAAACCATACCGGCAATTCAACTTTGCCGATAGTACTTCCGGACCGCTCAATGATCCGGCAAAGCCTATCAACTATTCTGTCCGTCAAACAGGCTTGAAAGAGCTTCCTCCAGCGCAAAAAGCGTTTATTTACTACCCATACGCCGAATCACCCGAGTTTGGTGAAATTGTGGGCAAAGGTGGCCGTAATGCTATGGGCGGGCCAGTCTATTACTATGACGATTATGCCGATAGCCCGGTGAAGTTCCCGCGTCATTACGACGGCAAGTTCTTTGCTTATGAGTGGATGCGCGGCTGGATTAACCCGGTAACCATGAACGAGAATGGTGATTTTGTGAAAATGGAGCGGTTTATGCCCGGCACAAAATTCGATCATCCGATGGACATGCAGTTTGCCAAAGACGGTTCACTCTGGATGCTGGAGTACGGCACGAACTGGTTTGCGCAGAACGACGACGCCCGACTCGTACACATTACGTACAACGCCGGTAATCGTCAGCCGGTGGCTGCTGCCAGCGCCAATAAAGTTGTGGGAGCCGCTCCGCTCACGGTAGCTTTTACCAGCAAAGGATCGATGGATTACGACGGCGACGCTATCAAATACGAATGGACCTTTGGTAAAGGGATGCCAAAGAGTACGCAGGCTAACCCAACCATTACGTTTGCCAAGCCCGGTGTTTATCAGCCCGTGCTAAAAGTAACTGACGCCAGCGGCAACGTATCGACCAAGACGATGGAGATCAAAGTCGGCAACGACGCTCCTAAAGTTGAGGTAGCCATTAAAGGCAATAAAACGTTCTACTTCGACAATAAGCCTATCGACTACGAAGTGAAGGTAGCCGATAAGGAAGATGGTACACTGGCAGCTGGCAAGATCAGCCCCGAAGATGTTACTGTAACCGTCAACTACCTCGAAGGATTCGACAAGACCATGCTGGCGCAGGGTCACCAGATCAACACAGGCTTCGCGACAGGAAAACGGCTGATTGAGCTGAGCGATTGCAAAGCCTGCCACAGCATCGACAAAAAGTCCGTTGGTCCTGCTTACATGGCCGTGGCTGAGCGCTACGCTAAAGAGCGCCGGGCCGCCGTTGTGAATCAACTGGCCAGAAAAGTCATCGCGGGCGGAGGAGGCAACTGGGGAGAGCAGGCTATGAGCGCCCACCCTCAGCTGAAAGAAGATGAAGCCAAAGAGATGGTGAGCTATATCTTGTCGCTGGGCGATAAGAAAAAGATTGACAAGCAGCCTATCAAAGGGGCATACGTAGCTAAGTCGAAAGAGAAAGAAGGTTCGTATATTTTCACAGCCAGCTACACCGACAAAGGCAGCTCGGTTATCGGTCCGCAAACGGGTTCAACCAGCATTGCCCTGCGTTCTCCGACGGTGAAAGCCGTTTCAGCTGACATGAAACAAGACATCTACCAGGCTGACGTACCCAAAATCGGTTTGTCGGCTGTTGGCCTGAAATCGGGTAGCTACCTTGCCTTTAACGACCTCGATTTAACCGGTATTCAGGGCATTTCAGCGAGTGCATTCAGCGCCGATGACCGTACGGCGGGCGGTAAACTCGAAGCTCGACTAGACTCCCCAACGGGAACGCTGTTAGGTGAGGCAGACGTGAAGCAAGGCGCAAGCGGTATGGTGAACTTACCATTCCGGCAGTCGGCTAGTGGTATGCACAAAGTGTATTTTGTGTTTGTCAACCCTAGTGCCGGGCAAAAGCCGCTCTTTGCCGTTGACAAGCTGCAATTCATGAGTCAGAGCGCTTCGGCCAGCTCAGGTAACAGCACCGGGCAGGGCAAGTAGCACAGATAAATCGTTTATGGAAGGGTCTGCCCAATACATGGCAGACCCTTTTTTTGTAGGTTTACCATGTATTCAACCCGTTTTCTCATGCTGCGTACTTTGCTTCTTTTGTGTTCACTAGTAATTGCTATGCTAGCCTGTCAGCCTAAAAACGATGCTGAATCATTTATCGATCAGGCTATTGAAGCACACGGGGGCGACGCGTATCAGAACAAGCGAATTGAATTCGATTTTCGGCAATTTCATTTAGTACTGGAGCAAAGAGATGGCCAGTTTCGCTACGAACGCACTCATCAAGACTCGTCCAGGGCGGTTATTCGGGAGGTTTTAACCAATAATAGCTTTAGTCGATTTATTAACGGTCAGCTTCAGACGCTCGACACGGCCCAGATCGGTAAATACAGTCGGGCCGTTAACTCGGTTGCCTATTTTGTCTTACTACCTCAAAAACTTAATGATCCGGCCGTCATCGCCGATTACGTTGGCGATAGCCAGATCGATAAGCAAGCCTACCATAAAGTTAGAGTTCGCTTCAAAGCCGAAGGCGGTGGCAAAGATTACCAGGATACGTTCTTCTACTGGTTCAATACTAAGACTCACACCATGGATTACCTGGCTTATAGCGAAGGCGGCCCTCGTTTCCGTAAGGCGATCCATCCGCAAATGGTGTGTGGTATCCGATTTCAGGATTACATCAACTACAAAGGCAACGAGAAAGATACCAGCTCGGTCGGTAATTATGACCAAAAATTCAATGCGCGACAGCTACCGGAACTGTCGCGCATTGAACAGAAAAATATTAGGGTTGTGCCGTTGCCCTGATTAATATCGGATGGCCCAGTACGGATTGCGATGGGCCGTCATACTATCAGCAATGTGCTGTTTAATGAGCGCATCATAAGCGGCATCACTAATCTTCTTACCTTTTGTTTTAGGCAACTTGAGGTCATCAGGCGTTAGTTTACGGAACGTGACACCGGTAGCTTCGATCACTACGTCGTCGTTCAGGCTTAGCTCCAGAATCAGTCCAGGCAGTCCATTATAACGCTCTGGACCAGCCGGAACCGGAATATCCTGCGCAAACCAGGCCGTAATTTTCTGCTTTTTAATAGGGTCTTCCGTTTCGGCTTTCATGCAGATGTAGCCTGCCACTTCCTTAATCTGGTTACCTATTTTCCAAATTGGCGTATGCAGTGAGTCGTCAATAACATAGGTTTTACCCAGCATCTCCACAATATCCGTCTTTTTGTCTTTATCAAAGTTGCGGTACAATTTCAGCTCTGAGTTACGCCACGAGTAGCTCCCATCGTCGGTCTCCCCCGATTCGCTGGCATATGTATACAAGCTTTCGGTAGGGCTAAACGCCAATTTCATTTTCTCGGCATTGTTTTCCTCTTCGTAATTCTTCCAGGTTTGGGCGGCCCGGTCTTTTTCTTCCTGGCTTAAAAATGTCATTCGACTAATGATTTTAATCCAGTACGTCTTCCGTTTATACGAAACAACGCCTTCCGTGTTTTGGGCTACCACCGTGGTGGCCATAAGCCAGCAGCTGATCAGGAGCGTGACTATTGCTTTCATACTATCTGTCTTTGTTTCGTGTTGGTTCGAAGTTGATTGCAGTATTAATAGCCGTTCCGGCGCATGTTTGCCTTTACCCCCCGCATGTTATACGAGAAGCTCAGCAGGAAATAACGAGCCAGCGTCCGGACACTCTCATTCTGTGTGTAGTTCTGGCCTGCGTATTGTGTTACGTTTACATTACGGTTTAACAAGTCAACGGCCGATAATCGGATTTCGGCTTTCTTGGCCTTACCCAAAATATGGTATATCGATGTGTTTAAGATAGGAATTCGCTGATCAAAACCAAACCGATCGTTTTTAAAGACCCGGTAGTTCAGGCTTGAGTTTATGTACACATCATGGGGTAATTTAATATTCATGTCCCCGCCGAAGTTATTGTTGACAATGGTCTGGTTCTGACCCGAGTTGATCGAGTAACGCGTATTGCTAACGCCAACATTGGCATTGCCATAAAACGTGAACCATTCTGTCGGTGTCAGATCCAACCGGGCTCCAACGTTGACATTTTCGTTGTATGTCTGGTTTTCTATTTGATCAATTATGGTTAGGTTCTTTCCAAAGTTAAGCTGAGAGTTAAGGTTCAGCGTGGCTTTGGTTTTCTTAAGTGGAAAGCCGAAGCTCAGATAAGACCCAATATTTCTACCTCCTGTAATATTTCCTGGTTTGGTGCGTGTAATTAACGTCTGTGGGTCAACAGTTTGGTTGTAGACAATCTGGTTGACGTAGTACGTTCCATATAAATTACCGAAGAAGTTAGTAAAGCTCCCTGGATTGAAGTAGCTGAAGCCTGCATTTATATTATGTTGTAACTCCGGCAAAAGATCAGGATTACCCTCGTTAATAAACAAGGGATTTGTGTTATTAATAATAGGCTGCAAGTCGCGCGATGATGGGATACGGACGTTTACATCGTATCCACTGTACAGGTACTTGTTATTTTTCATGTCGTAGTTTAACGACACGTTAGGGATCACCGTCGTGAAGGTCCGATTAATACGGTTAAATACCGGCGACGTTTGGTCAGAGGCATATTCGCCATCAATCGTAAACTGTTGCCCTGCTAATCCGGCCGATATGTTGAGGCCCTTAAACGAGTAGCGAACACTGCTGCCCAGCCGGTTAAAGAGGTAGTTATTCTTATAGTAACGGCTTAGTGAATCGTTGCGGCTGATAATTTGCCCGGCATCTCCTCTGTTTAACACATCATAATCTACCTCGTCGTAGCGTAGACTAAAATTGTAGAACGACTCCCAAAAGTATTTTTTGGCAAACGGCTCTACGTATAACAGACTGGCTTTATACTCATTCCGTAAGCTGTTTGTTCCCTGATTCTGCCGAATCACCCGTATCTGGTCATTCACATTTGTTGCTTCAAAGAACTGATTATTAGCATCGAGTCTTCGATCAGCATCGTTCTTGTTAATTTGATACGTCGCACTGGCGGCAAAAGAGCGGCCCTTTTTTTTGAATTTCAGTCGATACAGTAATGTATTTGCCGATCCGAATTGTTGCAGATCATTAAGGTTTTGAGTTTGGTTTCGAGTTGAAAGCGTGTCAGGTGCGTTTCCACCAGAGGGCAAGGCTTGGCCTACACGATTTAACTCCTGAGTTGTCCGGAGCGAAGAGTTTCCGTTGTTCAGACGACTGCTATGGATAAATATGATCGTATTGAGCGAGTCGATGGCCTTCTCAAAACGAAAGCTAAGTCGGTGGTTTGCATTAAAATTAACTTGATTGCTTGTCTCATCGGTGCGGAATGAACCCGTTTCCAAAAAATTCTGCCGGTTACGTATCGCGTCCAGCCCTAAGCGGGTTTGGCTGTAGTAGTAGTTGGCACTCACCTTTGTTTTCTTGGTGTCATAGTTGTAGTTAGCGCCCCCTGCGGCATTGTTCGAGAAGCCCCGTCCTGCCCGGCCATCTACCGGAATGCCCAGGCTTTCATCATCATCGCCACCAAAGTAAATGAACCGGCCACCGCTGCTGAACCCGAAGTCGGCATTGTCGTTCCAGTTGAACGAATTACTACCCCGAAAGTCCTGATAATCATTGAAAGACAGTCCCTGTTGGTTCGTATTGTTCCCCAGGCCAATAACCGAGAACTGCTGCTTTGAGTCGAACTTGTTGTAATTTCCTTTCACCTCGGTTCGTGCGGGCAGGTTGTTCGATGCCGGGCCAGCGGCAGCGGTAATCTTACCAAAGCCACCTTTCTTGAATTCTTCTTTCAGTTCGAGATTGACGGTTTTTTCTTTTTTCCCATCATCAACGCCGGTTAGTTTCGCCTGTTCCGTTTTATCGTTGTAGACCTGAACTTTCGTAATTGCTTCCGCCTGTAAGTTCTTAGTAGCCAGTTTTGGGTCGCTTCCGAAGAAGCTTTTGCCGTCGACGGTTACTTTTTTTACCTCCTGCCCCTGCGCTCTGATATTGCCATCCTGGTCAACCTGAACGCCAGGTAGCTTGCGTAACAGATCTTCGACGGTCGAGCCGGGTGGTACTTTGAATGAGCTGGCGTTATATTCTATCGTGTCTCCTTTAATGGTTAATGGTGCTTTGGCCGTTCTGACCACAACCTCCAACAGCTCTTTCGTGATGGGTTTCAGCTTTAAAGCCCCTAAGTCAATGACGGCCTCGCCCGTCGGCTTAATAACCTGGTTATAAGGCAGAAATCCAACAAATGAAATCTTCAAGATGTAGTTGCCTGCCTTGAGGTTCTTGAACGTAAAGGCTCCCTTCTCATCGGCACGGCCAAAATTGACAAGCGACGAATCTTTGGGATTGAGTAGCATTATGGTTGAGGAAGGCAACGGAGCCGATGCCGTATCAACAGCGCGACCTTGTAACGTAAAACGGCCCGAAGTAGATGCCCCTGGCGAAGCCGGATTTTGGGCATAGAGCACAGTCGCCAGCAGACACAGTACGGCCAGCAAGAAAAGGTTTTTCATGAAAACGAAGGTTAAAGGAGTAGACGATTGATAGCAAAGCTAATTACAGAATCGCGAATCAGTTACATACTTAACGAATTTTAACTAAAAATATAGTAGATGATTTCATGAACGGTCAACCGCATTGATAATGAGCAAATTCGTAATTAAATAAAGGCTTGATACTACGTATGAGTCAGTTGTAGGTGCAATTCCATACGAGGGCCCCAGTTTTTTATTATGTAGCCCAGCAAAGGGGGCTTTAATTTTGATAAATCTCCTAATACTAACTCTCTAATACTTCACGAATGGCACGGGCTTTCAACAAGCATTCCTCCCACTCCTGAGCCGGATCAGCATCATAGGTGATGGCGCTACCGACCGAAAACGAGGCATACTGGTTTTCAGCATCGTACAGCAGCGTTCGGATAACAACACTAAAATCAAAATCGGCCTCGGGTGTGATGAAGCCAATAGCACCCGAGTAAACGCCCCGGCGGCTGGCTTCCAACTCGTCTATCAATTCCATAGCCCTGATCTTGGGGGCTCCCGTCATACTCCCCATCGGAAACGCATGACGAATGGCATCGGCCCACGTAGCCTCATTACGCAACGTAGCCGACACGGTAGAGATCATTTGGTACACTTGCTGGAAGCTGTATATGCCAAACAGTTCGTCCACGACCACCGATCCAGTTCTGGCACTTCGGGCAAGGTCATTACGTACCAGATCAACAATCATCAGGTTTTCGGCGCGCTCTTTCTCCGAATTTAGCAACTGCACACGTAACAACGCATCTTCATCGGCCGTCTGCCCTCGCCGAATGGTGCCCTTAATTGGCTGCGAACTGATTTTGTTTCCTTCTTTTTTAAAAAACCGCTCCGGCGAAGCACCTATAACGTACTGGTTGCCAATTTTTAGAAACGAAGAAAATGGCATAGCCGACCGCTGGTTGAGTGCGTAATAAGTCGTAAGTGGATCGAGCTTAGCCTGCTCGGCAAAAAATTCGATGCAGTAATTCAGCTCATAAACATCTCCGGCATAGATGTGCTCTTGAATACGCCGGACAGTAGCCTGGTACTCTTGGGAGGTTACGCGGCATTGGATAGAATCAAGCCGTTTGCGGGTCGCTTGTTCGCCCGTAAAAAAATGAGTTGCTTCAATGGCTTTGATGATTGACGGTACGTCGCCTTCTCCCCGAAACACTACGTAATCTTCTCCAAACTCAATGATCCACTCAGGCTCAACAAAGTAGATGTCCGGAAAGCCAAGTCGGTTCGGATGGCGGCTCGTTAGGTCTTCAAGCTGATTTTTGAGATCGTATCCAAGATAACCAATCAGAAAAGAAGGCTGCTCACAATGGACGTTGTATAACGTTTCGAAAACATTTGCCCGTGACTCGGGATATGTGTCAAATGAAATGACCCGTTTCGCACCGACGCACAGTCGATTCGGAAACGGGTCATTGGGGTAAGCAATACCGTTGTTATTCAGAAAAGTAACAAAACCGTTCTCGTCAGCCTGCTGAGCCACTGCCCAGGCCAGCGCCCGCCAGCGAAAATTGGGAACGTCGTTTATATTTATCCGATAGTCATTCGTTGTCATACACGGTCATTGACGGGTCAAACAATTAATGACTATACTTAACAATGGATGATCATCAAACTAAGCTCGCAACAGGCGAACATCAACCGCGATGTCTTTGCCTTCGGCGTTCTGGCCGATCGTAAACTCGACTTCGTCATCTACCTGCAGCTCATTGAAATCAGTATCAATCAGGCTGGTATAATGAAAGAACAGGTTGTTTGGCGGGTAATTCACAAAGCCGTAGCCAGTTTTAAGACTGCGAATGGTACTGACTTTACGACCTTCGGGGTCGTCGTCGACACCATCGGCAATGTTGTAATTCGGCTCGTCGTGGGCATACGTATCATCGTCGTAAGCTCCGGCACTAAAGCTACTAAACCCTGCCCCATGAGCAACCGTTGCCGCCGTAAAGGTTGGCTTAGCCTGTTGCTTCACAAACAGGTTCTGGATGATCGTATCGTTCTTGCGGGTGCGGTTGTCAATCAACTCATGCATCGCCACTGGGTAAGATACTTCTTCCAATAAATCCTGCGAAGTACGCGTCACCTGCTTTTCGCCCTGTTCGTTCAAGAACTCAAAATCCCAGCTTAGTACCATAATCCGTGAGCCCAACGTGTTGAGTTTACGAATGAGTGGCACATAATCACCATCAGACGTAATCAGCACAACTACATCGAATTTTTTGTACTGTGCCAGCTCAAAGGCCTCAAGAGCCAACCATACGTCAATTCCCTTTTCCTGGCGATAGCCCTGATACGTTTTTACGGGCAGATAATGCGTAACTACGCCTTCTGACATTAATATATCATCGAACAAACGGTCGTAGAACAGTTGGTTGCCCCGCTGATTCGCTTCGTGTGCGTTCAGGCGGCCGCGGAAATAGTGAGCATCCACAATTTGGCAAAGCCGCTCATTAACGCCCTCCTCTTCGGCCACCTGCCGCCGGATAAACGCGTGTAACCCTGATATGCTAATGCGACTGCGTCGTTCGTGAGAGTAGTTATAATAATTACTTACATGTAAAAAATAGTTACCGTCATAGAAAACCCCTATACGGGTCAATCTGGATGATCCTGCTGGCATAATTTAACCGTAGTTTACTTAGATGTGTGACTGTAGAGAATTAATAGTTTGTCCTTACTACTGCTATCAGGGCGATTGTTGTACGAGTTGCACTGCTACGGGTAAGCTAATTGTACAGGTGTCTATTTTATATATGAGTAGAAACCAGAAGCAACAAAGTAGACGAAAACAACGGGTACGGCTACAAACTAAACTAGTAGTACAGCTATAAAGAACTAGGGTGCAAAAATACTACATTTTCGTAAGCAACACGTTGAGGCTGTATCTTTGTCCGCTTATTACGACTTTGCTATGCGAAAAATTTTATTTGTTGACCGCGATGGAACGCTCATTGCTGAGCCACAACCCGATCAGCAGGTCGACTCTCTGGCCAAACTCGATTATATTCCGAAAGCACTATCAGCCATGCGCCGGATTGCCCAGGAAACAGACTTCGAGTTGGTCATGGTAACCAACCAGGACGGCCTCGGTACCGACTCCTTTCCGGAAGATACGTTCTGGCCTGCCCACAATAAAATGCTAACTACGTTCGCGGGCGAGAACGTTCACTTTGCCGCTGTTCATATTGATCGCCATTTCCCCCGCGACAATTCGCCAACCCGTAAGCCGGGCATTGGCATGCTGACGCAGTATTTCAACGGCGACTATGACCTTGCCAACAGCTACGTCATTGGCGACCGCCTTACCGATGTTCAACTAGCTGTAAACCTGGGAGCTAAAGCCATTCTTTTCTTACCTCCCAACGGTTTGCCTACCGTTCAGGCCGCCGACGTATCAGGATTAACCGACGCCATGCAGAACGCCATTGCGCTTACGACCGATGATTGGGATAAAATTTACGAGTTTCTGCTGCTGCCCGCCCGTACCGCCACGGTGGAGCGAAACACGAAAGAAACCCAGATTCGGGTTGATTTGAATCTGGACGGCCGCGGCCGGGCTGACATTCATACCGGCCTTGGTTTTTTTGACCACATGCTCGATCAGGTAGCTAAGCACTCGGGGGCCGACCTGACCATTCGTGTCAACGGTGATCTGCACATCGACGAGCATCATACCATTGAAGATACCGCGCTGGCGCTCGGAGAGGCCTACCGAAGGGCTCTGGGCGACAAACGAGGCATCAGCCGGTATGGGTTTCTGTTGCCGATGGACGAAGCGCTGGCCCAGGTGGCCATCGACTTTTCGGGTCGTCCGTGGCTGGTTTGGGACGCCACCTTCCGGCGCGAGAAGATTGGCGATATGCCCACCGAAATGTTCTTCCATTTCTTTAAGTCGTTCTCCGATACGGCGCTTTGTAACCTGAACGTAAAAGTGGAAGGTGATAACGAGCACCATAAAATTGAAGCGATTTTTAAAGCGTTTGCCAAAGCAATTAAAATGGCCGTTCGGCGGGATGTAAAGGAACTGGATAACCTTCCGAGCACGAAAGGCGTTCTTTAGGCGACTTATTAAGCTGCCGTCTGTTTGTGCGGCCAGTTTTACGTTGTATTTTTGCCCCTGATTTCAACTGAATACTAACATGGATTTATCAACCCCGTTAACGATTTTGTTCTACGTTGTTCTGCTAGCTGCTTCTTTTATGACCGGCAAATGGCTGGAGCGCAAAGACCGTAAATATTAATTCCGTCATCAGCGAACAGTTATCAGTAAGCAGTTGCTTTTCTGTTCGCTGATAACTGTTAACTGTTTGTTGCAATGCTTGGTGCCCTTACCCGTTGGTTGTTCAAAATTTGGGGCTGGCGGGTAGTTGGTCCCGTTCCCACCGTCCCAAAAGCGATTTGGGTTGTAGCTCCACACAGTACTAATTGGGATTTTCCAATTGGCTTAGGCATCCGCCCGACCATTCATATCTGGATTCAGTTTCTTGCCAAGAGCACACTCTTTACATGGTATGCAGGCTGGTTATTCCGGTTACTGGGCGGAATACCCGTATACCGCGATAAGTCGCGTAATCTGGTTGACGCACAGGCCGAAGTATTCAACCAAAGTGAGCGGCTTCATATCTGTATCGCACCCGAAGGTACTCGCAGTAATGTATCTAAGCTTAAGACGGGCTTTTATTACATTGCGTTAAAAGCTAATGTTCCCCTAATCCTGGTCGGCTTTGATTGGCCTCGTAAGCTCGTTATCCTGAGCGAACCGCTCTACGTTACAGGCAATTACGAGCGCGACATGCTTCCGTTTTATCAATTTTTCTCTCAAGTTCAGGGCGTTAAGAAAGACTGGCTCAAAAACTGGGAAAAGACGGGCGTAATCGAGTGACGGTATTGAGCGAATTAATTTACGCTGCAAATCTTATAGAATCATGTCCATTACATCACACATTGAGTTTCTAGGTATAAAGCAGGTTAGCGAAGCGGTGGCTACAACACTCAAACAAATGAGAGAGCACGCTCAGCCGGGTATGACAACCAAAGAACTCGATGAGTTTGGTGGACAAATACTGCAGCAACTTGGAGCCAAATCAGCGCCTAAGCTCACGTATGGCTTTCCGGGATGGACCTGCATTAGCGTAAATAATGAAATCGCCCACGGCATACCTTCAAGTTCAACGGTGTTGAAAGAAGGTGACCTGATTAATATTGACGTATCAGCCGAATTAAATGGCTTTTGGGCCGACAACGGTGGCTCACTTATACTTGGCAATGATATAAACAGACATAGTTCGCTGGTCGAAGCCTCCAGGCTTATCCTGAAGAAAGCGATCAACCAGATACGAGGGGGCGTTAAGATTGCCGACATTGGACGACTGATCGAAACGGAAGCCAGGCGGTCAGGCTATAAGGTGATCAAGAATTTAGCCGGCCACGGCGTAGGAAGGAGTTTGCACGAAGAGCCGACCGAAATTCTGTGCTATTATGACCGCTATAACAAGACCCGTTTCCGGAAAAACTCGGTTGTAGCCATCGAAACCTTTATTTCAACCCGGGCTATGTATGCCCAGGAGAAAGGTGACGGCTGGACCTTCGTAACGCGGGATGGTAGTTACGTTGCCCAGCATGAACACACGATTATGGTGACGGATAACCAACCTGTCGTTTTAACCGCAGCAAACGAGATTTGGGCTTAATCCTGCTCCGGCCAAATCCTAATTGTTACATTGTGAGGCTAAGCGTTTTGTAGCGCTTCTACCATCAGTCGTCCAGCCCGCTCAGATGCGCCCGGACCACCCATTTTTTCTTGCACCTCAGCGTAACCGGCTAATACAGCATCCCGACGCGCTCCATCAGGTAAAATAGCTTTTAGCTCAGCGACAGTCTGCTCGGGAGTCAGGTCATTCTGAATTAGCTCTTTAACCACCTCCCGGTCCGCAATCAGGTTGACCAGCGAAATGAATGGCACCGCAATCAGGCGTTTGGCAATGGCGTAGGACACAAACGTTGTTTTATAACACACCACCTGCGGTACATTCAGAAGGGCAGTTTCTAACGTAGCCGTGCCCGAGGTCACTAATGCAGCCGTCGATATATGTAATAAATCATAAGCGGCATCGCTGACTCGCTTTATGTCAGCATGATCAGCGAATAAGCTGTCATACAATGCATCTGGCAAATTACTGACCGTGCCCACAACAAACTGATAACCCGGAAACTGACGGGTAGCAGCCAGCATAGTGGGCAGTATAGCTATAATCTCCTGACGACGGCTTCCTGGCAATAAAGCGATCACCGGACGCTCGTCGATACCTAGTTTCCGTCGGAACGACGCATCGGGTTTAAACTCCGCAAGGGCGTCGAGCAATGGGTTACCTACGTACTCAACGTTGTAATCATACGTAGCAAAAAAATCGGTCTCAAAGGGTAGAATCGTAAATAGTCGATCGACATTCGCCTTGATCTTGAGAGCCCGTCGTTGGTTCCAGGCCCATACTTTGGGCGAGATATAATAGAACACCCGAATGCCGTGTTTTTTGGCAAAACGGGCCATGCGCAAATTGAAGCCAGCGTAATCGATCAGAATAAGCGCATCTGGTCGGTTCGCCAGTAAGTCGGCCTGGCACTCATTCATTATCTTGCGAATCGTGCCCAGATTTTTGACCACCTCCAGAAACCCCATGAACGCCATATCGCGGTAATGCCGAACCAAGGTAGCCCCGGCCGCTTCCATCTGCTCACCTCCATAAGCCCGGCAATGAGCGGCCGGGTCATGCTGGCGAATGGCCCGGATTAGATTGGCCCCGTGTAGATCACCGGAGCGTTCACCGGCTATTAAGTAATACGTCATGGATGACCATTGGTGACTACTCACCAAAATAATCGACAAAATTCTTGGGGGTTTCGTAAAGCCGGAGCTGGTGCAAATGGGCTTCCGTAACGGGTGCCAAGGCCCGCTCCAGAATCTTCCAGATTTCCATGATGAAGATTTCACAACTGGCCATTTTGCCCTGCATGAAGTCAACATCCAGGTTCAGGTTCTTATGATCAACCTTTTCGATGACTTCGCGCTTGATGATCTCACCCAGTACTTTTAGATCAATGACGAATCCAGTATCAGGATCAGGTTCACCCTTGACCGTTACAATTAGTTCGAAGTTGTGGCCATGCCAGTTCATATTGGCGCAGGGGCCAAAAACTTCTTTGTTACGCTCCTCCGACCAGGCTGGATTATAAAGCCGGTGGGCCGCGTTAAAGTGTTCAATTCTATTAATATAGACCATTTTTCTGGTTTAGATAGGGCGGTTGCCAGAAACGCCGGGGTTGAAAAAACAGGGCACAAAGGTACAAAATCTTTAACCAGGATAAAACCATGTTCGGTCTACTCCGTATACAGAACTGGCAATTGCTTTATAAGAAAAATACAAATTAATCACTAAAAACGCTAGTCGATTGTCAGGTTTAAAAGCCGTATCTTTACAGCCAATTTCATTTGATTATACCTGATTATTACCTCTTTATCGAAACCAACACCTTTACGACTACCAATTTATGATCATCGTTACGGGGGCAGCCGGTTTTATCGGAAGCTGTTTAATCAGCAAGTTGAATCAGGAAAATTTCAATTTTATCATCGCTGTCGATGACTTTTCTGACCCTCGTAAAGAAGCCAACCTCACCGGAAAACGTATTCAGGAACGGGTCGACCGCGAAGTGTTTTTCGACTGGCTCAGCCAGAATTATCAGGAAGTTGAGTTTATATTTCACATTGGTGCCCGCACTGACACTACCGAGCAGGACCGACAGATTTTTGAGCACCTGAATGTCGAGTACTCCAAGCAAATCTGGTACCGCTGTATCGAATACCAAATCCCCCTCGTATATGCGTCATCGGCAGCAACTTACGGCCTGGGTGAGTTTGGGTACGACGACAATGAATCAGTCATTCCTCAGTTGAAGCCTCTGAATCCGTACGGTGAGTCTAAAAATGAGTTTGATATCTGGGCGCTGGAGCAGGAACGAAAACCTTTCTTCTGGGCGGGGCTGAAGTTTTTCAACGTATACGGCCCCAACGAGTACCATAAAGACCGGATGGCTTCCGTCATTTTCCACGCCTACAATCAGATTTGTCAGTCGGGCTACATGAAGCTGTTCCGGTCGCACAACCCTGACTTTGCCGACGGCGAACAGATGCGCGATTTTGTTTACGTAAAGGACGTAGTGGACGTCTGCTCGTTTCTTATGCATCATCGGCGCAACTCCGGCATTTACAATCTGGGCAGCGGCAAAGCTCGCACCTTCCACGACCTGGCAACGCTCACCTTTCAGGCCATGGGCCAGGCTCCTCAAATTGATTTCGTTGATACTCCCGCCGACATACGCGACAAATACCAGTACTTCACTCAGGCTAATATGGCCAAACTACGGTCTATCGGCTATGAGCGGCCATTTACTTCGCTGGAAGATGGTATTGCGGACTATGTAGGAAACTACCTGATGAAAGGCGCGTATTTATAAGGGCCGATCTGATTTGTTTGTTTCGGGCACGAAAAACCAAAGTACCAGCAAAGCGACTAATGCTATGGCACCCAGTGCCAGAAAAGCAGCATTGTAGCCAAGCCGCTGCACGATCCCTCCCGCAAACGCATTACTCAGCGAGGCCCCCAGCCCAACGGCGGTAGCAATGGCGCCCTGGGTCGTATTAAACAAACCACTACCCTGAGTCAGATCGGCAACCACAAGCACAGACATAACCCCGAAGATACCCGCACCGATACCGTCCAGCACCTGGATGGCAATCAGCAGATCGGGGTGGTTAGTTAGCGTGTAAAGTATCCCTCTGATAGGTAACACGGCAAAACCAACGAGTAATAACTGCTTTCGTCCCCGGGGGGCCAGCTTACCGGCCCAGTTACTGACCGGTACCATTACGACCTGCGCCACAATGATACAGGCCGACATATAAGCCGATGATGCACCGGCAGCATTGCCTTCGGCCAATCGCTGCCCAAGTAATGGTAACATAGCCGCGTTGGCGAAATGAAACAACACACAGGCCAGCGCAAAAAGGATAATTACTCGATCGCCCAAAATCGCCTGCCAGCCCTTTGGGTTTTCTCCCTCGGCTTTTGCGTCGCAGCCCCGGGCAAGTTCATGATCGATATCTTCTTCCCGAATACGCCAAATTGTGGCACTACTCACAAGCGACATCACGGCCAGCAACACAAAAATGCCTTTGGTACTCACGTAGTACCCAATTAAACCAGCCATCAGCGCGGCAAAGACATTGCCAGCATGGTTAAACGTTTCGTTTCGGCCAACGCGACCGTCAAACTTACGATGGCCTACTAAACCAAGCGTAAGAGCTGCAATGGCCGGCGTGAACCAGGCAGCCGCTACGCCCATTGCTATCTGCCCGCCAATGATTATGCCAAAGGTTGGCAGGACGATCGTCAGCAACGACGCACTGGCAATCAGTAAGGAAGCCAGAATAGAGTACAACCGCTTCCGGGAGGTGCGGTCAACAAGAGCCCCAGCGGGTGTTTGAGCCACTACGGTCGAAATCCCCATAATGGACATGGCCAGGCCAATGTTCTGCGCGCTCCAGTGTTGAGCGGTAAGCAAATAAATAGACAGATAAGGCCCAAGTCCGTCTCGCACATCTGCCAGGAAGAAATTGGCCCAATCGAGCGCTTTCAGGCTAGTTTCTGATGGCTGGCGCGTTTCAGCGCCGGTCTGAACACCTACCATTTTTTGAAGATGAAAAAGACCGCCAGAACAATAAAGAAGAAGCCAACTAAATGATTCCAGGCCAGCTTATCCGTTTTAAAGATAAACACCGTGACAAGGGTAAAGACAGTTAGCGAAACGGCCTCCTGTACTGTTTTTAGCTGAAAAAGGGTAAATGGTCCGCCGGTCTCGTCAGAACCAATCCGATTGGCCGGAACCTGAAATATATATTCAAAGAACGCCAATCCCCAACTGAGTATGATAACCCCAAACAAGGATAGTTTGGCTATGGCCGGGTATTGTTTAAACTGTAGATGACCGTACCAGGCCAGGGTCATAAAAAAATTGGACAGCGTGAGCAGGGCAATGCAATAGATGGCTTTCATAGTGTTTCGTTACTGTAAATTTTTGAAAGATTAGCTGACTGGCAACGCTAACTCGCTGATAAACGTAAAAGTTTGCCAGTCAAGCCGTAAGCGTCCACCAATCAATCTAGTCAGACGATGACTGATCCATAAACCAAGCCCATGCCCTTCACGGAGTGGATCTGCCTGAAAATACGGCTGCAGCAGATCGAGCGTAGGGCCCGTTTCGCGAACGGTCCGGTTTTGAACCTGGATAATCCAATCGGTATCATAATGCGTTTGTACCCTGATAGTGCTACCCGGCGCAGCATACTTGATCGCATTTTCCATCAGATTCAGCAGCACGTGTTCCAGTTTGATGGCATCGGTCCGTATGGATGGGCCCATAGTTTTACCTGTTATTTTTATGTATACACCATAGTCGGTGGTTAATGTAACTAATTGAGCGACACAAGTCTCAACCAGGTGGGGGATGTCTATCTCGTCGTTCCGGAGAGTTGGTGTGTCGGTATCGGGGCGGCTTAACGTTAAAAATTCGTCGAGTAACCGCGCAAGTCGGCTTACTTCGTCTAACTGACCGGTTAAAAAAGGCCTTATGGCTTCTCCAGCTTTACCGCTATTGAGGGTCACTTCGAGCCCTGTTTTCATCACTGCTAATGGTGTTCTGAGTTCATGGGCAGCCGCTCCGAAGAAATTCCGCTGTAACTCGGCGCTCTCCCGGATACGGGCCAGCATGAGGTTAAGCGAATCCGTTAACTGATAAATTTCATCCTGGCTACGAGGCAACGCAATTGGATCAATAGACGTAGCATTACTAATCTGGTCAGCCTGCCGGACGATGTTTTGGATAGGCGTCAGTAACCACCCCGCCACAATATACCCTCCTAAACAGGCTAGCAACAAACTCCCTAGCCAACCTACACCGAAGAGCCATCGCAACTGACCAATGTCCTGCGCCAGGCTCTGAGCGGGTACAGCAAGCGTCAACGAGACACGACCATCAGGAATCTGTTCGCGGGTCGCCTGCACGGTCATAACTCGATACATGGGGGCATAAGAACGGCGGGCCGAAGTAAGTGTATCGGGGAAACCGGGACTGCGAAACAGCTCTCGTTTATGGCCATAGGCCTCATAAACCACGCGCATCTGCTCGGTTTCAGCAGGCAACGAAACCACTACCGGGTCGACGCTGACAAGCGATAAAAGCCAGTTTGCCCGAGTTTGTACAGCCCGGTCGAAGGCGGTGCGCAGGCTTGTTTCGGCCCGGTTGAGCATCAGCCACCCTGTTAGCAGGCTGATCGTTGCAAAAACGGCCGCAACCGCCAGCACAATGCGACTCCGCAGACTCATTCCTTTTTAAGTCGGTACCCCCGACCGACAAGGGTTTCGATTAACCCCGTTTTACCCACGGCATCTAGTTTTTTACGTAACTGATACACATGCACCTCGATAACATTACTACCCATATCGTAATCTGCCGACCAGACTTTTTCGGCAATCTCGTTCCGGGTCACCAGCTGCCCGGCCCGGCGCATAAGCAGTTCGAGCAGGGCAAACTCACGATTAGTCAACTCCAGCAGCGTACCTGCTTTCCAGACCTCATGTAAAACCAGGCGCATGTTTAGGTCAGCCACCTCCAGATCAACCGCATCGCTGGTAGTTGTCCGACGTTGAAGGACTCTGATTCGGGCCAGCAATTCGCCAAAATCAAACGGTTTCCGCAGGTAATCAACCGCTCCCAAGTCCAGCCCCTGTACAACTTTTTCGGGTTCGCTGAGTGCCGACAAAATCATAACCGGTACGGTCAGTCCGAACGCCCGCAGATTCTGTAACACCTCAAAGCCAGTTTGCCCCGGCAGCATCAGATCGAGCAGCACCAGGTCATACAAACCTCCGGCAAGGTGCTCCAGCCCTTCAGAGCCGGAGTGAGTCAGATCAGCTACGTGACCGTGTTGTTCCAGTCCCTGTTTAATGAACCGGGCAAGTTTACGTTCATCTTCAATAACGAGAATTTTCACAGCAGCGAAAGTAGACGAAGTGAAAGGGCATTTTGTTTGTAGAACATTAGCCCTTTCACTTCTGAAGTTAACGAACCAGATATTGCTGACCGTTGATTGTGACAACCGACGCCCGTACAATGTTTACTTTTTCCAATTGCACCTGCCCATTCCGGATGGTTTTCGGATATCCCTGTACCGAGATCGACGTGCCTTTTGTAGCCAGATTAGTCAGCTGATAGGCCGCATGTCCCGGCACCCGAATCACCGTTTTATCATCCAGCACGAAGCCGTTAACCCGCCCTTCACGATCTACCCGATAGTCCGTAATTTTTCCGGATACGTTTGTTAACGTTTCTACGGGTGGTGTTACCGGCTCGGTCGGTGGAGCATCGAGCACCGTTGTTTTTCCGGCAGTCAGGCTATTCATGTGAAAAGTAGATTCGCCACGGGGGCTAGTCTCAGCAGTACCAGTTACACTGACGGTAGTACCTGTCTTAACTAATTTTTGTATCTGCTGACCAAGATGGGGCGGAAATTTCACCGTTACGATTCCACTGCCGGCGTTGAGCATAAACCCATCGAAAACAAAGTCATCATTGGTGGATAGCTGCTGCACAGCTCCTGTTATCGTTGTTAGAGGTATTAACGCCCCTGGCTTTGGCCCTCGTCTGCCCTGAGGGCCAGGCGGAACAGGCTGGTCGAGCGGCTCGCCCTGACCAGGCAGTGGTGGCGTTGGGCCCGCCAAAACAGAAGCATTAGGGGGTATCGGTGGGACAGGTTGCGCTTGCAGCGTAACATTCCATAATCCCATGCCTAATAGGGCCATGCAAATTACTTTTGCGTTCGTTTCCATAGTCAATTGTTGTTTAGTGTTGATTACGGAAGCAAAAGTAGAACGGCCGTCTGTGGTCAATCTGAAATCAAAATTAATTTTTCTTCATACCACCAACCGACGCTATTCCCAAAATACTTCGATTACTTCTTTCTTCAAATCCACCGTCGTTCGTTTCTCATTAGTCGCCCGGCGCAGGGTTAATTTCCCCCCGGCTACTTTAGTTGCTTCCTGCTGCAGAACGTGCGTAGCGTCTTTCTTATGAAAAACAGAAATGAGTGGCTCATTAGTAGTAACGGGCAATACAAAGGACTTACCCGTTGCCTTTACTGACCGAGCCGTGGTCGGTATGGGTTGGTTGCGTAGCATAGCAATGGCCCGTGATGCCTGCGGTACGCCATAGCCAACGTAGTTGTTTCCGTAGGGATACAGGTGAGATGACTTTTCGATAATCTCCATCAGTTGCTTGTTCGTCAGCTTCGGATTGGCCTGCATCAGGCAGGCGGCAAAGCCAGTGATCACCGGTGCCGATAACGAGGTGCCATAGAGCGAGAAACACGATACATTGGGCTTCAGATACGGTAAGCTTTCGGGTCCTATACTGCTGTAGCCAATTCGGTTCCACAGGCGGTTGTTGGTAGCGCCAATGGCCAGCACGCCCTGAGCGTCGGCGGGGGTGCTGATGATGCGCCAGGAGCGGTCATCACCCTCGTTACCGGCTGACACAATAATTAAAATACCTTTCTTATCGGCAGCAATCTGCGCGGCCCGACTAATCAGGCTTGTGTGACCGTCCATCTGACCGGGTTCATAGTTTTCTTTAGGATTACTCATGCCTTTCGCGTATCCCAACGACGTATTAATGAGCCGCACACCAAGGCTGTCCATCCATTCCATAGCCGCCACCCAATTGTCTTCTTCGCCCCTGAACTCTTTGTTACCCTGATCCGTACGAGCCAGATAAAACGTAGCGTCGGTCGCTAGTCCGTATTGAATGTTATCGATTGGGTCACTTCCTGCAATGGCCGCCAGCACTTCGGTGCCATGCGTGTCAGAAAAGGTTTCAAGGGTATGAAACAGGTTTCCGTGCGTTTTTTTATCGTTGACGTAATCACGCACCTGCTTAACGCCCTCCCGGACAAAGATATGCTTCAACGCGTTCGCCGAATCAGCGCCGAAAAACCCGGCATCGATGACACCGATGGTTACAAACCGCCCCGTTAAGCCGGCCTGAGCAAAGTCGGGCGCCTGAATCTGCGTCATAACAGGAGCGAGCTGAGCCTCTGATGAACCATTGGGAACACCAACCGACGTAATGACAATGCTTGGATCTATGGGCTGAATTGCTTTCACGAAGGGCATGGCTAAAACCGTTGCGCACTGCGTAGTTGTTAGTCGGGCCGATACGGCGTTGAGCCAGCGCGACTGGCAGATCGGCTCAACGCCAACCTGCTTTAACCGGCTTAAATAGGCTGTTGATACAGGCCGGTCTAACTCATCGACTGATAAATTTTGCATCTGCCGCCGTTCATAAGCTTGCTGTGATAAAGCGGGGGACGAGGTTTGATCTTTACTGTCAAATAAAATCCAATACTTCGATAAGGCAGCCGTTTCGCTACTTAGGTATGGCGTAGTCGTGCCCTGTTGAGCCGTACCGGCCAGCGTGATGAAGCAAAACAGAAAAGTCAGGCGGATGGTCATGAACGAGTTATCCTAATTTTAGAGGTGTCACGTAAAAACCTAAACACGTAAACGCTAAAAAACTCTTGTGGCTTTTGGTTTTCTTTGCAAACTTAATCAGAAACGCAGCCTCAACACTCCGCTGTATGCGCTATTTACCAATCGACAATCAGCTTTTCGTTCAAAACCGTCAGCGGCTCACGGCCCTGCTGAAACCCAAATCGTTGGTAGTGGTGAATGCCAACGATATTATGCCGACGAATGCCGACGGCACCATGACTTTTCGCCAGAACAACGATTTGTTTTACCTGACCGGAGTGGACCAGGAAGAAACGCGGTTTGTTTTATTTCCCGATCATCCCGATCCCAAGTTTCGCGAGATTCTGTTCCTACGGGAAACCAGCGAACTTATCGAAATTTGGGAAGGTCATAAACTGACGAAAGCCGAAGCCGAACAGGTTACCGGTATCCCTCAGAAACAGATCTACTGGACCCATCAGTTCGAACAGATTTTTGAGCAGATGGTATTCGAGGCCGACCATGTCTACCTGAACACGAACGAACACACCCGGGCCACTGTCGATGTCCAAACGCGTGATGCCCGTTTTATCAACGAGTTTCGGCAGAAATACCCATTGCATCAACTAGAACGGCTGGCCCCGTTGATGCATCACCTTCGCGCCATCAAGCAAGCTCAGGAAGTGCAGCTTATCCAAACGGCCATCGACATCACCGACAAAATGTTCCGACGCCTGTTAGGATTCATTAAACCCGGCGTCTGGGAATATGAAATCGAGGCCGAAATGATGCACGAATTCCTACGTCATCGTTCGCGGGGAGCGGCCTATTCACCCATTATAGCGTCAGGGGCGAATGCCTGTGTACTGCATTATATTGACAACAGCCAGCAGTGTCAGGATGGCGATGTGATTCTGCTCGACCTGGGTGCTGAATACGCCAACTACAATGCCGACATGACCCGATCGGTGCCCGTAAATGGCCGCTTTACGGCTCGGCAGCGGGCTGTGTATGATGCGGTACTACGTGTCATGAAGGAGGCTAAACAGATGTTACGACCCGGTAATCTGTGGGACGACTACCATCGCGAAGTAGGCAAGGTAATGGAATCGGAGCTGATCGGATTAGGCCTACTCGACCGCGATGAAGTAGCTAAGCAAGACCCCGACACGCCTTTGTACAAAAAATACTTTATGCACGGCACCTCGCACTTCCTGGGGCTTGACGTTCACGACGTGGGCAACAAGTACCGGAAAATGGAACCGGGCATGGTATTTACCGTTGAGCCGGGTATTTACATACGCGACGAGAAGCTGGGTATCCGCCTGGAAAACAATGTGCTGATTACCGAATCGGGCAATATCGACTTAATGGCTGGCATTCCGCTCGAAGCCGATGAAATTGAAGAATTAATGAATACGTAGTGTAGGGTGTATGATATAGGATGTACAGCCATCTACTAGATGTATACACCCTATATCATACATTATACATTATTTTACTTCCAGTTTCTTAGCGTCTTCACGTTCGAGGGCGAAGCTCAGACTCGAATAAATGCGTCGGATAGCGGTTTCGATACGCTCCCATCCGGCATCTGACCGTAAGTCAATATCTACAATATGATCACGCTGGCTGCTAGTGAGCACAAGGTGAGTAACCGCCGAAACCATCAGACTAGTGATAGCAATCGGGTCGAAATCATCATAGGGCGCTAATTTAGTAACCAGGTTTTTGTACGATTGATCCCGGAACTCGGCCAGTCGCCGAGCCAGTTCCGTTTCGCCGTGGGTCATCTCCCATCGTATCAATTCCTGCGATGGTTTTCTGGCCCGAAACTCACGCATAAACTGAATTGTGTATTCTGACCATACTTTGCTGCGATTTTCCACAGGCAGGCTTTCGGGAACCGACTCGAGAAACTTCTCATTAAACATTGATAAGAAGAAGCCGCGTTGTACATACGCTTCCAACAATCCATTCCATCCGCCGAAGTAGCGGTAGATCAGTACTTTGTTAACGCCAGCCCGCTCAGCAACAGCATTGATGCCTGCTTTTTCGGTGCCACGCTCAGCCATGACCTCTCCCATAGCACGCAAAATACGCTCCATGGTCATCTGGCGGTTTCTACGCTTGACGACTTTCATACCTTTTCTTTTTACGTTTAAATTAGGTGCTTAAAGCCTCAGGGCTTTGATAGGCTACAATAACTCTACCGAAATTATAGTCTGGGTACAAATATGAGCAATGTGGGCGGTGTTACCAAGTGGTAACCTTACCGGCGTACCGGAAATTTGAGGAACTGGTCTGCCAACTGATCAATAGCTTCTGCCAGCTTACGCTTAGAGACAACTATAGGCAGCCAAAAGGGAGAGAAAGGGTCGTCGTGCCAGTCAGGCGCGATTTCGAAGGCTAACTTAACTTGCAACAAAAACTCGTCGGTGTCGGCCGACAAACACTCAAAACTCAAGCAAGGCTCAGAGAACAGTAGTCGTGGTAGAGGCCGCCCCGTAGCGCACAGATGCCGCAACCAGTTGATCAGCATTTCTATCTCGTACGTATGCAAGATGGCCGCTGTTGATGTAGACTGATGATGTTGCCAACCCGATCGAACTGCTACCCACAACAGATTACGATCGGCCGACGAAGACGAGTCCGGCGCGTGTTCATAATCCAGAATGTTCAGTTCAAAAAAACTGCGTTGGCCAACAAGGAGCATATCAGTAAAAAGCAGCTGGCATAGCGTTTTGCTAAAAACCAAGCAAACGATATGTATATACGTCAGAAAGATAGGGGCATACAACTAGAAACACAAATTCCCGTGAAATAAGTCTGAATTTGGAATAAACTAGTCGTCTCATGTATACGCTTAGCGTTCGGGATAAGTGGCTAACTGCCCTGACAAATCCTGAACCGCTTTCCGTAGTTGGGCTCGGTTTAGTAGCATACTCATCTCCATCGGAAAATCGGGATAAGGATGCCACGAAGGAGCCAGGTCATGGTCAAGCTGGATCTGAACCCGGTAGGTGTCATCAGACAAAGCAGTTGCTTCCAGACTCAGGCCAGGCTCTGAAAACGATAATGTGATATGGTTAGTCGCCTTGTTCCACAACGATTGCAGCCCATTCAGTAAACGACTTACTTCCCAGGTTTGCAAAAGAGCCGACTGCGTGTCGCGCTGCTGACGCCAGAATGTAGAAAACCGACATTGGAGTCGATTACGGTCCCGCCAGTTGGTTTCTTTCTTACCGTATCCTACTATTGATAGTTCGAACGAACCAGAAGGAGATAAAAATTTCATAACGCTTGAGGAGATGATTATCTCTACATAACTAATATAGTAACTAATTGTTTGACAAGCGTTTCGGCCATTATCGCATTTTTTGCCATAGTCTACCCGCTATTGTACCGACCGGCCCGCCAGCTTACCGACTTTCCCTATCTTTGCGGCCGAAACGAATCACGAACCAACGAAAAAACTATATGGCAAATGTGCTCATCATTGGAGCAGGTGGAGTAGGCAGTGTAGTAGCGCACAAATGCGCCCTGAACAGCGATGTCTTCACGAATATTATGCTAGCCAGCCGCACTAAAGCCAAGTGCGATCGAATTGCGGCTGAAGTTCAGGAAATGCACGGGGTAACGATTCAAACAGCTCAGGTAGATGCCGATGTCGTTGCTGACATGGTGACCCTGATTCGATCGTTTAATCCGGTATTAGTGATTAACGTAGCGCTGCCTTACCAGGACCTGCCCATTATGGATGCCTGTCTGGAAGCGGGTGTGCACTACATGGATACGGCGAACTACGAGCCTAAAGACGTAGCGAAATTTGAGTACAGCTGGCAGTGGGCTTACAAAGAGCGGTTTGAGCAGGCTGGACTCATGGCGCTTTTGGGCTGCGGCTTCGACCCAGGGGCAACTCAGGTGTTTACAGCTTACGCCAACAAGCACCACTTCGACCGGATGGACTATCTGGACATCGTTGATTGCAACGCGGGTAACCACGGTAAAGCTTTTGCCACTAATTTCAATCCTGAGATCAATATCCGGGAGATAACGCAGCCAGGGCGCTATTGGGAAAATGGCGAGTGGGTAGAGATTCCGGCGATGAGTATTCACAAGCCCATCGACTACCCCGAAATTGGTCCGCGTGAATCGTACGTGTTGTATCACGAAGAGTTAGAATCGCTGGTTAAGAATTTCCCAACGCTGAAACGGGCGCGGTTCTGGATGACCTTCGGTCAGGCTTACCTAACTCACCTGGAGGTGTTGCAGAACGTGGGCATGACCCGCATCGATCCGGTTAAGTTTCAGGGTCTGGATATTGTGCCACTCGAATTCCTGAAGGCAGTATTGCCAGCGCCAGACACATTAGGCGAAAACTATACGGGTCAGACGAGCATTGGCTGCCAGATTAAGGGCGTTAAAGACGGCGCCGACCGGACGTATTTCATCTGGAACAACTGCGACCATGCCGAAACGTATCGCGAGGTTCGCGGCCAGGCCGTGAGCTACACAACCGGCGTACCGGCCATGATTGGCGCCATGCTGATGCTCAAAGGTATCTGGATGAAGCCCGGCGTCTGGAACTGCGAAGAGCTGGACCCAGACCCATTCATTGAGCAGATGAACAAACAAGGGCTACCCGTTAACGAACGCGTCGATATTCCTCTGCCGCACGAGTATTAGACCAGACCATTGCTGTGCCATGAAACGTATTCTCGTTGGAATAGTAGTAGCTATGAGTAACGTAGCGCTGGGTCAGACAACCGAAGACCCAGCCGCTACGCTGCGGCTCAACAATTTGAACACGCCTGCCTCGGGACCGCTCATTTTTCGGGTCGATTCTCGCTACGAAGGCCAGCAGGGAACGCCTTACCTGCTCACTAGCTGGAGCAATGGTCAGGTGAGTTTGCGCGATGGTCGGCAGTATAAGGAGGTGCCGCTGAAGTTTGATGCGTACCGACAGGAGTTAATCATGCTACGACCAAAGTCGGGCAACGACTCGATTATCATTGCCCGCCCAACCGTAGCCCGATTTTTACTGACCAGCCCCGATGGTCAATCGTATCTATTTAGTCGTTATCCAATGATAAAAACGACAGACGACCAACTGAAAGAAGGCTATTTTCTGGTGTTGTACGAAGGCAAAACGGCGCTGCTGAAGCGCGTGGTGAAAACCCTAAAAAAAGCGGATTACAAAGGGGGTTATTCCGCCGATGTACGTTATGACGCCTATGCCGACGCCAATTCGTATTACGTGCTCAAACCCGATCAGACGCTTTCAAAAGTTAAGCTCTCCGAAAAGTCGCTCCTCGACGCGCTAAGCGACCGGCAGGAGCCGTTGAAGTCGTTTATCAAGCAGGAGAAGCTGAGTCTGAAAACGGAAAACGATGCTATTACACTGGTAAAACAGTACGACAGCTTGTAAACTTTTTATGGAAATCTGTCGGAGCCGACATCTATGCGGTACAAACCAAACCCGCACAAGGTCATGCACTCCTCCGATGCTTCCGCGCTTACGCTCGATGAACTGATTTTTGCCGATCGCAATCAGGCTTATGGAGCCTTCGATCTGCGCCGACACTACAAACCGACGCTCACCCGCGCTTTAGGGTTGGGCGTCGGTTTGTTTTTACTCGGTCTTCTAGCCCCCATGCTGTACAACCGACTTCGCCCGGTCGCTGCTGCGACGGAATTTATGCAAGAAATTAAGCTCGAAGACGTATCCGTGCCCGAAGAAAAAGTGCCTTTGCCGATTCCGCCCGTTGAGATACCTAATGCCTATCCGACTGTTAAAAACGTAATGCCGGTTGTCGTCATGGATGCCCCGGAAGAAATGCCTGTTGCTACTGTCGAAGAACTTGCTGAAGCCACTTCAGGCCAGGAAACTACCGAAGGCACAGGCGACATTGAAGTTATTGCTCCTCCTGAGGCAGCCGAGCCTACCGTCGAAGAACGAGCCGTTGAAGTAGCCCCCAAAACCGAAGACATCTTTATCCGTGTCGAGCAGGAACCCCAATACCCCGGTGGCCTGGACGCCCTACGTAATTTTCTGTCCAAGAACCTACAATACCCCAAATCAGCGGCTTCGGCAGGTGTTTCAGGTAAAGTGTATATCAGTTTTGTGATCAACACCGATGGTAGCCTTACCGACGTGCAAGTGCTGAAAGGTATCGGCTTTGGCTGCGATGAAGAAGCCACTCGGGTGATTCAGAAAATGCCCCATTGGAAACCCGGTAAGCAATCAGGACGCCCCGTTCGAGTGAAGTATAATTTGCCTATCGCTTTGGAGTGATAAAGCCTATTAATTACTCGGTTGAACGTAGTCTCCAGACTACGTTCCAGTGTTATCCGGTCTCTGACTGGTATGAATTATTAGCTAAACATTCCGGTCGGAGACCGGATAACGCCCGAGCATAGTCTGGAGACTATGCTCAACTGCTCAACAAAACCTATCATACCAAAACTTTAACCTAATGCACACCTATCTACACTACCGAATATGCCTTTGCTTTTTAGCGGTAAGTACCGTCTTTCTATTTGCGTCAATCAACTCTTTAGCCCAATCTGATGATTACCTGGACCGCGAAGTCTTTACTATTGTTGAGAAGCAACCCGAGTTTCCGGGTGGTATTCAGGCCATGTGGGATTACTTAAAACAAAATGTAAAATACCCCTCAGAAGCCGTAAAAGCCAATGTAAAAGGTAAATCGTATGTCTCATTTATTGTCCAGAAAGATGGTCGCCTTACCGATTTTCAATTAGTCCATGGCCTCGGTTCTGGCTGCGACGAAGAAGCCATGCGGGTCATAAAGGCTATGCCGTCCTGGAAACCGGGCAGTCAGTCGGGGCGTTTGTTGAAAGTTAAATATACGTTACCAGTCTTGTTTGGCCTTGACTATCCGCATGCCAAAGGCCGTTAGTTTCGTACCTTTGTGGTATGAATACGACCTTAGAGCAACACATACATACAACCATTCCTTCGCCCTGCTTCGTGCTGGAAGAAGCCAAACTTCGCAGAAACCTTGAACTGATTGATTCCGTCCAAAAAGCCGCTGGCGTCACCATCATTCTGGCCCTGAAAGGCTTCTCGATGTTCAGTGCCTTTCCGCTGGTGCGCGAATACCTGAGCGGGGCAACAGCCAGCTCGCTTAACGAGATCAAGCTAGTCAATGACTACATGGGGGTGAAAGCGCATTCGTACATTCCAGCCTATCGTGACGACGAATTCGATGAGGTTGTCGAACGTAGTAGTCATCTAACGTTCAACTCCTGGAGCCAATGGGAGCGGTTCAAAGATCGGGTGGCAGGCAAAGGCGTCTCCTGCGGCATCCGCGTCAATCCGCAATATTCGGAAGTAGCGACGGACATGTATAACCCTTGCGTGCCCGGTTCGCGGCTTGGAGCCACCCGCGACCAACTGCCGGACCAGTTGCCCGAAGGTTTGGAAGGCATTCACTTCCACACGCTTTGCGAAAACGATTCGTTCACGTTAGAACGAACCCTGGAAGCCTTGGAAAGCCGCTTCGGCGACCTATTGCACCAGGCCAAGTGGGTAAACCTGGGTGGAGGCCATTTAATGACGCGTGAAGGTTACGACACCAATCACCTGATTAACCTGCTAACGGCCTTCCGGCAGAAGTACAATGTCGATGTCATTATGGAGCCTGGCTCGGCTATTGCCTGGCAAACCGGTGTGCTGGTCTCGACGGTACTCGATGTGCTGAACAGCCAGGGTATTGACGTAGCTATTCTCGACACCTCGTTTGCGGCCCACATGCCCGATACGCTCGAAATGCCTTACAAACCGCGTATCATTGGGGCGTATCATGAGCCCGTCGCGGGTAAACCAACGTATCGTTTAGGGGGTATGACCTGTCTGGCGGGCGATTTTATGGGCGATTATTCCTTTGATCAACCTTTGGCCGTTGGCGATAAGATCGTGTTCGACGATATGATCCACTACACAATGGTGAAGACGACAACCTTCAATGGGGTAAACCTGCCCAGTATCGGGATCTGGAAAAAAGACGAAACCTTCCAGCTAGTCAGAACCTACGGTTACGAAAGCTTTAAAGACCGGCTAAGTTAAGGGCGTAGGGCTAGGGGCAAAGGGTTCAGGAACGCACTTTATTACCCTAAGCCCCTACCCCCACGCCCTTGGCCCTTATAAACAAAAAACCTGCGTACAATATAGTTCGCAGGTTTCTGTCAGACAGCTAAAGGTGTACTGCACAAGGCAGTAACGAATGTAAATTTACGAAGATTTTCTGAACCGCAACTTTGTTGGAGTTATTGCTTGACAAATTCACGGTGATAAGCCGCCCGGTACAATTCCTCCTCGGGCAGGCTTTTAAAATATTCGTACGTAATTCGTAACCCTTCGGCACGCGACACCTGTGGCTCCCAGCCTAGTATGGCTTTTGCCTTTGTGATATCAGGCTGCCGCTGCTTCGGATCATCTTTAGGTAAATCTTTAAAGATAAGCTGCTGCGACGTACCTGTCAGTTTGATGATTTCTTCGCCGAACTCTTTAATAGTAATCTCCGACGGATTACCAATGTTGACCGGATACGGATGATCGCTTAGTAACAGGCGATAAATACCTTCCACCAGATCATCTACATAGCAGAACGAGCGGGTCTGGCTACCGTCGCCAAACACGGTGAGATCTTCGCCCCGCAACGCCTGCCCAATGAACGCTGGCAACACCCGACCGTCGTTCAGGCGCATGCGAGGACCATACGTATTGAAAATCCGAACGATGCGCGTCTCCAGCCCGTGATAGGTGTGGTACGCCATGGTCATAGCCTCCTGGAACCGCTTGGCTTCGTCGTAAACGCCACGGGGTCCAACGGGGTTGACATTGCCCCAGTACTCTTCGTTCTGCGGGTGAACCGTCGGATCACCGTAGACCTCCGATGTCGAAGCGATCAGGACGCGTGCCCCTTTCACCCGCGCCAGTCCCAAACAATTGTGAATGCCTAACGAACCAACCTTCAACGTCTGAATCGGAATTTTGAGGTAGTCGATTGGGCTGGCGGGCGATGCAAAATGCAGAATGTAATCTAACTCACCCGGTACGTGGATGAACTTGGAAACATCGTGGTGATAAAATTCGAAATTAGGCAGGTGAAAAAGATGCTCGATATTACGGATGTCACCTGTGATCAGGTTGTCCATCGCAATGACGTGATAACCCTCTTTGATGAATCGGTCGCACAGGTGCGATCCTAAAAAACCGGCTCCCCCGGTAATGAGTACACGTTTCATATACGTTTAAAAAATTTAAACACAGAGGAACGGAGGTTCATACGGAGGTCGCAGAGATTATCAGATCGTCTCTGTGTTCTCCGTGTGAACCTCCGTTCCTCTGTGTTAACCAATTTTACACTTTCTGCTCAACTGGGGCCAGGATGGCTTCACGGCCAATGCTGTAATAGGTATAGCCCAGTTCACGCATCTGGTCGAGTTCATAGACATTGCGTCCGTCGAAGATGGTTTTACTCTTCATGAGCAAGTTCATCTTGTCAAAATCAGGCGTGCGGAACAACGGCCATTCGGTGATGATAACTAAGGCATCAGCATCGTCTAAAGCGGCATATTGCGTGTGCGCATACACGATTGACGTATTGCCCAATACGTTCCGTACATTCTCCATCGCTTCAGGGTCGTACACGGTCACTTTTGCACCGGCTTCAAGCAAAGCCCGGATGTTATCCAAAGCGGGCGCTTCGCGAATGTCATCGGTGTACGGTTTGAAGGCGAGTCCCCACACAGCGATGGTTTTGCCACGCAGATCACCTCCGAAGTGCTCCCGAATGAGGGGCATCAGTTTGGTTTTCTGCTTGTAGTTGACATCCATAACCGACTTCAATACTTTGAAATCGTAATCGAAATCTTCGGCAGTTTTAGCCAGCGCCTGAACGTCTTTGGGGAAGCAGCTACCGCCGTAACCAATACCGGCGAACAAGAAGCGCTTTCCAATACGGCTATCTGTACCGATGCCCCGACGAATATCGTCTACGTTAGCACCCGCCCGCTCGCACAGGTTAGCAATCTCGTTCATGAATGTAATCTTCGTCGCCAGGAAAGCATTAGCGGCATATTTGGTCATTTCAGCCGAGCGCTCGTCCATGAAGATAACGGGGTTACCCTGCCGAACTAGCGGTGCATAAAGCCGATTCATTACCGCTTTAGCCCGGTCGGACTTTGTGCCGATCACGACACGGTCGGGTTTCATAAAGTCTTCGACGGCAACGCCTTCGCGCAGGAACTCCGGATTCGATACAACGTCGAAATCAACCTTCGCGTTGTCGGCAATGTGGGCATGTACTTTCTCGGCGGTTCCAACGGGCACTGTACTTTTGTCGACGATAACGGCGTACTGATTGAGGATAGGGCCAAGATCGCTGGCCACTTTCAGAATATATTTCAGATCGGCGGAACCATCTTCGCCCGGAGGAGTGGGTAACGCCAGGAAGATCACCTCGGCCCCTTTAATGCCTTCTTCCAGATCTGTCGTAAACGATAATCTACCTTCTTCTACGTTCCGATGAAACAGCGTCTCAAGGCCCGGCTCATAAATGGGAACGATACCATTATTTAATTTTTCAACTTTTCGTTCGTCAATGTCAACGCACGTAACCTGGTTGCCAGTCTCAGCAAAGCACGTGCCTGTGACTAGACCCACGTATCCGGTTCCTACAACTGCTAATTTCATAGATTAAACGTTCTATAAGTTTCTATTTGTAATTAATACTTAAGTGTCGACTCCATATCCGACTTACGCAAAAATAGGAGTTTTTTAATACCCTACCAGTTTTGGACAGTGATACTGACTTACCGGTCACATTCCTTGGATCAATTAGAAATCAACGGCGTTAATTGTGTTTGTGACACTTATTCCACAAGACAACCAACTGATTTTCTCGCAATTAGCCTATTTCTGCTCTTTTCTGTATTTTATTTAGACAAGTTGGTATCCATTTTGTCTTTGTTGTGGTTAGATAAGAAGATATTGTACTTGTCCGTTACTATATCAGCTTCATTAACAAATCAACTTAGGGAATAACTGCATCTATGGTCAGTGAAATTGTAGAAAACCAAGTAAACCCGTCCGATCGCTCAGCCCTATCGCAGCTGATCGTTGAATCAGTTCGGGACATAAGCGAACGATTCATTCGACCTAATATTAGGCAATGGGACGACGAACAGTATTTCCCAGCCGATTTATTCCGCCAATTAGGCGAACAGGGGTTGATGGGTATGCTCGTACCGGTTGAATATGGCGGGTCGGGTCTAGGCTACCGCGAATACGTTGCCGCTATCGTTGAACTCTCTCGAGTAGATGGTTCTATCGGCTTATCGATGGCTGCCCATAACTCACTATGCACCAACCACATTCTGCTATTTGGAAACGATACCCAAAAGCAACTGTATCTTCCACGGCTCGCCACGGGCGAATGGATTGGCGCCTGGGGGCTTACCGAACCTAATACCGGGTCTGATGCCGGGAATATGCGCACAACCGCCCTTCGGGATGGCGACAGCTGGGTGTTAAACGGCGCCAAGAACTTTATCACGCATGGTAAGAGTGGCAATGTAGCGGTTGTGATTGCTCGTACCGGCGAACCCAACACACCCCGAAATGCCACCGCCTTTGTGGTTGAACGAGGCACGCAAGGTTTTATAGGTGGACGTAAAGAAGACAAACTCGGCATGCGGGCTTCGGAAACGGCTGAGATGCTCTTTCAGGATTGCCGCATTCCCGATACCCAGCGGCTTGGCGAGGTCGGCGATGGATTCGTACAATCCCTGAAAGTGCTCGACGGGGGTCGTATTTCTATTGCTGCGCTAAGTTTGGGCATTGCCTACGGAGCGTATGATGCTGCTCTGGGGTATGCGCAGGAGCGGGAGCAGTTCGGCCAATCGATTGCCAAGTTTCAGGCCATCAGCTTCAAACTAGCCGACATGGCCACAGATATCGAAGCGGCCAAGTTACTAACGTACCAGGCCGCCGATTTAAAAGATGCCGGGAAGCCCGTCACCAAAGAGTCGGCCATGGCCAAGCTGTACGCATCAGAAGCCGCGGTTCGGGTTGCCAATGAAGCTGTGCAGATCTTTGGCGGTTATGGCTATACGAAAGATTATCCGGTCGAAAAGTTTTATCGGGACGCTAAGCTTTGCACCATCGGCGAAGGCACCAGCGAAATCCAGAAAGTGGTGATTTCGCGGCAGATTCTTAAATAACGTACGACATGCAGTAACAAACGGAAACGGCCTCACTCTTTCGAGAATGAGGCCGTTCCTGTTTGAGCTATATTGCGTTACACCGTCCGGCGCGACCCTTTGATAAGGGCCGCAATGCCTAGAATGATAACAGCACCGACGAACGCGGTCAAGATTTGATCAATCACACCGCCATCGCGGCCAAAAATCCATCCGCCAACGAATCCACCGGCAATACCAAGCAGAATTTCGGCGAATAATGAAAAGGAAAACCGTTTGAAAACAAGGTCAGCCAGCCATCCGGCTACAGCACCTACTAAGATTGACACTAAGATTCCCATGACTTTTATACGTTGAGTGAAATTATGTTGAAACGAATATATAACGCCCCCCATTCGTATTTTGTTTAACCTTTAATGCCAACAACGGCTAACATACGCCCGGTTTTCCCCCCCTCGGCCCGGTAGGAAAAGTAATCATCGTTATTCAATACGGTCGAGAAAGCCGATATCCCAATCTGCGCCGATGGGACACCAAAATCAATGAATATCCTGGTGTTAGCCGATTTTAAATTGGCGCAAGTTTTTTGCGTATAAGGGTCGACCCGAATAAAATCAGGCGCAAATTGCTCTGCCACTTCCGAGCCCACTTCAAATGATGCTTCGTCAATACATGTTCCAATATAAGCGTAGCAATACTTGGCTCTTGTTCCAAATTGTTCCTGCATCCTGGCAAGCGTTTTAGCCACAATGCCCCCAACCGTGCCTCTCCAGCCGGCGTGAACCGCTGCCACCACTTGGTTTTTACTATCATAGATTAAAATGGGAACACAATCAGCGACGGTAACACCAATTAAGAGCCCCGGTTTATCCGTAATCAGTGCGTCATATCCCTCAAAACGACCAGGTTCAGTGGTATATAGAATGTCAGTTCCATGAACCTGATGTGACGAGGCAAATTGACTGGCCGAAGCTCCAATTGCTTCGAAGAACCGGCGTCGATTTTCGTCTACGTTAGCGGCATCATCTGTAGTGTTAATGCCTAGATTAAGCGAGGCAAACGGGGCTGGGCTCACTCCTCCATGTCGTGTGCTTTCAGCCACGATGAGGTTGCTGAACCTAGAAAACAAGGCGGGGATACGGTAAGGGGCCTTCAAATCTACAGAATGTGTTGGCATGGGTGTACGGATTAGTTTACAAAGTTGCGGCTTAAACTGAATTCGTCCTAATAGCCATTTCAGCAGGTCTATGAGTTTCTAACCACTCATCCCGTTTATAAACCGCTCCGGTAGTTTGTATTACATAGTACTAACTAACGCCTATATCTTTGTTTCACAAACGACACAACTCCAACAGAAAAACAACTAAAAACAAGACAGCCATGAAAACGCTCATCAAACCTCTACTTTTCGCCTTAACGTTAGGCTTTGTTACATCTGTTACTTCTTTTAGCGAAGCAAACCCCATCGGTCGCTCGAAGGCTGTAGCTACCTACAAAACAGGTATCTACGCAACCAGAACCGGCAAACTGAATATTGCCCTTGACAAGCAAACTGGTGGCACGGTTGATATTCGACTCAGAAGCAATAATGGTACTGTACTATACAGCAAACACCTTGGGAAAAACGAACGTATGTGCCGGACCCGACTGAATCTAAACGATCTGGAGGATGGGGTATACCAAGTTGAAATTACTAACGGCGTAGAAGTAACCCGTCAAACGATCACTCTATCTACCAAACAGCCAGCTCTTCCGGAGCGAACCATCGCTATGAACACTGTTGCAAGTAACTAACCCTACGAAGCCACTTGTTTACCCGCCGGACCGATTAATCGGTCCGGCTTTTTTATTGGCGTATTACCCGAAAAACGGCTAGTTTCGACGATCAACTACTCCCCTATTATTGCATGGAACGTACTATCATTACGCGCCAGAACGTCCGCAGGTCTACTATTCAACCAAACTCAGAAGCACCGGCACTACCCGAAAAAGTGGATAGTTACCAGGCTCAGTTTCTGAAATTGGTTCCGGTTGAGGTCATCAGCGCCTACATTACCATCGACGGTTTACTCCGAGGAAGTGTATTACCACAGGACAGCCCAGGCTTGTATGTAGGATTGCTATGGGGTGTTTTCGTTACGCTGGCAATTGTTAATCCGCTGTATCTCCGGCACGTAACCAAAGTAAAAGACCAGCGCCAAATCAGCTTATCGGCGGGCGCGTTTGTCATTTATGTTGTTAGTCTGGGCGGTCCATTTGCCCATTTCGGTCTCGACGAGGCCGTAATTCGATTGCTCGGCTCAATTTTGATACCGATTTATACCTTAATTGCGTTGATCGTATTAAATAAGTAACTAAGGTCCATTAGTTCGCCATTTCCTTACTCAACCATGTCCAAACCTGTGTATCACAATTACATTCTGCTACCTAAATTTGGGGTTCGTTTTCCGGACAATGCGCCCGGGTCAGATACCCAGCAAACCTTAGCCAGACTCAAGCCGAACACCCAGCTGGACGATGTGCTGGACGGTAACCTTACGGACCAGGCGGTAGTACTCGACTCAACGGGCCAGCGGGGTGCCAAACTTGTTCGACTACCCGAATCGGAACTGGCCGACCTGCGTGCCCAATTGCCTGGGCTACGCATTGTCCCCGAGGTATTTTACTATCCGCAACGCTGGCAGCGCGAGGTTCAGCGTAAGCCTGGTCCATTGCAGGGACAGGTGCGCACGGGGGTTAAAATTGTTCTGAAAGAAGCGAAATCAGGAAAACCGGTTGTTGGAGCGGTTGTGGTTGCTTTTACCAACTTTGACGAACGCGAAGGTGAGCAGGCAACGTCTGATGCGCAAGGGGTGGTACGCTTCAAAAGCATTGGTAATCGCCCTATCGATCAGTTGTACATCTACCCAAAAGTCGGCTACTGGAGCTTCTGGAAGCAGAAGCTAACCATAAAAGATAACGACACTTTTACCATACAGCCCGTTAAACTCGATTATCAGGACGCTAAAAATTTCTTTTATTCCGCAGCGGCTGAGGGCCAACCCGCCGGGCGGGGCGTCAAAGTTGCTGTAATTGACACCGGAGCCGGTCCTCATCCCGATTTAAACATCGCCGGAGGGGCCTGCACCGTAACGGGCGATGATCCCACCGACTTTTCGGATGTGGACGAGCACGGTACGCACGTATCAGGTATTGTAGCTGCCCGGGGCATTCCGCCAACTGGCGTTCGCGGAGCTGCCCCGGAGGTTGAGCTGTATGCCTATCGGGTATTCGGCAAAAACAATCCGGGGGCCTCAAACTTCGCCATCATCAAAGCCATTGAACAGGCGGTAGCCGACGGTTGCGACATCATTAACATGAGTTTGGGTGGTGGCCCTTCCGACGATGCTACCGAAGACGCCATCAGCTTTGCCCACGACAACGGTACCATCTGCTTTGTAGCAACCGGCAACGATGGGCGGCAACCCGTCAGTTTCCCGGCTTCGTTCTCGCTCTCCTTAGCGGTCGGCGCCATGGGGCGCAAGGGTACCTTTCCCGCCAACACCACTGATGCTCCTAACGTAGCGGCTCCGTACGGCACCGACAAAAAAAACTTCGTTGCCGCTTTTTCAAACATTGGCCCCGATGTTGATTTTATTGCACCGGGGGTGGGCATTGTGTCGTCGGTGCCAGGTGGGTATGCTCCTCTAAGTGGTACCTCAATGGCGTGCCCAATGGCAACGGGTGTTGCCGCTCGTTTATTATCAGTCGAAAAATCTATCCTAAGTATGCCGCGCAATGCCGCCCGTGCCGAAGCTATGGTACGTTTTCTGGCAACGAAGGTTAAAACCCTCGGCTTTGGGCCAACCTTTGAGGGTACTGGAATGTTGTTTGTCTGAGAATTGTTGGCTAACTATGCAAACGATTCGTAACCAAATGACAATCAAGGCTATGGCGCAAGACCGGTATATATTGAATTTTAAGGGTAGTCCGCCCCTGCCTGCCGAGGATATGCGGCTGATTAAATCAAAGGCGAATCTGGTAGATGCCAGTCGGAAGACCCTATTAGTAGAGGTAAACGAAGATGAAGTTATCTATGAGCTAGCCCGTAAACTGCCCGATTGGACGGTTAAAAAGGAAACCCAGTACGCCATTCCGACTACTCGTCCGAAAGTTCGAAAGCCGCCAAAGCCCTAATAATACACACGTTTAGAAACGCCGGTTCCAGATAATTGGAACCGGCGTTTTGCTTGTATAAGCCCATCACATAAGCTACGTCCAACATCAAGGGCCACCATTTGTTATGTATAGGAGCTCTTCTGAACTACCAACGGAGGGAATCAGCGCGTAGCTGAATTACAGTAAATTAGTGCACAGCCGACTACTTTTCATGGCAACTTTATCTCCTATTACCGCTAACCTTACCTGGGCCGATGCCGCTCCAGACACTAATTTCTGGTCAACATTGGCGCAAGGGCTGTTACCGCCTTACGTGAATACCTGCCGCTGGTTTGCAGGGAAAGCCCGGCAACAAACCGGCTTTGCAGTCCGGACAGTTCATACAATCTCATTGCCCGATGGCGACGTAGCTTACCTGCTAATTCTGGAAGCAGCCTATGCCGATGGTGTTCCTGAGAATTACCTGCTGCCCATATCCTTTATAACCGATCATGCAGCTAATTCTCTCCCCTTCCGGCTTGCCGATATTCCAGATAAAGGCCGTATTGGTGAAGCTACGTTGGGGGAGCAGCCAGGCGTTCTGATTGATGCTATTTACGACGAGCGATTTCGCCGAACTTTATTCACAGCCATCTATCAAAATCAGACAGTACCGCAGCCCAACGGGCAACTGACTTTTCACCGGGGTAAGGGGCTAGATGAGGGCGATGATGCGTTACCTTCTCAGGTGCTGCCCGTCGATTCGAGTAATTCAGCCATGACATTTGGCGATAAGTACTTCATGAAACTGTATCGCAAACTATTCCGGGAAACCAACCCCGAGGTAGACATGGTCGCGTTTCTGACGGACGAAAGCAATTTCGCGAACATTCCGGCCTTCGGGGGTAGTATTGTCTGGAAACGGGACGACACCCCGGACGTAACCCTAGGCATGGTGCAGCGGATGGTGCCCAATGACAAAGACTCGTGGGCACAGACTGGCGATTACCTCAACGATTTCCTCTATGCCGTGCCGCAGCGATTGTTCGCGATTCGGGAAGACGTGTTCGACCGAGTGGAGTTGCTGGGCAAACGGACCGGCGAAATGCACTGTGCGCTCTATAAACCCAATGCCGACGCGGCCTTTGCTCCTGAATCCTTTACGACTGAGTACCGCGAGTTTCTGATTAAACGCTTTGAAGACCTGCTCGACCGTCGATATGCACTCCTGATTGATAATTATACCAAGCTAGATATACAGGCGCAGCGATTGGCATGGGTGTTCATGGAAGCTAAAGAAATGATCGATACATTCATTGCTGATTTCCGCACCCGCCCCTTCGATTCGTTGCGCATCCGCATTCACGGCGATTACCACTTAGGACAAGTGCTGGCCGTATCGCAGGGCATGAACAACGACTTCGTTATTATTGACTTTGAGGGAGAACCCGAAAGCAGCATCACCGAGCGTAAAATCAAGCACTCGCCGTTGAAAGACGTAGCCGGTATGATCCGGTCGTATCATTATGCGGTTTCGGCCAAACTGTTCAACTCAGCCGAAACCGAAGGGCTCGACCCAGACCACTTGCAGCGGGTGTCTGACCGTTGGTTCTATCTCATCCGCGACACGTTCCTGAACGCCTACATGGATACTTTTGGCACTCCTCATCCATTATTCAAGGACAGTAGCGAAGTCAATTTTCTGCTGTTGATTTATTTGCTCGAAAAAGCAGTGTATGAGCTGGGCTACGAGATCAGCTACCGGCCGTCGTGGGTGAAGATCCCGCTTAAAGGAATCATTGATGTAATCCGCGATATTGAAAAAATTCGGCTAAGCGATGGAAATACCATACCCGATGTACCGATGCTGCAAACGGGATTGCTACAGACCAGAAGTGTATAAACGTGTTTTGTAGGCAAGCGCCCAAAGTAAGAGGGCTTTCTTTGGGCGCTTGCCACAGGTTTTTCGGGCCGAACCGCCTTCCGAAAAAATGGTTAATTTTAAGGAACAAATTAATAAACGTCATGATAACCAACGCACTTACGCCTGAGGAAGAAGCCGAAAAGCGCCGACATCAGCGCCGGCTGGAACTTGCCCGCGAGTGGATGAAGCGGAAACGGCAGGAGCAGCAGGAAATGATTGATTCGTTTCAGACTGATCCATTAATCATTGCCGCTTATGAAGATTTGAAACGCCGTAATCAGGAACGTGGAACACCAATCGTCGAGTTATAATTTTACTTTCGTTGGTGATCTCCAACATGCATACATTTTCGAAAGTCGCTTTGGAGCTACTTACTAAATTAAGTTCAAGCCTAGCCCGGAACTGGTCGACAACCCTGCTTATGAGGATTTCATTTTTGAGCTAGTCATTGTTTTGGCTTACAATCCGTACGCTCCCAAACTGCCTCCGGTCGATGCCCTACTGTCGACTACAATTGCCCGAATTTTGGCCGATTTCTTTGAAACGCATGAGCGCGTAGTAATCTACATCCCGAAAACTTTTCGACCGCTGGTACAATCGCCTTAAAGGTCAGCGTATCGTTAAGCTCAACGTACCGCTGGCAGTTGATGATGCCGCTGGGGTTCAATACTCAGCCGAGTTCGTCTCACGTTATGACAATCCCTATTTCTCGTTAATCTACGAGTCTTTCAAACGAACCGTTTCCGGCGAAAAGTAGATACGTCATTCGCTAATTATCCTTTCCCTGCCTTATGACTCTTTTTCAGAATGCGGCTGTCATCATAACAGGTGCCGGTTCCGGCATTGGCCGCCAGCTTACCATTCAGGCGGCAGCGCAAGGGGCCTTTGTCCTCGCGACTGACATCAATGAAGCAAGCCTGGCCGAAACCAAAGCTTTGTCGTCGGGCAAGGTCACTACCGCTCATTTAGACGTTGCCGACGCAGCCGCTATTACGGCCTTTGCGGCTCACACCCTGCCAACGTTAGCAAACCGAAAGCTCATTCTTGTCAACAACGCCGGGGTGGCTTTGGGAAGTGGCCCATTGGCAACCACTGACTTAGCTGACTTTGAGTGGCTCATGAACATCAACCTTTGGGGTGTTGTCCGGATGACGAAGGCGTTCCTACCCTATATGCTCGAACGTAACGAAGGCCATATCGTTAATCTATCGAGCGTATTTGGCCTGGCCGGCGTCATTCATCAATCGGCCTATTGTACGGCTAAGTTTGGCGTTCGAGGCTTTAGCGATGTATTACGCATGGAACTGCTAAACACTGCCATTGGCATAACCTGTGTTCATCCCGGCGGTATAAAAACTAACATTGCGGTTAATGCTCGCGTTGGCAAAGGCAGCGCAGTCACCGAAGCCATACGTAACCAGAGCGCTATGAGCTTTGAAAAAGCAGCCCGAACAACGGCCGACGAAGCGGCTCGCCAGATCTGGAAAGGCATTGGGCAAAACAAGGCCCGCATCCTGATTGGTGCCGATGCTCGGTTGATTGATCGATTGACACGACTCTTTCCAACGGCCTATGTAAAAATGATGTACAGACGGATTGAGACGACGTTTAGCACCGAAGGGTGAGTTTTTTTCTAACTTTCCGGCCTTGATCGCGTTCAACATCGTAACTCGATACGTTAACCAATGGCAAAACGCAACACGACGACGTCAGCAAATAACACAGCATCGGTTCAAACCGAGCAGCTGGTACAACCTACCGTACCACAAGCAGTTACCGATGAACCAGCTCAGACCGGTCCGTCAGGCACCTATTCACGCTTCACCGACTTTGATATTCATCTGTTCCGGAGCGGCACTCATTATAAACTCTACGAAAAGTTTGGTTCGCACGTCGTTGAGCATAACGGGGTCATCGGCACTTACTTCGCCGTGTGGGCTCCGTCGGCCCGTTACGTGTCCGTAATCGGCAATTTCAACGGCTGGAACAAGGGCAGCCACCCCATGAACGTCCGGTGGGATTCATCGGGCATTTGGGAAATATTCATTCCGCATACCGGCCGGGGTGAAGCTTACAAGTATTTTATCGTCCACGAAAGCGGTCGTGAGCTGGAAAAGGGGGACCCCTATGCCCACTGGTGGGAAATTCCCCCGCAAACGGCTTCCATTGTCTGGGATACGTACTACGAATGGCAGGACCAGGAATGGATGACCGGCCGAGGAACCAAAAACGCGCTTGATGCGCCGATTTCGGTCTACGAAGTGCATTTGTCCTCCTGGCGACGCGACCCGAGCAATCCCGAACGCGAGTTGAGCTACGGTGAAATTGCCGACGCGCTGGTTCCGTATGTGCAGGACATGGGCTTTACTCACGTCGAGTTCATGCCGGTCATGCAATATCCATACGCGCCATCGTGGGGCTACCAGATTACGGGATATTACGCCCCAAGCAGCCGATTTGGTACCCCGCAGGACTTCATGCGCCTAATCGAGAAGCTCCACCAGGCGGGCATTGGGGTTTTGCTGGACTGGGTGCCTTCGCACTTCCCCGGCGATGCGCATGGCTTGTATGAATTCGACGGCTCGCACCTGTACGAACACCCCGATCGGCGGAGGGGCTACCATCCCGATTGGAAGAGCTATATTTTCAACTACAGCCGACCCGAAGTGCGCTCATTTTTGCTCAGCAATGCCTTATTCTGGTTAGATCGCTGCCATGTGGATGGTCTGCGCGTTGATGCCGTGGCGTCGATGTTGTACCTGGATTACTCCCGAAACGTCGGAGAGTGGGAACCTAACATTTTTGGCGGTCGCGAGAACCTAGAGGCTATTTCACTCTTTAAAGAGCTCAACCAGGCCATTTACAAGGAGTATCCCGACGTACAGACCATTGCCGAAGAGTCGACGGCTTTCCCCGGCGTATCGCGGCCGGTATACACGGGCGGACTCGGCTTTGGCATGAAGTGGATGATGGGCTGGATGAACGACACCCTTCGCTATTTCGAGCGCGATCCGGCCTTCCGTAAGTTCCACCAGGATAACCTAACTTTTAGTACGGTGTATGCCTTTACCGAAAACTTCATGCTGCCCTTGTCGCACGATGAAGTCGTTTATGGTAAAAACTCACTGATTAACAAAATGCCCGGTGATGAATGGCAACGATTTGCCAACCTGCGGTTGCTGTTTTCGTACATGTTCACCCACTCGGGTACCAAACTCCTTTTCATGGGTGGTGAATTTGGCCAGACGTCCGAATGGAAGTTTGATGCTAGTCTGGACTGGCATCTGTTGGAGTTTGCCCCTCACAAAGGCATGGCCGCCTGCGTGAAAGCATTGAACACGCTGTACCGGACCGAGCCAGCCTTGTACGAACGCAATTTTACGGCCGACGGCTTTGAGTGGATTGACACGATGGACCGCGAAAACAGTATCGTTACTTACGCTCGGAAAGGCAACCGACCCGAAGATACGCTGCTTATCGTGCTGAACATGACCCCCGTTCCGCGGGCCGATTACCGAGTTGGAGTCCCATCGGCGGGCTCATATCAGGAAATTTTTAATAGCGACGCCAAAGAGTTTTATGGTGGCGGCATCAGCAATCCCAACGCCCTGCAGAGTCTGGAAGAAAAGTGGCATGGTCGCCCCCAGTCAATTCGTTTGAACGTACCGCCACTGGGCGCTGTGGTCTTAAAGAAGAGCAATTATTGATTAAACGGAGTATGTGCAGTGAGTGAATTATATCTGTAATCGCTCCTGCACGTACTTAACTCTTACAGCATTCGCTCTATCTTTGCGCGCTTGAACACTCAGATCTCCTGCATGAAGAAAGTACTTATCACGTTATTGACTTTATTTTCTGTCTCCAGCTTTGCTCAATCGCCAGTGGCAACTCGTATTAGTAGCGGTTTCGACCTGGGCATGGCTTATTCCAAGAATAACTACAATCCATCGCTTGCTTACTATCAGCTTATAAACGTTGGGGAACGTAAACTACTGGCGTTTGGCTGGACCGTGCGGTTGGGAGCCTTCTACGGTGATAACATTAATTATTATACAGCTCCGGCTCGCCTGACACGTGGTCAGTCGGGATTAGGCTCATTGGGCAAACCACTTGTCATTGACAATGTCGATACAGTCCGCTACGACTACGTAACGATGACATCACTCAACGCTGGCGTTCGGGCGCAACTTAACTTGGGGTGGGTGGAGTTGGGAGCCAGCGCAGACTTGTTAGGCTTAACCTTCGGAAAACGGCGTATCGGTCGGTATCGATCGTCGACGGGTCAGTACACAATAAAGGGGTCAACAGGCAGCGATTCTATTAATGTGTTTTTTCAGGGGGCTAATACGTTCCAACAGGCCTCCCCCAGCCGCTTGAATCTACGACTTCTCGGCGACAATGATATCGGTACGTTGTCTACTGAAGTATACGCTCGGGTTCGTATCAACCAACGTGTGGCCGTTAAACTGGGATATTCGTGGCTTACCAGCGAAACCAAGGTTGAAAACCGCGATGTTATTGCTGACAATAACCGCTTCCGTAATCGAGCGGGCATGGCCTTTCTGACGATAACGCTGCCCATTTTTTATTGATTACCTTATACTGAGGCTGCATTATTAACTCATTTCGTATAAGTAGTACCGTTCGAGAGGCTGTTTATTTTTCGATAGCTATTTTTCACTAATTTTTCTTTGGGGCTATTTATTACAATGTAGGCGGAAGCGTCAACATTTATAGAATTTTAATGTGACTTTGTCATTATTAATAAGTAAGTATTTATACATGTAGAGTACTTATTGTATATTCGCTTGATAAATAATTAACTTTTTTAGCGTACGCATCATTTCATGAACCCACCGATTACCTGCTTCCTGATCGACGATGACGAAGACGATCAGGAGATTTTTGCGTTAGCGTTAAAAAAAGTAAGTTCATCCATCGCCTGTAGTTTTGCCGACGATGGAACGGATGCCTTACGGAAACTTCAGCAAGACGAGACGTTTACGCCCCAATACATCTTCCTGGATCTGAACATGCCCGGCATGAATGGCAAGCAATGTTTATCTGAGCTGAAGAAGATAAACCGATTACAGCATACCCCAATCATTATCTATTCAACGTCTTCCGAATCAAAGGATGTACAGGAGACCCAACAACTTGGGGCCAGCGGATTCATCACAAAACCCGCGCTCGTGTCGGCCCTATCAAATCAGTTGGCCGAGCTGATTCTGAATCGACAGGACTCTTGAGCATCGCTACGTATGGAAGCAAATAGCCTAAGTAAGCCGGTTTATCCATTTCTGTCAGGCGGTGAAATGGGTAAGCTGATGCGTTCGACGGCCTGGTCGAAGAGTTCGTTAGGAGATCCCGATACGTGGCCGCAAAGCTTACAAACTCTGCTTACTGTTGTGCTTAACTCCAGGCTTCCCATGTGCTTGTTCTGGGGCCCTGAGCTGATTTGTTTTTATAACGACGCTTATCAACCCTGCTTTAAGGATACTCGTGTTCTGGGCCAGCGGGCCGAAAATGCCTGGGCTGAAAAATGGGCTGATGTCAAGCCAATCATTGATCAGCTTTTAGCAGGTGGTCCGGTCATTCAGAAAGAGGCTCAGCTAACGCCTGTCTACCATAATGGAAAAGCCGAAACTGCTTATTGGACTGTTTGCTACAGTCCGGTAAGCAATGAGGCAGGCCAACCCTACGGTGTATTGATTACCTGCACAGAAACCACTAAACCTGAGGAAGTGCTTCATCATCCTGACGAAAGCAGGGATCAGTTTTTTTTCGCGATTGATGCAGCCGAATTAGGCACCTGGGACCTAAATCTGATTACCCATCGATTTACGGCAAACGATCGGCTAAAAGATTGGTTCGGGCTACCCTCTAATTCAGAATTCGAACTCTCGCTGGCCTTAGAGGCCATTGTGGGTGCCGACCAACAAGAGGTGTCGCAGGCTATCTGGAACGCCTTAAAACCGGCTTCGGGCGGGCAATACGACGTAACTTACACAATTGCCAACCTAATAACCGGCCAGAAGCGAACGGTTCGGGCCAAAGGCAAAGCTTATTTCAACGAGTTAGGTGTAGCCTACCGATTTGCGGGTACAGCGCAGGATACGACAGAGCAATTGCTGGCTCGTCAGCAAATGGAAAGGGCTGAACAACTGGCGAAGCTGGCCCTTGAAGGTGCCGGGGCTGGTAGCTTTTACATTGATCTGGCTGATAACAACCTTACGTATTCGCCAACGCTCTCCCGAATTTTTACCGGCGTTGAGTCTACGGGACTAACACGCGACTTACTGCTCACGTATATTGTCCCCGAAGACCGTCTTATTCGCGAAAAGGCCTACCAGCAGGCAGCCCAAACGGGTAAGTTACGCTACGAAGCCCGAACGGTCTGGAATGATGGCTCGGTGCATTGGTTACGAGTACTGGGCACTTACTTATCTGACTCGACTGGAGCGTATGCCCATTTTGCGGGGATTGCTCAGGATATCACTGCCGAAGTGGAGGCCCGAGCCGAGCAGAAAAAGCTCCTTTCGTTAGTAGAAAACAGCCACGATTATATGGCTGTATCGGATGTTGAAGGACGTCAGATCTACCTCAACCGGGCAGGACGTGAGCTGACTGGTCTGGACCCTGACCAAAGCATTACGCACTTATACAGGCATGAGTTTTACGTGCCCGAACACGCTCGTCGTGTTCGGGCCTATCGGTTGTCGTCACTGCTTAACAGCGACGAGCAAGCCAACGTCGTTTACCTAAAACATTTTAAAACCGGCGAGGTCATTCCGTGCAATGCGAGTTACGTCAAAATCAACGACCCAACAACGGGTCAGCAGATTGGTCGTGGCGCTACGCTCCGCGACCTACGGCCTGAACTGGCTTTCAGGAAAGAGCTGGTCAATAGCGAAGCCATTCTGCAGCAAGTTAATCAACGGCTCGAAATGGCGCTGGAAGCAGGTCGTTTGGGCTCTTATGAACTAGAACTAGCAACAGGACGTATTACTTGCACTGCTCAATGTAAAGCCAACTATGGCTTGCCAGCCGATATTACATTTGATATTCCAGATTTAATACGAGTTATGGTTCCCGAGGATCAGCAACGGGTTCAGGGGTTAGTAAACGACGCGGTAATCAACAGATCCGTCTACAACGCCGAGTACCGGGTTATATGGCCGGATGGCTCTTTGCATTGGATACGGGCGTGGGGCCGTGGGGTCTATGACGACAATGGGAAACCCCTACAAATGGTGGGCATTACGTTGGATGTTACCCCAGAGCGAATGGCTCAACAACGGTTGGAACGCCAGGTACAGGAGCGCACTCAAGAGCTCACAGCTGCCAATCAGGCGCTGGTTCGCACAAATCACGAGTTAGAACAATTCGCTTACATTGCCAGCCACGACCTTCAGGAGCCTCTCCGTAAGATCCAAAGCTTTGCGTCCTTGTTGCAGGAGAATCAGGATGACGACCAGCTAGGTAATCTATACTTGAGCAAAATAATCAAGTCAGCGCAACGCATGTCGGCTTTAATTAAAGCCGTTCTTAATTACTCTCGGCTGGCCAAAATTGACGATCAGCTTGAACCAACGGACCTGAATCAAATTCTGCAAAACGTATTGAGTGACTTTGATCTACTCATTGAGCAGAAAGAAGCCGTCATCGAGTACAGCCCCTTGCCAATGGTTGTCGGCATTCCGTTGCAGCTGAATCAGCTTTTCACAAACCTGATTGGCAACGCCCTGAAATTTACGAACAGTAACCCGCTGATTCAGATTTCTTCGGGTATACTCTCTGCAGAGCAAACGGCTCAACAAATGGGCTTAAACCCGGCTCTTTCGTACATCTGGTTAGCCGTTCGCGACAACGGTATCGGCTTTGAGCAACAGTACGCCAACCAGATCTTCGCGCTCTTTCAGCGGTTGAGTAATGGCAAATCGTATAGCGGAACGGGCATTGGTCTGGCGATTTGCAAAAAAATTGTTGACAACCATAATGGAGTCATCATTGCCCAAAGTCAACCCAATCAGGGCGCTACGTTCACCATTTACCTGCCAGTTCATGGTCCCACGGGAAACAGCTAGACAAGCTTAACAAATCAATGATAGAACGCTGATATTTAGGCTAGTTAAGATAAATCATAATCATCATAAAGATCAGCGTTCCATTTGGCTCGACCCTGCCTGGTGAGCCTTACGCTTCTACCGGCTTCAGATCGAAATAGGTCTCAAAAATAGCCGTTGCCGCTTCGTTCGCCCGGGTTTGAAAGTGATCGAGATATTGGTGCAGGCCGGCTTTAAAAATGTCAGCGGTTTCGGTAAACTCTAGTTCAGCCCGGAGTTTAGACAGCGTTCGTTCGGCGGGGTTGCCAAAGCCATGGGTGATGTTGTTACCCGACACTTCATACAGCGACAATTCGGCCTGCCGGATGCAATGAGCCGCCGAACGCGGAAACATCTTGTCCAGAATCAGGAACTCGACAATGCTCGATGGTGTCAGCGAACGATATTGCTGCCGGTGCATATTGTAAGCGCTAACCGATTTCAGCACCGCCGACCAGATCATTAAATCCAGCGTAGACCCTACAGAGTCAACTTCGGGCAGCAGCGTAAAGTACTTCACGTCCAGGAAGCGCGAGGTCTTATCAGCTCGTTCCAGGAACCGGCCCATCCGTCCGAAATGCCACGCTTCGTTACGCGTGATTGTAGCGTCAATGATGCCGTAGAAAAGTTGAGTACCGTTGCGAATTTCGGTCAGGAAGTTCTGCGTCTGGCTTTCTCCCCATTGCTGTTTAGGAGCCGTATCCCGAACCATCAGGTAAAACTGGTTCAGGTGTTCCCACATCTCCTTCGAAATGGCCTCGCGAATGGTCCGGGCGTTCTCGCGGGCGTTGCTCAGACACGTAACAATGGAGTTGGGATTCCGCTTATCGAACGCCATGAAATGAATGACATTCTCGCGGGTTGGCTCGGCATAATGCCGGTAAAACAAATAATTATCGGCCGTGGCGATTAGCAACGGTTCCCACTGCTGATCTACATTGGGGGGTAAATCGAGAGCCAGGTTAAAATTAACGCTCATAAAGCGGGCATAGTTTTCGGCCCGTTCAATGTAGCGGTGCATCCAGTAAACAGAATTGGCAACGCGGCTCAGCATAAGGGAATGAGTTAGTTTATTACTGTGGGAGACTAACAAAAATAAAGCTTGGCTCTTATTTTACAAGCCCTTTCGTTTTTGTGCGGCTTCGTGACAAAGCATTCGCTAAAAATTAGATTAATTTGCCACCTGTTAAATCACAAACCCTGTATGAATAAACTGTATTATCTACTCGCGTTCGGCCTGCTGCTTACTACCGCACTTGTCGCTGGACCTACGCCCACAAAACCCGGCTCGAAACTGTATGAGGTCAGGATTTATTACCCAACGCCGGGTAAGTACGCCGAAATTGTGGACCGCTTCCGGCAGTACACGACCAAGATCTTCGAGAAACACGGCATGGAGAACATCGGGTACTGGACCCCTACCGATACATCCCGCAAAGAGTTAATTTACATCTTGGCCTACCCTAGCCGCGAAGCCCGCGATGCCTCCTGGAAGGCCTTTGGTAATGATCCCGAATGGAAATCCGTGGTGGCCAAAACCGAAGCGAATGGTAAGTTGGTCGATCATGTCGATCAGATATTCATGATGGAATCGGATCTATCGCCCGAAATTAAGATAAAGCAGTCGTCGCCCGCCCGGACTTTTGAACTACGTACCTACACGGCCACTCCGGGTAAGCTAGAGAATCTGCTCACCCGCTTCCGCGATCATACCATGAAGCTCTTCAGCCAGCACGGCATGACCAACGTCGGGTACTGGATCACGCAGGAAAAAGATGAGGCAGCACAGCCTAAGTTGGTCTATATTTTGGCTCACCCAAGCGAAGCTGAGGGGAAACAGCATTTTGAGGAGTTCCGTAAAGATCCGAAATGGGTAAAGGCCAAAGAAGAGTCTGAAAAAGGCGGCCCCTTGACAACCAAAGTAGAGTCTATCTACATGAAGCCAACGGATTACTCGCCGATGAAGTAGTTCAGTACCTGTTGACGTCTAAACCGCAGGCAGAAGCTAAAATTGGCTCTGTTTGCGGTTTTTTATGGTTCAAAGCTTAATTTAGTTAAACTTTCACCAGCTTGAGTCGCATTTTTAGAAGCTGTTTAAGCCACTGAAGATATGAAGTACTTTATGGTTATATTCTTTCTTTTAAGCCTAATTACCTCATGTTCAACTAGCATGCCTAAAGATAAGGCTTACGAAGCAGTATCAGGAACGTGGCGTTTATATGAGTCAGGCGATGCTCCCGAAGGTGATAAATATGTAATCAAATCTGTCGAAACAAATCCAGCTCAAACTATAACCTTCTCTTCCAGAGGCCGATTCAAAGCCAGGGGGTACGACCCATCCTTTATCAGCTTGTATGGCCCAATACGTACTTACAAAATTGATAAGGTAGAAAACGCAGCCAACTTATACAGTTTTAGCTATTGGGATAAGCGAGCCAACCAGGGACAAGGTATGAAAATACGCCAGGGGGTAGAGCTCAAAAGTGACACGCTTCGCCTAACTCCCTTGTGTTACGAAGGTTGTCATTTTGCTTTCGTACGAGTTAAGTAAAGCAGGGCTCGCTGTGTAAATGTGAATTTGTAAGATGGTTCAGGTTTGATTGTAAGCAGGTTTTAAAATGCATGGATATTCTTTTCTTTAAGCTAATTTACAACGATTAAAGGCTTAAAGCGACCCAGTTTGTATTGGAGACTATAGAAAACGAACTGTATTACGCTGAACTACTTCGACAGAGAACTAATCAAACCTTCTCAAAGAAGTAAGACCGCCGTTCACCTTCAACGTCATCGTAGGTGTAGATTGTGCGCTGGCGGTTTTTGTAGTAATAACGGATCAATGCAAAATCGCCAATGCAGGCGCTGGTGTGTATTATCAACAAAATAAGCCAAAACACTTTATAAACCGGCCAGATCGCCCAGCCGATCAACAGGCTCGTTGTGATGATAATAAACGGCATCACTGCCACAAAAGCTACTTCGCGCATTGTTGTCGGAAAGAGTTGACTGTACGCATACACAATCAGGCTCCTGAGCGAGTAACCATATCCAATATGAGGGGCGCCAATGTATTTGAACGCTAATCCGTGAATGAGTTCATGGATAGGTAACAGAATAAGCAACCCTACTAATCCACCAACAAGCTGCCAAACCAGCGACATCCCGTTCCCGTGCTTCACCTGACCACCCAGCAGTGAACCGACGAAGTAACCGACACCCCCTCCCAAGAGAAGTATAATCAATAGCCCCAACCACGTTTTCCAGGTGCGCCTGGGAGGATTATCAGCAGACGGGGGCGTCATGCCTAGCTCTCGAAAAATGAACTGGTTCATCTCATCAATGCTAAACGACTCAATTAGTACATAACGGTCAGAATGATGGAGTTCATCAACGGTTGGACGCATGAAAGCTAGTAGATTGGTTTTCTCAACAAAGGGTTAATTAATGAAGTTTTCATCAAAACTACAACGTTATGAAACAGATTGATCATTTGGTTAAACTCATGCTCGATACGCCATCGGAAGCAGGCGTATCGAGAAAAGAATTCCTATCCTTCGCCGGGCGAAGCCTGGCAGTAGGCGTAGCAGGTGGGCTTGCGGCCTCGTGCAAAACGGGCCAAAATACCATGTCCTCATCAGGAGGTACATACAGCTCGTCAGGTAGCGCAAACGTACCGAAGCTACCGGCCGAATCGCCCCCGGCAAAGATTCCGCAAAAAGTAGACGAGCCTATCAAGCTCGAAGCCTGGAAAGCTAAAACCGAGGTTGAGTCAGGCCCAACGCCTTCGCCAACACCACCCGATCAGCGGGTTGGCTACGCTATTGTTGGCCTGGGACACTTAACCCTCGATGAGCTTCTGCCCGCGTTTGGTGAATGCAAGAAATCGAAGATTGTGGCCCTGGTAAGTGGTAGCCGCGAGAAAATGCAGAAAGTGGCGAAGCAATACGGCATTAAAGAGCAGAGTTGCTACACCTACGATCAATATGACCGGCTGAAAGACAACCCAGAAGTACAAGCCATTTATATCGTATTGCCCAACGGTATGCACGCCGAATACACCATTCGTGGGGCACAGGCGGGTAAACACATTCTGTGCGAAAAACCAATGGCCAATACCTCGGCCGAGTGCCAGGCCATGATTGACGCCTGCCGCAAAGCCGACCGGAAGCTGATGGTAGCCTACCGAATTCAGTATGAACCCAATAACCGCATGATCCGCGATATGATCCAATCTAAGCGGTTTGGAGCAACCAAGTTCATTGAAGCCTTTAACGTACAGAATTCGGCAAATCCGCAGCACTGGCGACACATAAAGGCTCTGGCCGGCGGTGGGGCGCTGCCTGATATTGGGTTGTATTGCCTCAACACGGTACGTTATCTGCTGGGCGAAGAACCCAACGAAGTGTTTGGTTACCAATATAGCACACCAGGCGACCCGCGCTTTAAGGAAGTGGAAGAAATGGTGAGCTGGCAGATGCGCTTCCCAAGTGGCGTTATCGCCAACTGCGGTACGAATTACGGTGTGCACGAAACCCGGCGTTATCGCGCTATGGCCGAACGGGGTTGGATGGGCTTAGACCCCGCTTTTGCCTATAGCGGCTTACAGCCACAAGTATCGTACGCCGAAGGAAAAGTAGAACACAAAGAGCAGCCCAAAATCAGCGAGAAAAATCAATTTGCTTCCGAGATTGACCACTTTTCGGAATGCGTTACGCAGAACAAAACGCCGTTTACACCCGGAGAAGAAGGCCTACAGGATCATAAAATTATGGAAGCTATCTACCAGTCAGCGCGCGAGGGCCGACCGGTAAAGCTAACGGCTGTAAACAAAAAAGACGCCTTCAGAGGCACAGAGCCAGAGATGCAATAATTTTTAATAGCGGGCGGTTTAAACCGCCCGCTATTGACTCGAATGAGATCGAATTATTAAGTAATCAGACTCTATTCAGCGTTCATTTTACAATATTCGTCCCGCAAACACGACTACTCATTTATGAACGCACCTCTTATACCTACACTCTACACTTGGGCGGGCGAAAACGATCGCCTGGAGCAATTGACAAACTTGTTTTACAAAAAAGTAAACGAGGACGTACTACTAGCGCCTGTATTCCGCAGCATGTCTCCAGACCATGCGCAGCACGTTGCGCATTTCATTGGCGAAGTTTTTGGCGGACCTGCCCTGTACACCCAAACGGATGGCGGTAGTCATGCACGGATGGTTGAACACCACGTCGGCAAACACCTGACCGAAACGCAACGTCGCCGTTGGTTAGGCTTACTGCTGGATAGCGCCGACGAAATCGGCTTGCCCGACGACCCGGAGTTTCGCTCGGCTTTAGTTGGCTATTTGGAATGGGGTAGCCGCCTGGCGGTGCTTAATTCAAACGTAAGCGAGAATCCTGTTCAGGAGAACGCGCCAATGCCAGCCTGGGGCTGGGGCGAAACGGGTGGTCCTTACGTGCCGAACTGAGGAACCCATCTTGTTTAGGATAGCTTAAGTCAAATTTTTCAGGACAAGGACTGCCCCTTTATCAAGCCGTTAATATATGTTTGAGTCAATGCATGAAATTAACGGGCGTATGTTAATGCCTGCTGCGCTTGCTCTTCTGTAATATCGGTATCAAGGTCATAATCGCCTGCCTGCCGAAGTTGAAAATCATACTGTGCCCACTGTGCTGTCTCCGCCGGGAATCGACTAGTTCGAATAAATAATTCATGGAATTTACCATGCGCTCCCGAATGCCGTTTCGTATATATGTCTTCGGTATGAAGTAAGGCAGTTAAGCAATAAAATATAGCATAATATGCTCGGTTAACGGTGGCGATTGTAAACCCCCCTTCTAAATTGTAAGCCGACTCTTCAAGCGTTTCCTCAGCTCGTTCCAGTGCCTGCTGCGCTTCATGTAATCGGCTCATAGGCGAATACCTTCCCGTCTTATTTCTTGATAGACGCCTTGCATTGACGTACTCAGCTTTTGTTTGGAGACCGGTAAAATCGACACGACAACCCCGTATTTAAGACTTAAGGCTGTACTGATCGGCACAAGTCGGACAACCTCATCAGTAGAGCTTATATCCGAGTTTTCCAAAACAACGGCGAAATCTACGTCCGATTCGTCATGACTATCTCCTCGGGCGTAAGAGCCAAACAAAACCAGTTCAGCGAGTTGATCACCATACAACTGCCGCAACTTATGCTTAAACTCGGTTACTATCGGTGTAATAGATTGCATAGTTATAAAAGTAAAAAAAATACCCTAACTCCGTTCAGCCAGACTAAGTTTAATAGCCTTTCCTAAAATATTGGTTTAGCTTCTTCCCGAAAAAGTCAAATTATGGCAAGCTTGAATGAGAACCCTTGCCTTTATTCTGCCTGAACACGATAGCAACACGTACGTTCTTGTGTATTATGTGCTAACAAACTCCACAACCTAAGAGGACGTAGTAAGTTATGAACGCCTTTTCCTTTTGTCGGAGTATTCCTTCTTTACCCGACAATGATTCAAATTGACTACAACCTCAAACCCACCGACTTTTCAGCAAAACTAGCCCAGTTCTGGGAGCTTTCTGCCCAAAAGATTCGCCTGATCGACGAGCGGTACGACACCGCAAAAGGGTCTCCCGTTTTCACAGCTGGGGGTGAATACACCACCCGCGGCTGGACAGAATGGACGCAGGGGTTTCAATACGGCTCAGCGATTCTCCAATACGACGCCACCGGCGACCCGTATTTTTTAAACATGGGCCGCAGCAAAACCATCGAGATGATGGCCCCGCATGTCAGCCACATTGGCGTTCATGATCATGGTTTCAACAATGTCAGTACGTATGGTAATCTGCTCCGGCTCATGCAGGAAGGTAAATTACCGTTTAATGAGCACGAGCGAAACTTTTACGAACTGGCTTTAAAGATTTCGGGAGCCGTTCAGGCCAGCCGCTGGACAACAATCCGGAACGGAGCAGGAACACCAGCTGGCTTTATCCATTCCTTCAACGGGCCGCACTCGCTGTTTGTCGATACCATCCGGTCCTGTCGGGCGCTGGTGCTTAGTCATAGTCTGGGCCACGTGTTTCAGGCAGAAGGCGATGTAAAAGTCAATCTGCTGGAGCGGGCCATTCTGCACATGAAGGCCACCGCCGACTACTCCGTCTTTTATGGCGACGGTCGCGATACGTATGACCTCTGGGGCCGCACGGCGCACGAAAGTGTGTTCAACGTCAAAGACGGCAATTTCCGATGTCCCAACTCGCAACAAGGCTATTCTGGCTTTACTACCTGGACACGCGGTCTGGCCTGGGCCATGTGCGGCTTTCCCGAAGAACTGGAATACCTGGCGACCCTCAATGATAGTGAACTCGAACCGCTTGGCGGACGCGGAACCATCGAAGCCCTCCTGCTTAAAGCCGCCCGTGCCACCTGCGATTTTTACATTGAACACACGCCCGTCAACGGCATTCCCTACTGGGATACCGGCGCTCCTAATCTTTATAAATTAGGTAATTACCTCGACCGCCCGGCTGATCCATACAACGACTTTGAGCCAGTCGACAGCTCGGCTGCAGCCATCGGTGCTCAGGGGCTGCTACGTCTTGGAAACTACCTATCCGCCAAAGGAGACGCTGAAGCCGGTCAGCGGTATTGGCAGGCCGGTTTAACGGTGTTGCACTCTTTGTTCAATGAACCGTATTTAAGTACCAACCCGAATCATCAGGGGTTGATTCTGCATTCCATTTATCACCGCCCGAATGGTTGGGACTATGTACCACAAGGCAGTACGATTCCGAATGGCGAGTCGAGTATGTGGGGGGATTATCATGCCCGGGAGGTAGCGCTTTATCTTCAGCGCATCAGTAAAGACGAGCCATACTATGCCTTTTTCAATTGTTTATGAAGTAATGGCACACAGATGATACGGATTAACACTGATTTAAAACGTACATAAAATCCAGACAGATTTGCTTAATCCGTATCATCTGTGTGCCATCCCCTACAGCCATGAGCGCGAAAAACAAACCCCGCTACCCTCGAATAGCTCAGCTGAAGACAGCTCAGGATTTACGTGATTACCTGCAAACCAACGCGATAGACCTGCCATTCGACGAAGCGTTGCTGCCTCCCTCCGACAGCCCGTTCAACCATATCATCCAACTTAAAGCAGGGAAGACTATTGGTAATAGCCTGTGTATTTTACCAATGGAAGGCTGGGACGGTACAACCGATGGACGCCCGTCAGTCTTGACCCGCAACCGCTGGACAAAATTCGCCATTAGCGGAGCTAAGCTACTATTCGGTTGTGAGGCCGTAGCGGTTTGCCATGCGGGCAAGGCCAACCCTAATCAACTGGTGCTCAACACTGATACGTTTTCTGACTTTGTTGAATTGCGCCAATCAATCCTGGAGCAACACAAGGAGAAATTTGGCACTACCGACGATCTGCTGATTGGACTACAACTGACTCATTCTGGACGGTTTTGTAAGCCCAATAGCCACAAGACTTTTGAGTCGAAAATCCTGTACGCTCACCCGTACCTTAATGGACGATTCGGCATGTCGGCAGATTACCCCACGCTTACCGACGACGAGATTGACCAGATTATCGAACACTACGTGGAAGCAGCAGTGCTGGCCCAAAAAGCAGGATTTGATTTTGTCGATGTTAAGCATTGCCACGGCTACCTCGGCCACGAATTTCTGAGCGCCGTCAACCGGCCCGGCAAATACGGCGGCAGTTTTGAGAATCGTACGCGCTACCTGCGAAACATTGTAGCCGGTATACGACAGGCCGCGCCGGGGCTGGAAATGGGCATTCGCCTGAGTGCGTTCGACTTTCTGCCCTTCAAAAAAGGGCCTGACGAAGTCGGCGTTCCCGAGCCCGCCGATCATTACCCGTTTGCATTTGGTGGGCAAACCAATGGGCTCGGCGTTGACCTGACCGAAACCAAGGCGATTCTGGCGCTTGTGGAGTCGCTGGGCATTCAGTTGGTATGCATCACCGGTGGAAGCCCTTACTACAACCCCCACCTGATGCGTCCTGCCCTGTTCCCACCCTCAGACGGCTACCTCCCTCCCGAAGAGCCGCTGCTGGGTGTCAAACGTCAAATCGACGTGACGCACGAATTGAAAAAGGCTTTTCCTGAATTGATTATTATTGGCTCAGGCTACTCGTATTTGCAGGAGTGGTTGCCTAACGTAGCGCAGTACGTACTCCGAACGGGTATGGTGGATAGCGTAGGTTTCGGTCGAATGGTACTCTCCTACCCAACCATGCCCGCCGACATGCTGGCGGGTCGTTCGTTAACGCGAAACTTACTTTGCCGTACTTTTTCCGACTGTACCACAGCGCCCCGTAACGGACTCATTTCGGGCTGTTACCCGCTGGACCCGAATTACAAAAAGATGCCGGAAGCCGACCAGTTGAAGGCACTTAAAGTTTAATTATTGGTTTCACTGCTACTCGCTATGCTGTTATTAATAGTCAGGCATAGCCAATGATAATCAAGCGCTAACACAGCGAAGTGAATAACCATTATTGACCACATTTGACTATCAATGACAGCGTAGCGAATGACATTGAAAAAAGTAGCATTCATCACGGGTGGTAGTCGAGGTATTGGCTATGGCATTGCCGAACATCTGGCAAAAGCCGGATTTGATCTGGCAATCAATGGCGTACGTTCCGAAGAAGCCGCCAGTGATGCGCTGGCAAATTTGCGAGCCTTAGGAACAGAGGTAATCTACTGCCAGGGCGACATTGCGTCAATAGAAGCGCGAACGGCGATGCTGGATAAGATTCGGGCGCATTTCGGTCGGTTGAACGTATTGGTGAATAATGCGGGAGTAGCCCCGAAAGAACGGCGGGACATTCTGGAAGCGACCGAAGAAAGCTTTCAGCACGTCCTGACAACCAATTTGCAGGGCGCTTATTTTCTAACGCAGGCCGCTGCCAACTGGATGATTCAGCAGAAGGCAGAGCAGCCAGCGGTTTCCGGCTGCATTGTTAACGTCTCGTCAATCTCGGCGACGGTCGCTTCTGTCAATCGGGGTGAGTATTGCGTAGCGAAGGCGGGATTGAGCATGGCAACGCAGCTGTTTGCCGCTCGGTTGGGGGAATACGACATTCCAGTTTATGAAGTCAGGCCGGGCATCATCCGTACCGATATGACGGCGGGTGTAACGAGTAAGTATGATAAGTTGATTAACGACGGGCTTTGCGTCCAGAAGCGTTGGGGGTATCCCGACGATGTGGGCCGGGCCGTAGCCTCGCTGGCTAGTGGCGATTTCCCGTATTCAACCGGGCAGGTCATCACGATTGACGGCGGATTGACGTTACCGAGATTATAGATTTTTGAATATCTCTTTACTCCTTTTTCCTAAACCCCATGACCAGGTATGAACAGCCAATCCGATTCCCGCAGGAAGTTTCTCAAGACCGCTGCCACCGGCTCGTTAGCCGTGCTGGGCATGCCCACCATTATTCCGGCCCGAGCCTTTGGGGCTAATGATCGGGTTCGTGTGGCCGTTATCGGTGTCAATGGACGCGGCACCGACCACATTGCCGGTTTCTCGAAACTGCCAAATGTTGAGGTTGCCACTCTGTGCGACGTAGACAAAAACATTTTGGCCAAACGAGCCGGTGAGTTCGAGACCAAACACGGCCGTAAGGTGCAGATGATGGAAGACCTGCGCCAGGTATACGACGATAAAAACATCGACGCCGTTAGCATTGCAACGCCCAATCACTGGCATTCGCTGGCCGCTATCTGGGCTTGTCAGGCAGGCAAAGATGTGTACGTCGAAAAGCCCGGTTCGCACAACCTCCGCGAAGGTCGGAAGCTGGTCGAGGCCGCGGCTAAATACAAACGAATTGTTCAGCATGGGGTGCAACTACGCAGCTCAACGGCCATTCAGGAAGCCATTAAGCACCTGCGCGACGGCCTTATCGGGAAAGTGTATATGGCGCGGGGCGTTGTTTATAAATGGCGGCCCGACATTGGTAATCAGGGTAACTCACCCGTACCCGATGGCTTAAACTGGGACCTCTGGCAAGGCCCAGCCCAAGCTAAACAGTTCAGCAAAAACTACGTGCATTACAACTGGCACTGGTTCTGGGATTACGGCAATGGTGACATTGGCAACCAGGGTATTCACGAAACCGATTTGTGCATGTGGGGGCTAGACGTGGGCTTCCCCGAAGAAATTACGTCGGCGGGCGGCAAGTATCTCTGGAAGGATTGCAAGGAAACGCCGGAGACACTTACGTCGACGTATAATTATCCCAAAGAAGGCAAAGTCATCCAGTTTGAAGTTCGACCGTGGATGACTAACAAGGAAGACGGCGTTGAAATTGGCAACTTCTTCTACGGCGACAAAGGCTACATGGTGGTCAACGGTTATAACGACTACAAAACCTTCCTGGGCAAAGAACGAACGCCCGGACCGGCTGGCCATGCGGGTGGCGATCACTACCTGAATTTTATTGAAGCCGTTCGGGCACGGGACAAGTCGAAACTCAATGGACCGGTCGAAACTGCTCACCTATCGTCGGGCATTGCCCACCTCGGTAACATCGCGTACCGCCTGGGACGCACGCTGAAGTTTGACCCTAAAAAGGAAGAGTTTCTCAGCGATGCCGAAGCGAATGCCATGCTCACCCGCAAGTATCGGGCGCCTTACTCGGTTCCGCAGCAAGTCTAGCTCATTGTTTTTACGTAATCGGATGACAAGGTTGTTACGCAGAGCTTCACTGAGTGAAATGAGCTACACAAAGGTCTCCGTGTAGTTCTTTCATCTCTCGGTGTAACAGTTGTATCACCCAACTACGCTATATAAACACGTATTTTTCAAATAGAGCAATGGTTGAAGAACTCAAAACCGAGCAACGTAGCCTTATCCAGCAATTGGTGCAGCTTCCGGTGTTGGTGGCTGCGCTGGGCTACTTAGTAGATATGTATGACCTATTTTTATTCAGCGTCGTGCGGGTACCCAGTCTGAAAGCGTTAGGCACGGCCCCTGACCGGCTCCTACCCGACGGTATCATGCTCTTAAACATGCAGATGGCCGGGATGCTGGTCGGAGGTATCTTTTGGGGAGTATTGGGCGACAAACGAGGGCGGCTGTCGGTGCTGTTTGGCTCTATCCTGATATACTCGCTGGCGAACATCGGCAACGGCCTGATAACCTCCCTGAATCAATACGCTATCCTTCGGTTTGTGGCGGGTGTCGGGCTGGCCGGAGAGTTAGGCGCGGGCGTAACGCTGGTCACTGAAGTACTGCCGAAAAAAATTCGGGGCTATGGCACCACGATCGTGGCCACGATGGGCGTGCTGGGCGCGATCATGGCGTACTTCGTCGCTGACCTGTTCGAATGGCGTAACGCCTATTTCATCGGCGGTGGCTTAGGGTTGCTACTGCTCATTCTTCGGGTGAATGTGTTTGAATCCCGCATCTTTCAGGTTGTAAAAGAGCGGCAAGTTAAGCGGGGCGACCTGTTGATGTTATTCACCGATAAAACCCGATTTCTCAAGTACCTGCAATGCATTCTGGTAGGGCTACCCATCTGGTTTGTGGTCGGTATCCTCATTACGTTCTCGCCGGAATTTGGTCAGGCCATGAACCTATCGGCCCCGGTCGTGGCTGGTAAGGCGGTCATGCTCTCGTTCACCGGGCAGGTGTTCGGCGATGTAGCCAGCGGCCTGCTCAGTCAGCGTCTGGGAAGCCGCAAAAAGGCAATCGGGGGCTTTATCCTGCTGTCGTTCGTGTTTGTGCTGGTGTATTTATTGGCCCCACTGCGCGATATTGATACGTTTTATCTGGTCTGCATTTTCCTGGGCTTCGCCAATGGCTACTGGGCCTTGTTCGTGACCATTGCCGCCGAGTTGTTCGGCACAAATCTCCGGGCCACGGTTGCCACCACGGTGCCCAACTTCGTGCGGGGAGCCGTCATTCCTTTAACGTCCCTTTTTGTGTTAGGTAAGGGGCACATCGGCGTTTTGTACAGTGCCCTGGGGGTAGGGTTATTAACAGTAGCTTTAGCCTTGATAGCCCTAAGTTTTATGGAAGAGACATTCAGTAAAGACCTCAACTACGTGGAGACTGATGACAAATAGGAATCAACTGGATCATTTCAATACAGAGGTACGGCTACACAGAAGATGTTAATGTTTTTTGTACGCCGTGCCTCTGTGTCCCCCATCTCCGCCTTTCACGCCGTCGTTGTTTACTGAGCGACCTTTTCGCCGGGGTTAGTCAAAACTCATTTTACCAACCCGGTACGTGAACGTCACCTTTACGTTGGAATTATAGAGGTGATTGACGTTCACCTGATGAGCAAAGGCGAGTTTAACTTGGTAGTCATCGTTACGCCGTTACCCAGGAAGTTTTCACCTGCCAGGCCAATGCGTCCCCGTTTGTTGGCCAGCCTTTCCGGGAAGCCAGCCTATCGCACTAGACCCCGTAGCCCCTATTGAAGTAACCCACAACTACCTATTTCTGAAAGTAGAGTACCAGTTAGTTCGAGTGACCTACAATGATATTTTATACATCGAAGGGTTAAAAGACTACGTAAAAGTGTAACGTCAGAGCGATCCAGCAAAGCCTCTACTGTCCTTAACGAGCCTGAAATTCTTGGAAGAACGTCTACCGGTTGCCTAATTTAATTTACACGCGTGCATCGATCGTGTCGTTCATTGTCGCTTTGGATCAGATCAACGCTGTTACCCGCCATTCAGTACAGATCAGCTCGGCCACTATTCGGGTCAGCGATCAATGCAAAGAGGTATTCGGGCAGTTCATCAATCGTTGGTTGTGAACTAACAAACCGCCCTATCAAATTGAAATTAGCCTAATAACTAGCTAAGTGGAGCAAGTTTATTGATCGGTTCGGAAGGGGGAAGCCGGTAGTCCTTCCTTATTGTACAGGTTCGGGTTGACGGGATTATCGGCCCAGGCATACCGGACGTATTTGGGATTGGACACTTCGTCACTTGACACGACTACTTTCCCATTTTCTATTTTTGCCTTTGCCCAGACGAATTTCTTGTCAGCACCCGCAATGGCAAACTCGCCCAGGTCTTCCCCGTCGCTGCTGATCAATCCACTGCCAACATTCGTAAAGCTGATCACAATTTTGTTGCCCTCAACGGTGGCCGATTGATACAGCGGACCCGACGAAATCAGGTTCTCTTTGTAAGCCGTTTTCAACGCAGCCAATGCCAGTCGTTCGCCCACATCTTTTTTGTTATCGGGGTGAATATCATTCCATTCACCCAGGTCAATCGCTACGGCCATCGCCGTGTTGGGCACCAACAGCGCCTTGAGTTGCGCTTCCCTCAGCACGGCCCAATTACTTTCTGAGGGTTGGTAGTTGTAGTCCATAAAGCCGGGAAGCTGGACGTACAGAAAGGGCAACGGTCCCTGTTTCCATTGATTTCTCCAATCCTGAATCAACGCTACCTGTAGTTTTTTATACTCCTGGGGCTTCCCGGCATTGCTTTCGCCCTGATACCAGCAGAAGCCTTTGATTGCATAATTGATTTCGGGAGCGACCATCGCATTGTACAACGCCGTTGGCTGATTCTGGGCATTGATGCCCCCGGCTGGACTGCCCCCGGCTGGATTGCCCCCGGCTGCAAAAGGCCGATAAGCCGTTCCCACTTTGTACTGCCAAGTTCCTTTCAGATCGACGGTATCGGCACCGACGAAAATACAGTATGGCTTGTCGGGTACGAAGCCGCCTTTGCCAGCGTTGTTAGTCACCCGTACAACAAACACATTCTTACCTGCTTTCAATACATCAGCAGCGATGTTGTACCGACGCTGGGGATACATATAGGTGGTTTTTCCGACCTGCTTGCCGTTGATATACAGTTCATCAGCATCGACAATTCGGCCCAGAAAAACCCTGGCAGTCTTACCCGTCATCGAAGCGGGAATGTCGATTTCTTTCCGGTACCATACCACACCATTCAGGTCTTTAATGCCCTGATCTTCCCAATAACCCGGCACGTTGATTGGGTGCCAGCCTTTGGGAATGTACGAAATGTGATACCATTTGGTAGCCTCCGCCATCCCCAAATCGACGGGCGGGGCCGGTCGGCTGGCCGTAGAGGGTAGTCTCCGTGTTAGGCTATTGACATACGTGGTGTCTTTGTTTTTATCAATGGTAGCCTGTAGGGCCGAAAAATCGTTTAGTCCTTCTTCGCTCGTCCAGGCTTCAATGGGTGTCCCACCCACGCTGGCGTTGATAATGCCAATTGGTACTTTGTATGTTGAATGAAGCTTTTTGGCAAAGAAATAAGCCACCGCCGAGAAAGGCCGGACGTCTTCGCCAACAGCCGCTCTCCATTGACCATTCGGGAGGTCGCTTTGTGGGCCTTGCACACTGGTCAGGGTCGGTATCCAGAACTGTCGGATTTGCGGATAGTTGGCCTCTGCAATTTCTTTGGCGTACGTTACGTCGTGAATATTTAGCTGGTGAACCATGTTACTTTGTCCGCTGCAAAACCAGACATCGCCAATCAAAATATCCTTTACAGTAAGCTGAGTATGGCCCACAATGTCCATGCTGTAAGGGCCACCCGCTGGCATGGGAGGCAACGTAAGCAGCCATTTGCCGTTGCTCCCCGTTATGGTTTTATAGGTCTTTCGATTGAAGCGTACCGTGATTTTCTCGCCTGCGTTGGCCCACCCCCAAATCTTGAGCGCAGCGTCCCGTTGCAGCACCATCCCATCGCTGATTAATTTGGGCAAACGAAGCTGAGCTTGTACTCCCGTACTTATTATCAGCAGCAGGCTGAGAACATACGCACCAACGGTGGGGATGAATCTGCACTGCATTTGGTTAGTTCGTTGCATTTTTGTTCAATGTTGCTTCTGGTCCGAGATAGCTTTTTTCCTGACCGCCAAAATCCACTACTAGCTTTTGCAGAACAACGCCCGGATTTACCATGCACAATATCCGTCTGGCTCATCAGGTGATTCCACTTGCCGTGTTCCGATCCTAATGGCCCATTTGGGCAGGAACATCACTGCACTCAACCCATCCTTAAAACTTCACTACGCTTTCATACGCCTTCTTGGGCTGGCCGTTCTGATCAAACAGCAAGGGATAATCTTTACGACCGGGAACGGGGAAGTTATCCAGCCAGGAATATTTGTCGGTCAGGTTCCAGAACGTAACGCCCGTGATCTTGTCGCGGTGCTTTCGAAACACCTCAAACAGCATTTTGTAATGGGCTGCCTGTTTGTCGTTCATCTCTGGTGTAAACTCGCTTTTGTCGGTATCGCGACGAGCCCGGCGTTCATGTTCTTTTGGGTAGACAGATACGTCAACCTCCGTAAACTGGATCTTCAGGCCCAGGCTGGCAAACTTGTTAATAGACTCCTCGAGCTCCTGCGCGGTAGGCTCGTAGATGGACCAGTGCGCCTGCAAACCCACACCGTTGATGGGTACGCCTTTGTCTTTCAGCTTCTTTAACAATTGATAGATTTTGTTCCGCTTAGAGGCTGTTTCGGTATTGTAATCATTGTAAAATAACTGCGCATTGGGGTCGGCTTCGTGGGCGTACTGAAACGCTTTCTCGATATAATCCTCCCCGATAATTTCGTAAAATTTCGATTTGCGGTAGAGGCTTGTCCCCGTATCAGGCACCGCTTCGTTCACGACGTCCCAGGCGTAGATTCTGCCTTTATAATGACCCATTACGTCGGTAATATGCCGCTTTAGGCGGGTCAGCAATACCTCCCGACTCACCGTCTTTCCCGTTGAATCCGTGAAGAACCAGCGGGGTGTCTGATTATGCCAGCAAAGCGTGTGGCCCCGTAGTCTGATATTATTTTGTTTGGCAAAGTCGGCGATGGCGTCGGCATCTTTCCAGTTGTATTGGTTTTCTTCTGGATGAATTGGCCCCATCTTCATGGCATTCTCGGGCGTCATACTGTTGAATTGAGCTTTAATCAATTCGGCATCCGGGCCGGGCTGCACCATACGCGGGTTGACGGCCACGCCAATCGGGAAATAGTTTTTGTAATAATCTTTCAGCCCTTTTTCAGGAGCCACGAAGGCGACCGATAACGCAATCAGGGCGCAGGAAGCTAATTTACGCATGATGAAAAAGTTTAGGGGCTTATTTATACGCGTCAATCGTCTTAATCGTGCCGTCGGGGTTATAGGTCAACTCGGTTACTTTCACATTACGCAGGTGCGTCTTGTCCGAGAGCTGAACATCGTGATAGAATAAGTAACACTTATTACCAACCTGCACAATGGAGTGGTGATTGGTCCAGCCTAGGACGGGCTTCAGCACTACGCCTTTGTACGTAAATGGCCCATAAGGGTTATCGCCGATGGCGTAGCACAGGTTATGCGTGTCACCCGTCGAATATGAGAAGTAGTACTTGCCGTTGTATTTATGCAGCCAGGCCGCTTCAAAAAACCGCTTGTCGCTGTCTTTTTCCAGAAAGGGTTTTCCGTTCTCATCCAGGATTTGCACTTCCCGAACCGGCTCGGCAAACGATTTCATGTCGGCACTTAAACGAGCGATGCGGGGCAGGTAAGCCACCTCATTCTTTTGTTTCAACGCGCCTTTTGGGTCATATTTATTGCCACTCCAGCGCTGTAGCTGCCCACCCCAAATCCCTCCAAAGTAGAGATACGCCTTGCCATCGGCATCCTGAAACACGGTGGGGTCGATGCTGTAGCTTCCCTTAATCGGTTCCGGTTCGGCTTTAAACGGTCCCGTTGGGCTTTTACTGGTTGCCACACCGATGCGGAAAATATCCTCCTTGTCTTTGACCGGGAAGTAGAGGTAATACGTACCGTTTTTGACCGTGGCATCGGGCGCCCATAACTGACGACCAGCCCAGGGAATGTCTTTGATGTCGAGCGCCACGCCGTTGTCTTTGACGGGACCGCCAATCTTATCCATTGACAGCACGTGGTAGTCGCGCATGGCAAAATGCCCGCCTTCGTCATCCTCTTTGACATCCTTAGCGTCAATGTCGTGTGAGGGGTAGATATAAATTTTGCCATTAAACACATGGGCCGAGGGGTCAGCCGTGTAGATGTGCGACACGAGCGGCTTATCCTTCGGTGTTTTACCGCCGTTGGTTTGTGCGAGGGCGGTTAGTGAACTTCCGATCAGGGCAGCCAAGGCAAGGGGCTTGTATATGCGTTTCATAATTTATTAATTCATTTAAGGTTAAAAGAAAATAATCCAAAGCACCAGCAGCATAACCAGCAGAATGATAGACGCTACCATGTTCTGTCGACGGCGGATCGGGTTTTCAATTTTATACTCTTCATCCAGCTTGACTTGGCCAGCAAACCGGAATGTAAGGCCGTCCAGCTTGTCCTGAGCGGGTGCGGGCGTCGCCAGACTAACCACGATGAGCAGCAGGATGGAGATGACGAACAGGACAATAGCGAAGTGCATGAAGTTCATCTCGATCATGGTCTTTAAAAATGGGTTGGAGAACGGCGAGTTCTTATGAATCACTTCCAGAATAAACCGTAACATGCCGAGGGCTAAGCCTGTCCAAAGGACCACCTTAGAGCCAATGGCATTGGCCCGTGGCCACAGCAGACCGACCAGAAACATACAGGCAATAGGCGGGCTGATGTAGCTCTGCACTGATTGCAGATAGACATATAACTGATCAGACAACACCGTGACCAGCGGCACCCACAACAAACTCACCGCCACCAGAACTATCGTGGACGTTCGACCGAAATTGACCAGTTGCTTCTCGGATGCCTGCGGCCGGAATTTCTGATACACATCAATGGTCATCAGCGTCGACGCTGAGTTAAAGCAAGCTGCCAGCGACGCCATCAGAGCGGCCAGTAATGAAGCGACCACCAGACCGCGAAAACCACTCGGCAGCAGTTCCTTGACCATCACCGGGTACACATCATTTGGGCTGAGTTCCTGACCGGGCAACAAGAGTCCTTTCTGATGGAGGGCGTATGCAATTAGACCAGGTAGTACCAGAATAAAGACCGGTAAAATTTTCAGAAACCCCGCCATAACCGTGCCCGACTTCGCATGGTCGATATTCTTGGCCGCCAGTACGCGCTGGACAATACTTTGGTCGGTACACCAGTACCAGATGCCGACAATGTAAGGGCCTAGAATCACACCTGTCCAGGGAAACTCCGGATCCGACATTGGGCGGAACATATCCATATGACCGGCGGGTACGTTTGCCACCAGTTCATTCCATCCCCCTACTTTGTCGAGGCCAATCCAGGTCAGGGCAATAGCTCCCGCCAGCAGAATAAAGGTTTGAATCAGTTCGGTATAGATGACGGCGGCCATTCCTCCGGCAATCGTGTACACGCCGGTTACAACTACGAGCAGGATGGAAGACGTGTAAATATCCCACCCCATCACCTGCTTGAGCAGAATACCAGCGGCAAAAAGATGAACCGAAATCTTGGTTAAGATGTAAGCGATAATAGAGACGGAACTGAGATACCAGCGGCTGGCCGAGCTATAGCGCCGTTCCAAAAACTCCGGCATGGTGAACACCCCCGATTTGAGGTAGAAGGGCACGAACACCCAGCCCAGAATGAGCAGACAGATTGAAGCGGACCATTCGAAGTTACCCGTGGCTAGTCCCGACATGTACCCCGTACCCGACAGCCCGATAAAGTGTTCCGTCGAAATATTGGAAGCAAACAGCGAGGCCCCAACGGCAAACCAACCGACGTGCCGACCCGCCAGAAAGTATTCGGTACTGCTACGCTCCTGCCGGGAGAAATAGTAACCGATAGCAAAGACAATCAAAAAATAGGCGCCGATAATGCTGTAGTCAAGCAGGCTAAAATCTAAACTCATGGCTGTTGTGGAATGATGGGTAAGGAATATTCATCTTGAACTTAGTTCACCCTTTACTTTTTTAAGGCAATGACCTTCTCAAAAGCCGGCTTGGGCTGGTTCTTCCGATCAAACAGCAAGGGGTAGCTCGTTCGGCCCCGGATTGGCCAGTTGTTCAGCCAGCTATCGGCATCGTTCACACCCCAGAACGTGACGCGGGTAACTTTGTCCTTATGCTTTAAGAAGAGCTTGAACAGGGCTTCGTAGTCAGCGGCCAGTTGCTGCTGAACGCTGTCGGGCAGGCCAGCGGTGTAGGGGTTTGACTGCTCGTTGGCGGTCATTCGTTGCCCTACATCGGCTCCCTGAAAATTGCGCGGCAGCACTTCAATATCCAGTTCGGTAAACATAACCTTTACGCCCAGTGCTGCGTATTGAAGAATACTTTCTTCGATGTCGTTCAACGGCACTTTGCCCACGTGCCAGTGGCCTTGAATACCTACCCCATCAATACGTACCCCGGCGGCCTTGATCTTTTTCACCAGTTCAATACAGCCTGCCCGCTTTTTAGGTTGTTCGTTGTTATAGTCGTTGTAATACAGCTCCGTTTTGGGGGCGGCCTGTTGCGCCAGCCGGAACGCTTCCGTGACGAAATCATCGCCCAGGTATTGCAGGAATACCGATTTACGCATCGTCCCATCCTCATTGAGTGCTTCATTGACAACATCCCACGAAAGCACCTTGCCGTCGTATCGTCCGGCTACCGTTTTTATGTGATCGTTGAAGAACGTTCGAATCGAATCGGCACTCTTGATTCCCCGGATAAACGGCGGCAATTGACTGTGCCAGATGAGCGTATGTCCGTTGATTTTGATGTTGTGCTTTTTTCCGAACTCAACCAGCTTATCCGCCATCTCAAAGTTGTACGTGTCCCACTTTGGATGAATCAGCGCCGACTTCATGATGTTTTCAGGCGTGGCCATGTTGAACTGACGAACAATAAAGGCCGTCATCTGCGGGTCGCGTTCCTCGATTTGTGCGGTATTCAGCGCCGTTCCGATGCCGAAATCCTTTTTGAAGGTATCTTTTAACGAGGGAATATTTTGCGCCGACGCACGATCCGGCAGTAGCGACAGATTTGCCAGTAAGAGTGCAGTCGTGCTGATGGCAAAGGTGTATTTTTTCAGATACATAAAATGTATTGTTTTTGAGTTGAGTTAGTTCGTGATGTACCGCTGATTAATTCCCCCTGATAGGACAGGCGTTTTTTGTCATTCCGAGGAACGAGGAATCTTATATAGCCGGAGGTATTCATCACCTTACCCGAAGATTCCCGCACCGGCGGACCGGTCGGAATGACAAAAAACTCAAACAGCCTCTCTTTCATTTACTTAAACAGCACCTGGGCATACTGGAACAAATCATGCCGCCAGACCGGCCAGGTATGCCCACCAGCATATTCACTATAGCTGTATTTGACTCCCATCTCGTCGAATTTCTTCATCATGACCTGGCAGTTCTGGTAAGCGATGTCCTCCTTCCCCCCCATCGAAATCCACAGCGGTTTCAGGTTGCCGTTGATAGCATCCGCATTGGTTTTCATGAACGCATACTGCGGGTCGGTCAGAGCAGGGTTGTTGGCGAACCAGCCCGAGCTGAACACGCCCAGCGACGAGAACATGTTGTTATTTTTAATGCCCGCATACAACGTCTGCAACCCACCCATCGACAGGCCCGCCAATGCCCGATTTTTTGCGTCGGTTGCGACCCGGAAGTTGCTTTCCACGAAGGGTATAGCGCCCAGCTTCAATTCGTGTTCAAAGGCCCGCAACACGTTTTCATTGAAACCCGCCAGTCCGCCCTGCATATTCATGTTGCCATCGAGCATGGCAATAATCATGGGTTTGGCTTTGCCTTCAGCAATCAGGTTATCCAGGATCATATCCGTTTTACCCTGCGTACTCCAGCCGCGCTGGTCTTCACCCCCGCCGTGCAGCAGGTACAGCACCGGGTATTTCTCCGTCGATTTGTCGTAACCGGGTGGCGTGTAGACGTACATCTCACGCCAGGTATTCGAGGCTTTTGAAAGGTAACGTTTGATGCGGATGTCGCCGTGGGGTACGTCTTTCATAGCATAGAAAGCCCCGTCTTTGTCCGGAATCTCAATGCCGCTGGCCATCCGCCCCATGCCATAGAACGTCTCACTGGCCGGGTCCGCTACGGGCAGGCCGTCGATCAGCAGCGAGTAATAATGGAATCCCCGGCTGATGGAATCGGTCGTGACGGTCCAGAAGCCCGCCGTATCTTTCTCCATGTCGTATTTTTTGCCCAGGTCAATCTGCACCTTTTGGGCTTGCGGGGCTTTCACCCGAAACACGATGCGGTTGTCGGGTAGAATCTGTGGGTATTTCGCGTTGCGGGCATTGGTTGCCGCTGGCGTACCCAGGACGGTGTATTTGGTCAGCGACGCAGTGTCAACAGGCTTAAATAGAAACTGCGAGAACATGTACAGCCCGTTCTTCCAAACCTTGAAATCGTGGCCGCCCGGCTCCACGTAATAAATGTGCGGCACGTCGTTCTGGTAGAGATAATCGTGCGTGCGCTTGCTGAATGGGATTAGTCCATCAGCATCACCGCACGAGATCCACAGAAGTTTCAGTTTCTTTTTCGCGTCTTCGGGGTTTGGCACCAGTTCTTCGGGGCGTTTGGTGTTCGGTGCCGACGAGAAACCGCCCACCCAGGCGAATTTATCCAGATTGCCTAACCCAAAATTCAGCGATTGCCCACCCCCCATCGATAGTCCGGCAACAGCCCGGTGTTCGCGGTCGGTCAGGGTAGAATACTTTTTCTCAACAAACGGAATTAAATCGTTAAGCAAATCTTTTTCGAACGTAGCAAACGCTTCAACCTTGTCTTTGTCGAAGACGTTGCCTATGGCGCGGTCGTCTTTCATCGCCCGGCCGTTGGGCATCACCACGATCATGGGCTCCAGCTTCTTGTCGGCATACAGGTTGTCCAGAATAACCTGCGGACTCCCGCCTTTCAGCCACTCTTTTTCGTCACCCCCGATGCCGTGTAAGAGATAAAGCACCGGATACTTTTTCTTTTTGGAATAACCCGGTGGGGTGTAGACTAACGCTTTACGTTTGGTGCCTACCGTTTTTGAGTCATACTGCACCGAATCAAGTTTGCCCATAGCAATGCCGCTACGAACCTGATCAAAGCCCTTGGGCGCTTCTTTGTCGATGGGCTGTGAAAAGGTCGTTGCTCCCACCATCGTAGCAGCGGCAAGGGCCATATACGCCCCTTTAAAAAATGAATTAGCCTTCATGGTTCATAGGTTTTTAAAGTCTTTTGTCATCCCGAGGAACGAGGGATCTTCAGTGGCCGGAGGTTTACTAGCCTCACCCGAAGATCCCTCGTTCCTCGGGATGACAAAAGTGCATGACAGAAAATGCGCCCTTATTTAAACAGCAAAGGGGCAAGCTCATGCAGGCTCCGACGCCAGGTCAGGAATTCGTGAGCTGTGTTTTCAGATACATACGAAACGGCATTGTAGCCAGCGGCTTTCAGGTCAGTGGCAGACTTCTTCACGCCATCGGGCCGTTCTTTGCTGCCGCAGCTAATAAAAACAAGCTTCGGTTTTGCTTTGCCGTTGAGGTCTTCAGGCGCGTAGACTCCCCCGCTAAGCAGACCGTAATACCCAAACACATCAGGCTTATTGAGGGTGATCATTTTGGTTTCCATGCCGCCCATCGACAGGCCCGCCATTGCCCGATTGTCTCGGTTGGTCAGTGTGCGGAAATTAGCATCCACATACGGAATCAATTCATCGACGAGTACCGTTTGGAAGGGGTCAATCTTGAACTCTCGAATCTTGCCAAATTTCACTTCATTGGTCATGCCGTAGGTCATTACAATGAGGAAGGGCTTGGTTTTGCCTTCAGCGATCAGGTTGTCCAGAATCAGGTTAGCATGTCCCTGATTGCTCCAGGCCGTTTCGTCTTCGCCCCAGCCGTGTTGCAGGTACAGCACTGGGTATTTTTTCGACTTCTCTTTCTCGTAGCCCGGTGGGGTGTACACAAACGCCCGACGCGGTGTGCCGGTACTCTTTGACGGGAAAAGTATCTGCTGGACGTTGCCATGGGGTACGTCTTTCAGGGCGTAAAAGTCCTGATCGTGAGCCGGAATCTCAATGCCACTCTCCCACCGGACAGAGCCGTAGTAATTCTTAGCGCCGGGGTCGTTAAACTTACCGCCATCAATTGTTACGTTGTAATAATGGAAGCCTTCGTCCATCGGTCCTGCTGTCGTGCCGGTCCAGAAGCCGTCTTCCCCTTTCGTGAGGATGGTTCCTCCTCGTCCACCCAGGCCCAGGCTCACCCGAACACTATCAGCAAGGGGCGCTTTAATACGGAATCGGGCGTAACCCTGTGAATTGACCTGCGGATATTCCTGCCCCGGCTGATTCAGGGTGGAGGGCTTAAAGTCTTCTACTATGGCAGGTTGACTAGCCTGTGCCAAACAGGCTGCACTGGTGAGAGCGACGGCGAACAAGGCCGCTATTGTGTTGCGAATCATGTTGGTAAGGGTTTAAATTGCAAATGGATTTATAACCTTTTTTGTCATGCCGACGCAGGAGGAATCCTCTCGTACAACTATTCAGCTACAGAAGATTTCTCCTGAGTCGGCATGACAAAAAATCTCTACTTAAATATTTCCTGTAAAGTGGTGGCCAGGTATTGCTTGCAGTTCATCCAGGTATGGCCGCCGGGAACGATGTAGCTTTTCACCGGAAGCTTTTTGTCCTGGAAGAAGGCAATGTTCTGTTTCACCGGCTCGAACAGAAAGTCTTCCGTACCGACGCTGATGGTAAACAGCTTCAACTGTTTATTCATCTGGTCAGCATTGGGCGACCAATCGGTGAAGTTCTTCCTGAACTCGTCGGTCGCCGTGTAGGGCGCGTACGAACACACGTAAGCAAAGGTAGAGGGATTGGTCAGCCCGATATTGAGCGTTTGCCCACCTCCGACCGAAAAGCCAGCCACGGCGCGTCCTTTGCTTTCTTTGATGACCGGGTAGTTAGCTTCAATGAACGGCACGATATCGTTTACCATGTCTTTGGTGAAATCAGGCATAGGGGCTGGACGCACATTGCCGTAGGGCATCACAATCAGCATCGGTTTGGCTTTGCCCTGCGCGATAAGGTTATCGGCAATCAGATTGGCGCGGCCGACCTTCGTCCACGTTTCTTCGGTGTCGGAGCCGCCGTGAATCAGGTATAGCACCGGGTATTTGGTTTTACCGTTGGGGTTAAAGCCGGGCGGAGTGTATACCAGCAACTGTCGGGTTGTTCCCAACGTACCTGATTTGTAATAGCGGTAGCTGATTTTGCCATGCGGTACGTTCTGGAGCGAATGCACCAGCGGCTGATCGCCAGGGACGTCGACGATGCTGCGTTTGAAGCGTTCGTTCGCGAAGATATATGTATTGTTCGGGTCGGCTAGCTGGACGCTATCGACGGTAAAGCTGTACGGGTAGATGTCGGGTTTGACAGGTGGTACCGTCACACTCCAGATACCCGACGTGTCTTTGGTCATGGCAACGGGCGCTTTAAGAAATTCACCGCTCACGATAACCCGGTTCGCTTTCTTTGAAAAATACCGGAACGTAATGCTGTGGTCAGCATGCACTTCGGGCGAGCTGATGGCGGGTGGCCGCTGCTGCGCACGAGCCGATAACGACGCTACGGTCAGGATGGTTAGGAAATATACAATGCGGTTCATGGAAAAAGGCGTTTATTGTTGGAACAGCAGTGGCGTAGTGGCGGCAACGTACGTTTTTACATTCATCCAGGTGTGCCCCCCGTCAGTAACCAGGCTTTTAAACTGTACGTTTTTGGCCTTGAGGTAGTCCATAAACTCCACCGTACCCTTGTACAGAAAATCGTCGCTACCTACGCTCACCCACAGCAGTTTAAGCTGCTTATTGGTCTGTTGAGGATTACTGACAATGGACGGATAGCTGCGGTTCATCTCGTCCGGCGACAGGTATGAACTATAGGCACACACCCACGCAAACTTGTCCATGTTGCTAAACGCCGTTCGAAGGGTTTGCCCGCCCCCTCGCGAGAAGCCACCGATGGCCCGGTTCTCCCGGCCGGGAATAGCCCGGTAATTTTTCTCGACATACGGAATGACGTTACTGACCAAATCGGTCGTGAAATCGTTGGCCCGTTTTACCGCGTCGGCCCCATCGCGAACAGTTGGATCAGCGGGTTTAGCTCCTCCTTTTTGCTCAGCTACCCGTGCAGCCATGTTGCCATACGGCATCACGATGATCATAGGCTTGGCTTTCCCTTCGGCGATCAGATTATCCAGTATCAGGTTTGTCTTGCCAACCTTGAAAAAGGTTTCTTCGGTATCGGTCGTGCCGCTGATGAGGTAATAGACAGGGTACTTTTTTGACGGCGACTGATCATAACCCGGTGGCGTATACACCACCAGCGAACCCGTTGTTCCTTCTATTGATGGGTAATACTCGTAGTTGATCGAGCCGTGGGGCACATCGCGCAAGGCGTGAATCAGGGGCGTATCACCGGGCACGTCGACCAGGCTGGCTTTGAAGCGTTCGTTAGGAAAGAACGCTACGTTGGCAGGGTCCATCACGGTAACGCCGTCGGCCTGGAAGCTGTATGGGTAAATATCAGGCTTGACCGGCCCCACCGTTACGCTCCAGATGCCCTGCGCATCTTTGGTCATGGCCACTGGCGCTTTTTCAAACTGCGCACTCAGCTTCACCTCATTGGCCTGGGGAGCCAGATACCGAAACGTAACAGACTTATCGGCGTTCACCTGTGGAGATACCACCAGCGGGCCACGGGGCGGCTGAGCCAGCACCAAATTGCTCAAGCCAACTAGTAGCCAGGCAAGCCAGAATCGGACGGTTAAAGGGTTAGTCATTGTCATCGTTGTTTAGGAATAATAAAGTCAGTAGAGTAAGGACGCCTTATTTCTTGAGCCAGTTATTTTGTTTCATCCAGGCAAACAAAGGGTCCATCCAACCGGGGTGACGGAAGATGAACCCGTGATCACCTTTGGGGTAGATGTGCATTTCTACGGGCACTTTTAGATGTCTTAATTTTTCGAAATAGACGATGCTGTTGTCTACATCGACCAGTTTATCGTCAGCCGCATGGGTCAGGTAGGTGGGTGGCGTGTTGGCACGCACCTGTAGCTCGTTGGAAAAAAGCTCGATGTCATTCAGCGACGGATTCTTGCCGAGCAGATTATCATGAGATCCACCATGCGTCAGGCTATCCTGCATGCTGATGACCGGATATATAAGAATTTGAAAATCGGGCCGCAGGCTGGTATTTTCTGGGTTATCGATATACGATTTTTCGAAGTGCGTAGCGGCTGTGGATGCCAAATGCCCACCCGCCGAAAAGCCCATGATGCCGACTTTATTTTTATCGACACCCCACTTGTCGGCATTCTCGCGAACCAGTTTAAAGGCTTGCTGGGCGTCCTGCAGTGGTCCGATTTTCTTGTCAGGCATAATGGCATCGCTGGGCAAACGATACTTAAGCACGAAAGCCGCCACACCCTGTTCGGCCAGGGCTTTAGCGGTACTGATGCCTTCGCCCTGGTACACGACTACGCCGTAGCCACCACCGGGAATGATAACAACAGCTGCCCCGGATGCCTTGTCGGGCGCAGGTTTGAAATACTGCAGCGTGGGTTTGGTGATTCCCTTCAGGACACCCGATTCCGCCCCCGACTCCTGTACGTCTGATGCTTTTGAATTTGGCACCGCAGCTGGGTACAATGGCATGATTTCCTGCGCGATTGCGGCCAACGGAGAAGTTAGTAGCCAGCCAACCAACGCGGTCATGGCCGTTACTTTTCTGCCCATGTTTCGCTTCCAGGCGGTCTGTGTTCGTAAATTAAAGCGTTTCATGGTATTGAGTTAGGAGTACTGGGTTAAAGGTCAGTGTAATTCAGCGTTTTTGTCATGCTGACGAAGGAAGCATCTTCGGTAGGCTACTTTAAGATGCTTCCTTCGTCAGCATGACAAAAACTTAGTTAGAAATGCTACGACGTCAATTAGCCTGAGTAAGTAGTAAGGATTTACCAGCATTCTATCCGCCGGTAAACGTCTTCCCGCTCACGGCATTCCTAATTCGTCATGGTTGGTTTATACCCCAGCAACGCCAGCATCTGAGCGGCATAGCGTTTCCCCAGTTCCCGATATCCAGCGGCATTGAAGTGCAGGTTGTCGGCCGAGTCGGTACAGCCAGCCGACGAAATCACGTGCGCATTTTTGATCGTTTGCGGAAGGGTGGCAATGATCTTGTTCATGCTGGCACAAATGCCACCCTGGTCAGCATTCACGGTTTCGCCAGCCAGCAAAGGCACTTTTTTGGGTTTCAGATTCAGGTCGTTCATCAGATTGTCGTAAACTACCTTGACCTTTTTCGTCCAAAGCGTGTCGTTGGTATTCGACTCACCCTGATGCAGCAGAATACCCTTTATGACCCCATCTTTCTGCGCCAGTTTCGCCATCTCGACCAGTCGGGCGTATGGATTTCCGCCGTATTCGTTGATGAAATTTTTCATCCAGCCTGGCACATTGGCGGTGTAGATCTCATAATGGTCTTTGTCGAACAGCTCGATTTTACAACCACCTACGGCTACATTAATGACGCCTACTCTTACCTTTTCGGGTAGATTGGCGACCAACTCGCGGCCAAAGTAATCGGCGGGAGTAAGACCCGTACGACACCGGCACAGCGGTATACCATTGGCCCATTTTTCGATTCAGATTCGGGCAATCAACGGCTTCCATCACTTGAAACCGGCTAGTGACATTGACCGTATCCTGAGGCTCTATCTTAGCGTTTCCCTCCATGTTAGATTGCCCAAAACACAGGAAGATGTAAAAATTTTTGTCCTGGGCCGAAGCGCTCAGACCCCAAAACAGCAAGCTAAGTAGAAGGGTACCGGTAGAGAATCGCTTTTTCATGAGTAGGTAAAATCTAGGTTATCGAAAAGCTTGAGCGGGACGTCAATTGGTTACTGCATGCGAAATCGTGTCGGCAATCCGGAAGTAATCGAAATCAGCAAATCCACCCGTTTCTGGTCGGACCGCCGAAGCGGTGGCGTAGTTGAACAGGCCAAAGCGGTAGCCCATAAAATGCGGGATGGTATACGGCATTTTCAACGGTTCGCCAATGGGGAGCCATGATTTACCATCGAGGCTGTAAAAGAAGTGAGCGATGTCTTTGCGGTCGCGGAAATCACATTCCGCTTTCAGATAGACCGTTTTCTGGTTCAGTGGCACCCGCTGAACCTCAACCGGCTTCCCAGTAGCCGCGCTGACCATCACAATTGAGCGGGTACCGTTCTCCATTTTTACGCCCACCAGGCCGTAGTTCTTTTGCAGCAGGCTCAACCCCGCAAAATCACCGTCCTTCAGGTTCGATGCATCGAGCAACGTAGCGCCTGTACTTTCAGGACCAATGGTTCGCTGGGTCAGCGTGTTTCTGGCCATGACAAACGAGGTGTCGGTACGGCCGGTTTTCAGCCGCAGGTAACCTTTTCGCTCGCTCACCGACCAGAGGCTGTTATCGGGGTTGTGGTTCCACTGCCAGACCAGCGGCAAAGCAGGCCCCCCTTTTTTGCGGGTAAACTCATCCGAAGCGACGATACCCGGAATCAGACCTTTGTTGGCGGGAAGGTCGAGGGTTTCGGGTACTTTACCATTAACACCCAGCACGGGCCAGCCATCTTCCCACTTCACCGGCACCAGATACGGAATCCGACCAACTCCACCAAAATCGCGGAACAGGTAGGCGAACCATCGACCGTCGGGCGTATCAATCAGCCCCCCCTGCGCGACGCCCAAATCCTGTAGCGCCACCCGGCCTTCCCAGGGACCGGTTAGCTTGTCGGCTCGATGAATGATCACCGTGCGCATACCTCCTTTCGGCCAGGTAATGTTGAACAGGTAATACTTACCGTTCACTTTAAACAGTTGCGATCCTTCGGCGGGTAGTCCTCCACCGGTACCCGATGGCGTGCTGGCGTTCTCAATCAGGACCTGCTCAGTGGTGCCGGGTTTCACACCTGCGGCATCGGCGGTCAGTTCCACAAGTCGGAGCTTACCCGCACCGTAGATTAGATAAACCCGGCCATCGTCATCAAAAAATAAGCTATGGTCATGGTACGAAGGCTTGAAAGACACCTCTTTCCAGGGGCCTTTCTCAATATTCTTCGTCGTATAGATATACGTCTTTCCGGTCGTCTGGGCGAAGGTGGTTACGTAGTAGGTGCCGTTGTGGAAACGTAGGCTACTGGCCCACGAACCGCGCCCGTACGTGCTTTTGCCGTTGTTTAGATTTAGGGCATCGACATTAGCCAGCGTATCGTAGGCGTAACCAACCAACTGCCAGTTCACCAGATCTTTCGACTTCATAATTGGTAACCCCGGACTCATGTGCATAGTGGTGCTGCTCATGTAGTAGGTGTCGCCAACCCGAATCATAGCCATGTCGGGAACGTCCGCAAAAATGACGGGATTTCGAGCCATTTGGGCGGTTGCCAGGATTTGCGTCAGCAACAATACAATCGCCAAGCCAGATAGAGAAAGCGACATTTTACGTAATAATTTAATTATAAGCATTTTACGAAGGCTTTTTCTCGCTGTACATTTTGTCATCCCGACGTAGGGGGGATCTTCGGATGCTTGTAAATAATGTTCTATATCGAAGATCCCTCCTACGTCGGGATGACAAAAACACGGGATAACATACTGTTGAGCGGGTATACGAAAGCACTAGGTTTTTCCAATTATTATAGCGGCCCAATCAGTTCGATGAACGTCCCGTCGGGGTCCTGAACCAGAACAAAGTGAGCTTTATCGTTCAAGGGCGTTGGCGTGCTGCCTAGAAACGGTACCTTCATCTGCTTGAGTCGGTCAATGATGGGTTGTAGGGCTTTCACCTGAATGGTGATGTACTGCATCCCGGTATCGTCCTGAATGAACTTAGGCTTCGGATGCAACGCTTTATTGCCAAAGCTCATTAGCTTCCAGTCGGTGGCCTCGGGGCTGTTTTCCAGCTTCAGTATCGTTACAGCGGCAGATGCCCCGTTTGCCAGGCCAGAGCGTTTTGAGAATTCTTCATTAATGGTGAAGCTGCCCGTTTTGACCATGCCAATGCCGTTGACGTAGAAATCCAGCGAGCGTTCAAGGTCAGCAACCACGACTCCTATGCCAATTACTTTACTGTTAAAGTTAGATTGGGCATATCCGTTCATTGACAAACCAAGACCAATCAATAAAACACTTAACCTCACATGCATGAGTTTAACACAATTCAATTTAGTCTTCATCTTCAGCGCTTTAATCAACATGGTTTTAATTTTTTAGAAGTCTGATTTGATGGAACCGAGGTGTCGGCTTACCATCTTTTGCCATAAGTTTCAACGTAATCACCTCGCTGGCATCACCTTTCAAAACGACGATATTGTCTTCTATTGAAACTATCTCGGCGGGTTGCTCATTGAGCAGGACATGCACATTATCAGCCGTGATCGCATCCAAAGCCCTAATTTGTATGTGTTTACCTGCTCGATTTTTGTTCTGTAATTGATACGACACAAACGAACGGGTACGTCTCCAGAAGCGCTCGTCATCATACCCCGAATCACTCTTTTCGCCTTTGTATGCGTGATCGACTTCCGGCTGTTGTTCCCCACAATTTACCTTATCGACGGTCATGGCTTCAAGCGCAAGGGTCTCGGCTTCCTGCTGCTTCAATCGGGCTTGTTGCTCAGTAAAAGCTGCTTTGGTGAACGTCTGGAAGTACATCTGATAGCGGGCGTCGTGAACCTCATAGAACGGTTGCAACGTCAGCGAGTCCAGACTGAATCGCAGCTTATCAACAGGTTTAAGTTGAGACAGGTACGTTGCCGGGTCGCCCACGAGCGCATAGGCATTAGTGAGCGGGTATAGTTTACCTTTTGTTTCGTGCCCCATCCGGCTATCGTCGGCGAAAAGTCCCACCAGGTCGTCTGCAGAGGTTTTAGCGGCTAAGACGATAGGGCCATGCACAAAAGCAGCCCAGTTAGATCCATCCGGTAAGTACTCCAGGCGTGTCGACGTCTTAAAACGAACGGTTACCTTATCGCCTTTCTGCCATTTTCGGTTTATGGCTACATATTGAGCAGGTTTGGCGTCAATTTTTTGCGCCTTGCCATTAATTAGAATCTCTAGATTTTCGGCCCATTTCGGATAACGAATATTGACCGAGAAAACCTGGGGCTTCGCCAGTTGCAACGCCAGCTCCGATTCATTTTTATAAGGAAATGCTGTGTTTTGAATAAGCTTGATGCCCTTTTCTTGCCAGTTCACTGTAGACGGGATGAACAGATTGACAAACAGATCGTTTACCGAATGACTGTAAATTACTTCGCCGTACTTGGTATGGTTTTCCAGGCCCGACCCTACGCAACACCACATGCTGGTTTCGGGTTGCGAATACACCCGGTAGTGATTCGGCCGAATGGGCGTAAAATAGACAAACCCGCCTTTTTCGGGGTGTTGACTCGACAGGATGTGGTTGTACAGCGTTCGCTCGTAGAAATCGAGATAGCTCACCTCGTTCTTATCCAAAAACAGGGCTTTGCTCAGGCGCAGCATATTAAATGAATTACAGGTTTCGGGGCCCTGATTCGACTGAATCACCTGATGAAAATCCGTTGTCGGGTTAAAATGCTCCCGAACACTATTCCCACCAAAGGCGACGCTACGGGTCTGAGAAACGTTTTGCCAGAAATACTGAGCGGCATCCGACCAGTCGGCCTTATCCGTAAGCATGGCTATCTTTTCATAACCAATCACTTTTGGAATTTGCGTGTTAGCATGAAGCCCCGTTAGTTTATCCTGTTGTTCCAGCAGCGGATACAGCAGCGAACGATGAGATAGTTTCTGCGCCGTTTCGAGGTATTTTTTATTCTTGGTCAGGATGTACAGATCGGCAAAGGTTTCGTTAATCCCCCCGTGTTCGGTGCGTAATACCTGCTGAATCTGATCGTCGGAAAGAGGTTTAATTAGGTCGATAAACCAGTCTCCCAAGCCAACAAATACAGTTTTCGCTTGCTTGTTTCCGGCGTATTCGTAGGCATCCCGTAATCCCGCGAAAAGCTTGTGGATGTTGTAAAGCGGCACCCAGGTATTATTTAAGCCGAAACTACTACCGTCGATATCACCTTTAAGGATTCGCTCCCAGAATACTTTCCCCTGCGGAATTCCACCAACATAACCATTCCCGTTTTTAGCCTGACAACGGGCCAGTTCAGCCACCATGTAATCCAGCCGCTTTTTGAGTTCAGCTTCGCCGGTGGACGCATACATCATCGCCAACGCCGAGAGGTAATGCCCACCAATATGGCCATCCAGCCCCGAGCTTTCCCAATTGCCGTAGCGTTGCGCTTTCAGGGGCAAACCAGCATCGATCAAGTACGGAGCCAAGAGTCTATCCGGATCAAGGGCCAGGATATACTTCAGGTCAACGTCCTGCGCATTTTTAAACGGCCCACTTGTCAGCCTTACTTCCTGCAAGGCGAACGGCTGCATCTGCGCCAGGGTTGAAAAGCTGAGCAGACAGGCGAACGTGATATATGAAAGGGTCGTTTTCAAGGCAAATTGCTGTTTTTTTGTCATCCCGACGACAGGAGGGATCTCCGGGTGAGAGGGAAAACCGCCGACTAGCTGAGATCCCTCCTGTCGTCGGGATGGCAAAATCATTTCTTATACATCGGGTCGTCACCTTTGTATTTCAGGTACTTGAACGAAGCTGAATTCTCGGACTTCTCGCCTGATGAAGTAGCATACAGGCCATACACGCAGCCAATGAAGCTATTGGCCACTTTTGTGCTCAAAAACTTGCCGTCGATCTGGTCTTTTAGCAAGTTCCAGTTTTTTCCATCGGTCGAGTAATAGAAGCTGTACAAAGCACCTTCTGACTGTATTTTGAAATTCACCCTGGCAGCAGATGAATTTAAAGGGACTTCGGTCACCAATTCCAGGGTTTTGTCTTTGCTCTTGAACAACTGAATTACGTCTTTGCCATCCTTTTTTGATTTGGCTGCGAAGTAAAAATGGCGTTCGTCCTGAAAAATCACCAAACCCGCCTTTTCATTGTCCGTTTTTGGCGAAAAGATCACTTCGGTTTCGGCGGTACTCGTTAAATGTTGTTGACGCTTACCCACAAACGAAGGATTTCCGGCTTCTGAAATTGTTTCCGGTTTAAGGGTAAGCGTAAGCCCGTTTGATTTTGATGTTTTAAACGAACTGCTATCCACCGTTCTCAAAAAAAGCATCGAAAGGTCAAGCTCTTTGTCGAAGGTCATCGTATACGCGAAGTTGCCGTTTTGGGGCAAAGCCCCTTTCTGTTTTACTTCTTTGATATTGGTTTTGTATTGGTATTCAATGGCTTTTTCGCCGTGTTCGATCATCGGCCAATCGTTTACCCACGTCAGCGGAGCAATGAACATTTCGCGGCCAGTATTATAAAAATCGCCTTCGTAGGGACGTACCGCCAGAAAAATCGAATACCAGTTGCCATCGGGCCCCTCGATAAATTGAGCGTGTCCCGCCGATGTGATCGGGTTGGGTCGGTCAGCCGGTAAGCCTCGTTGCGTCAGCACCGGATTTCCTTCAAACGGTACATAAGGGCCCCAAACATCCCGGCTACGAAGTGCCACCTGCGAGTGATTGACGGAGGTTCCGCCTTCGGCCGCATACAGGATGTACCAACCGTTACGCTTCAAAATATGGGGCCCTTCAATCCAAACAGGTTTTTTAGACAGATCTACACCACCGTTCACCAGTTGCTTTTCTTCGCCCAGCACGGTCAAATTCTTATAATCGAACTCGTACATCCGGATGGTGCGGTGCCCCGGATACAGCGGTTTGCGGTCAGGTGCATCGCTGTTGTAAATGATGTAGGCTTTGTCGGTCTCTTCATCGAAATAAATGGAGGGGTCAATTCCTTTTACCTGCGGAATTTTCACCGGATTGCTGTAAGGCCCCGCCGGATTTTTGGCCGTCACGACAAAATTTCCATCATGGTCAATGTCCGTACACGTCACGTAGTACGTCCCCTTGTAATAAGTGATGGCCGGGGCAAACAGCCCGCGTGTCATCCGCTCGCCCATGAACTCCATTTGCGAAGGACGGTTGATTACATTACCGATTTGCTTCCAATTTTTGAGGTCACGGCTGTGCATGATCGGCAAACCCGGGAAATACGAAAAAGTAGAATGCACGGAATAATAATCAGCCCCCACCCGCACGATGCTTGGATCGGGATAAAAGCCGGTCAGAATGGGATTAACTAAAGTGGTCGTTTGGGCAGAAAGTAGATGGCTTATCGAAAAGCCCAATGCGATTAACACAACGCTGAAAATGTTCCTGATCATGTCTGTAGTAAGGGTAATATCCGTCGTTAGCTAGTAGCCAATTTTATTTTTATTGAGCGATAAGTGTGTATAATTTGCCAGCTTGCGTCGGCAGGTCGTACAGTAGCGTTTCTTTCAGTGATGAGACCGTTACGTTGGCTTTCGGCGAGACAATGGCTGACGGCGTTTCTTCGACAGCGTAAAAAGAGTTCGTGTTCGGGCCTGATGCCTTGGTCAAGGTTTTACCATTTATGCTCATCGCATTCGGCACCCGCAGTCGCAGGTTACCGCCCAGGTTCGACTTGACGGCTACTTTGGTCAGCTTACCGTCTTTCCATTCCATGCTGACAACTTCAAAGCCACCCCGTGCCCGAAGTCCGCTGATGCTGCCGACCGGCCAGACATCGGGCAGGGCAGGCAGTAGATGAAGACTCCCATCACTGCTTTGCATGAGCATTTCAGTAATTCCCGATGTACAGCCGAAATTTCCGTCGATCTGGAACGGCGGGTGCGCGTCGAACAAGTTGTTATACGTTCCGCCCCCATCTTTGTTGACACCTAAGGGAGTAAGCTGGTTCTGAATCAGCGTATAAGCGTGGTTGCCATCCTGAAGTTTGGCCCACCAGTTCACTTTCCAGCCCATGCTCCAGCCCGTCGATACGTCGCCCCGTTGAAGCAGACTGGTGTGGGCGGCATTAAACAAGTCAGGGGTGCGGTACGCCGAAATTTGATTGGACGGAAACAACCCGTACAGGTGCGAAATGTGTCGATGTTTATCGTTGGGATCATCTACATCGTCGAGCCATTCCTGCAACTGACCGTACTGTCCGATGTGCATGGGCGGGAGTTGGCGACGTTTCTGCTTCAGCACAGCCACGAAATCAGCATCTTTTTTCAGAATCTCGGCAGCGCGTATTGCTGTACTGAACACGTCGAACACAATCTGATTATCCATCGTTGTTCCAGCATCCAGCGAAGAGCCCCCGTGTGCCTTTGGCGCGTTTTCGGGCGATGTACCAGGGTTTACCACCAGCCAGTGATTGGTGGGATGTTCGACCAGGAAATCAGCGTAAAACTGGGCGGCTCCTTTCAAAATCGGATAGACCGACGCCAGATACGCCTTATCGCCACCATAGAGATAATGCTCCCAAAGATGTTGACTGGTCCACCCACCTCCTGCCGTCCACATACCCCAGAAAGCTCCATCCACTGGCCCGTTGATCCGCCAGATATCGGTATTGTGATGAGCCATCCAGCCACCAGCTCCGTACATAACTCTGGCGGTCTCCTGGCCCGTTTCCGACAGTTCTTTGACCATTCTCAGAAACGGCTCGTGCAGTTCGGCCAGATTCGTTTTTTCGGCAGGCCAGTAGTTCATCTGGGCATTGATGTTAATCGTGTACTTGCTATCCCAGGGCGGGCGCATTTTATTGTTCCAAATCCCCTGCAGGTTGGCGGGTTGTCCCAGTACGCCGTCGCGGCTGGGCTGCGACGAAGAAATCAGCAAATAGCGGCCGTATTGGTAGTAGAGTGTAACCAGCTGTGGGTCATTGGCTGACCGAAAGTTACTCAGTCGTTCATCAGTAGGTAGTCGGGCGGCTTCTACCGAACGCGGCCCAGTAACACCCAAGTCAAACCGGACGCGGTTGAAGTATTTCTGATAGGCAGCAACGTGCGTATTCAACATAGCCGCAAACGATTTGGGATAGGCTTTATTCAGGTAAGCCGCCACCCGTGCGTTCTCGTCTCCGCTGATGTCTTTATAGTTGTTGAAGTTAGTAGCAATAGCGATGTAAATGGTGGCCGCATTAGCCCTGTTTACGATAAGCGATGTGTCACTGGCAGCAAGCGTACCCCCTTCTGTTTTGATCCGGGCAACGCTTTTGAACTTCACCATGCCTTTCACCCCTTCGTGGTCCGATGTAATGCCGGAAAGCGTAAGCTCGTTGGCAGGTGTCGTCTTAGTATCTGACGTCTTGTGCTGGGTGGAAAAAGAAGCAGAAAACGATAGTTTCCCCGGTTTGCTGGCGGTTAATTGTATCGCAATGACGTTATCAGGAAACGAGGCCAGTATTTCCCGCGTGTAGGTTACGTCGCCGACCGTGTACGAGGTTTTAGTTACGGCTCGTTCAATATCCAGATCACGATAATAGTTGGTATAGGTGTCGTGCCCGTCGAAGGTGAGGTTCAGGTTACCGACGGGTTGAAACATCTGCCCGTGCGACTTCTTGGTGATGATCGCTTTGTTGGCCAGTTGTTCGGCTTCTTTCTGCTTTCCGTCGAAGATCAATTTTCGGACTTCGGGCAGAGCGGCTAACGCATCCGGATTATCATTTCGGTTCGGGCCACCGCTCCAAACGGTATGCTCATTAAGCTGGATCGTTTCCTTAGGTACATTTCCATACACCATCGCTCCCAGTCGACCATTACCAATGGGCAGCGCATTCTCCCAGGTTTGACCGGAAGGTTTGTTGTACCAAAGCGTTAAAGCTGATTTTTCCTGCGAAAAGCCAGCCAACGATTGGACTAGAAAGAAAAGGCAAACGAATAACCTCATAATCGAATTGGCGTATACTCAGGAACCGCACTTTACAGCTTAGCAGTAAGTGGATTATACATTCATCCACTTACTGCTAAGCTGTTTAGAATTTAGAAAAAGTGGTAAGAGCTAGGCGATTTTTGTCATCCCAACGTAGGACTGGGCCGCCGGAGCGGGGATCTTCGGTAGCCGGAAGTTTTTCACCCCCACCCTAAGATCCCCGCTCCGGCCTTTAGGTTTGTGGGGTGAGATTATTCCAAGAATGGAGTAGCTTGCCAGCAAGTAAAACGGACTGGCACATCCTATCGCTCGGCTGGGCTGCAGACCCATGGGCCGATTCAGAGGCCAGTCCG